>DATKCH010000090.1:0-2395 GCA_035513295.1 Longimicrobiales bacterium
GCCCGGCGAGCTCTTCGTCACGATGGCCAAGGAGGGCTCGACGCTCTCCGGGATGATGGACGCGTACGCGACCAGCGTGTCGCTGCTCCTGCAGTACCGCGTGCCGCTGGTCCACCTCGTCGAGAAGTTCCAGCACATGCGCTTCGAGCCGAGCGGCTGGACCGGGAACCCCGAGATCGGCTTCGCCAAGTCGATCGTCGACTACGTCTTCCGCTGGCTCGGATACCGCTTCCTGGCGAAGGAAGACCGCGAGATGCTGGGACTCGTCCGCACGACCGAGATCGCCGACGTGACGCCGCAGCTAGAGCTGCTCAGCACGATCGTGCCGGCCGCGTCCCACGGGAACGGCCACGCGGGCCCCGTCACACCGACCACCCTCACACCCGGCGCGCGGCGCATGAACTCGACACCCGATGCGCCGCCCTGCCCGCGCTGCGGCTGGCTGACCGTTCGGAGCGGCACCTGCCACAAGTGCGAGAACTGCGGGGACACGACCGGGTGTAGCTGATCCCTTCCAACTGACCAGGTCCGGGTCGGCCCGCCCGCTGACCCGTCCTGACTTACGCCCCGGCACCGCCTGCTCCCCTGCGGTGCCGGGGCTTTCTATTTACTGCGCTTAACGCGCTTTCTGGAAGTGCCCGTTGCGCGCAAGCGCCGGCCTCGCAACGGCCGAGCAAGCCGCCCGTTAGCCCGGCGGTGGGTGCTCCATGGCCTCCGCGCGGTCCTGACGACCTCGACGACGAGAGGCGCGCCCGCATGCGCCGGGAGGTCCTGGCCCGGGTCGAGCCCCGCAGCCCAGGCTTCGGCGACCACCTCTACAACATCCTGACGGTCCTGGCCGCCCCGGCGCCGTACCTCGTGCGCGCCGCCGTCTCAGGCGTGCTGGTCATCTCGCTGCTGGCGACCGCCTCCGTGGCCAGCGCCGACGCCCTGCCCGACGAGCCTCTCTACGCCCTGAAGGTGGCCAGCGAGCAGGTCCGCCTCGCGCTGGCGCAGAGCCCGGAGGACCGCGCTGTCGTCTGGCTCTCCATGGCGGAGCACCGGCTGGCGGAGGCCGAGCGCCTGGCCGTTGCCGGCCGCGAGCCCGAAGCCCTCGTCGCCGCCAGCGCCTACGGGACCCAGCTCGCCGAAGCCGCCGCGGAGCTCGCCTCCATCGAGCGCCTCCAAGCGAACGGCCCGACCATCGTGGCCCGCCTCCGCGCGCGTCTCGCCGACCAGCAGGCCCGCGCGTCGGACATCGCGGAGCGCCTGCGGACGGGCACGGCGAGTGCCCAGAGCGCCCCGGCCTTCGACACGGTCGCATCCGCGCCGCCGGCCGAAGCGAGCGGCACGATCTCCGAGCTCATCGCCGAGCATGCCGCGAGCGTGACCGATCAGGTCGCCGCCGCGGCCGCGCAGCGCGCGCAGGACGAGGGCGTCGAAGAGACCGCCGCGGAGCCCACCGCAGCCGCGCCGCCGGTCGTTGAAGCTCCACCCGCGCGGGTCGCGCCGGCGCGACCGGCCACAGCGCCGCGGGTAGCGCCCCCGGCCGCAGCGGCCGCGCAGTCGCAGGGCATCGGGAATGTGACGCTGCCCGACCCGACGCCGGTCGCGACCGCCGCCGCGCAGAGCGAGGAAGGCGAGGACCAGGGCGCGACCGCCACGCGTAAGGGGACGCCGACGACCCTCGAGAAGCTGGCCGAGGTCTCCAGGCAGTGGAAGGCCGCGATCGAGAAGATCAAGCAACAGCAGCAGAAGGCCCGCGAGGCCCAACAGAAGGCCAAGGAGCGCGGCAAGAAGACGCCTCCGCCGGCGGGGCAGCGCAGCCGCGACGAGGACGACGACTAGGCCGGGTCGGAGCCTCCGCGCTTGATGACGCGGAGCGTGAGATCGAGAGCCGTCAGGACCGCGCGCCGGCGAGCTTCAGGAGCGCTCCCCGCACGTACGGCCGCAGACCTCTCCGTCGTGGGCGTCCGTACTCGAGCCGTGGGCTCCCCGGATGGGGTGTGTTCGGTGACGATGACGACCTCGGCGCGGAGGTCCGCGACCGACGCGTAGAGGTCCGCTGATCCCGCGCCCGGCCGCACGACGCCGCCGAGATACCAGCCCTCGGGCTCCGCTTCGCTCAGCGACCGCGCCAGCTCGCCTCCGGTGAGGCCCTCGGCGGTGGCGAGGCGCCAGCCGCGCTCCGCAAGCGCAGCCCCCACGGCGCCGCCAAGCGTCTCGCCGTCCACGCCCCAGATGTAGCGGCCGACCCTCTCGCGGATCGCCGCCTCCATCCGCCCCATGCGCTCGTCGCGCGCGCGTGTGTCGGTGTCGCGATCGGTGATGCGGACATGGACGCCGTCCGACTTCGCGTAGGTGGCGACGGTCGGGGCGGTCGAGCGCACCAGGTCGCCGATCGTCTCCTCGAGCG
>DATKCH010000091.1:0-2448 GCA_035513295.1 Longimicrobiales bacterium
AGCTCGAGGAAGCCCGCGGTCCCGACCACCACGTCGTCCTGGATCGCGACGAACGCGTTGGCTTCGTCAAGGCCGCTGCGCTCGGCCGCGGTGTCGCCCAGGCGCGGCGCCATGTCCCACTTCCTGAGCAGCGCCATCACGGCCGGCTTGTCCTCGGGGCGCATGGGGCGGATGCGCACGGTCTTGCCGTCCCGGGTCGCGTGGACGCTGCCCGGGCCTCGGCCGGCGGCCTCCTCCCGGATGCGCGCGTCCAGCAGCGCGGCGCACGCGTGGACCGCGCGGATGTTGGGCGCCGGCACGCCGGTCAGCTCCGCCATCTCCACGACGGCCCCGACGAGCGCGTCCACCTCGAGCGGCCGGCCGGCGTCCACGTCCTGGAGCATGGACGTGCGGTGCTCCCCGACTCGCTCGGCGCCGGCGATGCGCTCCTCCACCGTGCGCCGCAGGGTGACGCCCAGCGCCGCCGCGACGGACTCGGCCTCCACCATCAGCGCGCGCACCAGCTCCCGCCCGCGGGGGTCGCGACAGATCGCCGCCATGGTGGCGCCGGTCAGCGCCGAGACGGGGTTCAGGCTGAGGCTGCCGAGCGCCTTGAGCCAGATCTCGGCGCGGATGTCCTCGATCACGCGGGCGCGCAGGCCGCCCGTCTCCAGCCACTCCGCGACCTTCGCCGCGCGCTCGCTGCGCGATCCGTCCAGCTCGCCGATCGCGAAACGGTCGCCCTCCACGTGGTGCGCCGTGCCGTCGGCGCCCCTGCAGGCGGCGGGGTACGCGACGCAGCCGAGCACGCGCTCGACCGGGAGCGCGCGCTCCAGGACGCCGTCGGGGTCCAGGGTGCGGAGCCTCGTTCCTTCGAGCGGGCCGCCGTGGCGCTGGAAGTACCACCACGGGATGCCGTTCTGGAGGGGCAGCACGACGCTCCCCTCGCCCAGGAGCGCCGCCGCCGCGGGCGCGGCGCGCGGCAGGTCGTGCGCCTTCACCGCCAGGAGCACCAGGTCGCACGCGCCGACCTCCGCCGGGTCCTCGGCGACGCGGCAGCGGCTCGTGTCCAGCTCGGTGCCGTCCCGCTCGATCACCCGCAGGCCGCGCTCGCGCAGCGCGCGCAGGCGATCCCCGGTGTCCAGCAGCACCGGCGCCGCTCCGTTCGTGGCGAGCCGGCCCGCGATGAAGCCGCCCAGCGCGCCGACGCCGACCACCGCGACCCTCGGGGCCGCGTCGCCCACCCCAACGGCCGCGCGCTCCCGCGTTCCTCTATCCATCGTCCCCTTCCTCGTTGTTTCCGGCCGGATCGATTCCGCGGACCCCGCGCATCAGCCGTCCCACCTGGGTCAGGAACACCGTCACCGGCGCGGTGCGCACGAGTTCACGGCGGTAGCTCCGGTCGGCGAGCGCCCGCAGCGCGCGCGGGCCGACCGCCGACGCGCGCAGCGTCCCGGCTCCTCCCGCCCCGGTCCGGAGCAGATACGCCGCGACCTGGAGCGCGTAGCGGCGCACGTGGGCCGCGTCGTCGCGGCTGGGGACGCGCTTGTCCTCGAACTCCAGGTGCGCGTGCTCCGGGTAGCCCCGCAGGATGGCCTCGGTGTGCAGGTGGCCGCCCGCGTCGGCGAGCACCTCGGGCGCCACCGAGGCCAGCAGGTCGAACACGTCGTGGTCGAGGTACGGCGCGCGCACGCGCGTCCCCGCGAACAGGCCGAGCGCCGCGGGGGCGATCTTGCGGCGGCTGAAGCTCCAGAACCGGAACGAGCGCACCGGGTTGGCGGCGTCGGCGTGCAGCGAAAGCTCCTCCACTAGGCGCGCCCGCGCGGCGTCGCGCGACGCCGCCGCGAGTAGCCCGGGCTCCAGGAGCGTCTCCAGCGTTGCCTCCTGGTCCCGCAGCAGCGACTCCGCCATCCCCTCCAAATCCCCCCTGCGGTACAGCTCCACCTGGCGCGCGTCCAGGTATCGGCCCATCGACAGCGTGTCGCCCCCGAGCCCGTCGAACGACACCGGCGTGTGCCGCCCGATGTACTCGCCGAGGACCACGCCCCACGCGTGCCACTCGTGGCAGGAGAAGTTCGTGCGGACGTTCTTGCGAAGCTCCTGGCGCAGCCTGTCGCGCGGCTGCGCCAGGACGCGGTGGGGCAGCGCGAGGTGCGCCGCGACCAGCGCGGCGACGCGCGCGTCCTCGTTCGGGCGCGGGGGGTAGTGCTCGGCGGTGACGATCGCCTCGGGGCTGGCGCCCGCCTCCACCAGCGCGAACAGAAGGTGCCGCGAGTCGCGGCCGCCGCTGAGCATGTGCAGGAACGGTTCGGACGGCAGCCGCCGCTGCACGGCGACGCGCACGCGCGCCACGTACTCGTCCAGGACTTCGCTCCGTGAGCGCGAGGTCCGCGACACGGTGAAGGGTCCGCCCGTAAGCTCCGGCAGCCCATCTCTGGTGCGGACCGTCGCCTCCGGCGGCACCCTGCG
>DATKCH010000092.1:0-34701 GCA_035513295.1 Longimicrobiales bacterium
GCCGCCACCGCCACGCCGCTGTGGGACGGCGTCGGCGGCGGCGACGTTCCGGGCAGAGACGCAATGCTCGCTCCCGCGGACGTCGCCGAGGCCGTATCCTGGCTGCTGGACAGGCCCGGGCACGTTCGCATCCCCTACCTGTCGATCTCGCGCTCCGCCTAGCGGGTCACCACGAAGTCCAACCCCGTCACGTAGTCGCCGACCGGATCGAACTCCAGCCGGAAGGCATGCCGCGCCGGTACGGCGTCCGCGCCGATGGCCTGCAGCTGCTCCGCGTCCAGGGAAACCTCATAGCGTCCCGGCGGCAGCGCCGGCAGGTAGAAGCTGCCGTCCGCGAAGGTGGAGGTCGATCCCCGGTACTCGCAGCCCTCGACGCACCTCACGTTCAGTCGCGCTCCGGCGAGAGGACGCGTCCCGCTCCCGTCTGCCATCGTCACGACGCCATCCACCTCGCCGCCGACGTAGAAGGGCACGTCGATCGGCTTGTAGCTGCTCGGATCGGTCACGAAGGAGAATTCGCGCACGGCCGGCACGAGCGCGGGATTGCTCACGGACGAGTCGTCGATGCGCACCGAGTACTGGTAGTAGGCCAGCAGGTCGACGGCCCTCAATACGCTGTCCGCGCCGCGGCGCACCGCGACCGATTCGCGGAAGCGCACGGCGCCGCCGTCCACCAGCTCTTCGCCGGGCGAGTACGCGCGGTCGCCGTCGCGGTCGATGAAGAAGCGGAACGCCGCGCCGGACCGGCCGATCCAGGGCTGCTTCGTCGGAACGATGCGGCGGTTGGCGGGGTCCACCGCCAGCGCCCCCCGCAGCGTCTGCCGCAGCCGCGTTCCGCCCGCATCCCGCTGCACCCCCAGGGTGGCCAGGAGCGGGTCGCCGTCGTAGGTGACGCGCACCTCGAAGCGCCCGGCGTCCAGAGCGAAATTCCGCTCGGCGGAGACCGAGATCCGGGTGGCTCGCGTGAGCGGCCGGCTCAGCGCGAGCTCGACGCGGTCGGCCGACGCCTCGTGCAGGCCACGGGTGTACAGCGCGCGCAGGAGCGTGCCATTCAGCGGCGCGAGGGCGCCGGCGTGGCCGGACACGTTGTAGAGCGTCCCCAGCAGCAGCTCGCGGGATTCCGCCGGGCCGAAGAAGTCCCCCGTGCTGCGGCCCCGCAGGCCGACGCTCTGGCGCAGGCGTCCCACGCTGGCGACGGCCTCCAGCTCCAGGGACGCGTCGGCGTCGCCCGCCTTCGAGCGAGTCCAGTCCGCCACCAGGCGGCCCGTCATCCCGACCCGTCCGACGCGGAACGGCGAGAAGCCACGCAGGCGGAAGCGCCAGTCGTCGCCGCGGGGGTTGTAGCCGGGGCTGTCGGAGAACCGTGCGACCTCCAGCTCGCCGCTGGCCAGCGACGACGAAAAGCCCTCGACGGCCGCGCGCGCGAACGCCCCGGGTGCGAGCTCGAGCGACGCGTGCAGCCCCTCGGTGAGTCGCGCCGCGAGGCTCTCGAAGAACACGATCTCCGAGCCCGCCGCCGCATCGCCGATGTACTCGATACCGGCCGCGTTCGTGATCCGGTCGGTTACGCCCCAGGCGACGCGGGTGAGGATCGCGGTTCCGGCGTCGCGGGCTCGGACTCCGCCCGCGACCGAGTAGTCGACCTCCCCGGCGGGCACCAGGCCGAACGGCACCGGGACTCCCCGCTCCTCCCGCAGGAACTCGCCGCTGGGGCCGTAGAAGCGCAGCGAGACGACGGAGCGGCCGTAGAAGAGGGGAAGGCGGAACTCGTATGCGCCCAGGCCGTCCGCCATCGCGAAATCCTGGAGCTGGCCGTTCACGTACAGCTCCACCTCCGCATCGGGCTCCGTCTGCCCCCGGATCAGGTGGATCGAAAAGAGACGCCGGTGCTGCACCGGCTCGTTGGTCACGCGGATCCCGTGCAGGTCGAACGTCCCGACCCCGGCCGCCGTCAGGCTGCCGACGCGCAGTTGCGACAGTCGCCGTTCCTCGTCCGAGAAGACGTAGCGCCACGAGCCGCGCACGTCCGAAGCGCGCAGTCCCTCCCCGGACCCGACCCCCCGAACGCCGGCCTCCAGGTCCCCGCCGAAGGCCTCGAACCCGGTCGCCAGGCCGAACGAGGTGAAGTTCGCGCCCGCCCCCGTGCTTGCGTCGAGCGAGTAGTCGAGGACGCCGCCGTAGAGGCGCCGCCGCAGGCGCTCGGCGCGCAGCGGAGCGTGCGGAGCCAAGCGGTCCGCGCCCGCCGTCGTGGCCCGCAGGCGTCGGCGCCGCTCCGCGGCGACGATGGGAAAGACCCGGTCGCCGGGGTCGATGCGCAACGCCAGTTCGCCGAGATCCACGAGGACACGCACGCCGAACACCCTCTCCAGCGCGGACGGGAGCACGAAGAGGTCGAGGTCGCCGAGGAGTCCGTCCGCCGGCCCGAGCGCGATTTCCTCCCCCGACACACGCGCGATTCCCGCCGCGAGGTCGATTTCGTACCTGGCTCGGGGGTGCAGGAAGAAGCCGGTCGCGCGACCCCGGTCGAGGTCCAGGACGACGGGCACGCCGAGGGTCCGGAAGGCCTCGCCGAGCGGGACGTAGAGGGAGTCGCGGTCGTAGACGGCGGTGAGGACGGTGTCCACCAGGCCCGCGTGCCGGAAGGACAAAAAGGCCGCCTCGGCCTCCGCCGATGGGCGAGGGAGCGCGTCCCGCCGCTCCTGGGCCTGTCCCGGGCCCGGTAGCGCGGCCGCCAACAGGGCGGCGGCGACGACACCCCGCGGCGCGCTCATGGAACCGAGAACGAAGCCTCCGCCTCGAAGCCCTCCGCCTCGACGCGGTCCTCACGCGGGATGTCGGGCCGGTAGGAATCCACGGCCAGAAGAACCCGGTAGCGGCCGCTCGGGAGACCCTCCAGGGGGACGTCGAAGCTGATCACGCGGTCGAAGAAGACCTCGAACAGCAGCTCGTCCCGGAGCGGCGGCGCAGGGGCCCCGCCGGGGTCCGCGGATTCCGGAGTCACCTGCATGCGCGCGCGTCCGTAGAAGGGCGCGTTGCCGGTGCGGCGCAGCGGGAGGCGGACGGTCAAGGAGTCCGTGCCCACACGCGCCTCCAGCGGCCCCGGCTCGAGGCCCGTGCTCACCTGACCCTTTTGGTAGAGGAGGGTCGTGACCTGCTCCAGCCGGAAGATCACCTGAGTTGCGACGCCTTCCTGCGCGGTCTGCTCCGCGGCGGACGACCGCGGCTGCGAGGCCGTGACGATGCGTGCCCAGTAGACGCCGTCGGGCCCGTCCGGCGACGGTCGCGCGCTCATGCGCACGATCTGTCGGTCGCCGGGCGCCAGGACGAAGCGGCGCGGAAACGCCCTGATCTGCTCGTGCAGGCCGAAGGCCGCCGCCGAAGCCGTGTCGTCGTAGACGAAGAACCGGTTTCCTTCCGCGTCCGATGCGGAATAGCCGAACTTGAAGGAGATCGTGACCTCCTGGGGCTCGTTCGACCGGTTGTCGACGAGGAAGGTCCCGAAGCGCTCGCGGTCGCCGAGGGTCATGACCGTAGGGGCGACCAGCGTCTGCGCCGCCGCCGGGCCGGAGATCGCGGCGGCCGCGACGAGCATGCATAGAGGGCGAAGAGACACGGTGGCTCCCTAGTTCTCGACTGCGCTGAGGGCGATGAGCGCCGAGTAGTCGCCCGACGGCTGCGCCTGCATCGGCTCCAGCGTCCCCCCGATCCACACCAGGAGCGACTTCGGGCCGCGCTGGTCCAGCGTGACGGTCGTGCCGCGCGCGGGATCGAACGCGGTGCGCGCGTCGGGCGCGTCGGAGGTGGCCCAGGCGGCGCTGTTCGCGTCGAAGCGAACCGGCAGCCGATCCGGGCCGGACAGCAGCGCCGCCGGCAGCGCGATCGTCAGCGTGACGACGTGTGAGGGCCCGCCGCGGACCCTGACCTCGAAGTGGGCGGCGGCGGGATCATCGGGGCGCACCACGACGCTCGCGCCCCCGACCACCAGGCCGAATACCAGGTCGCCGAGTCGCGACACCGTCACGGACGAGTGGTTGGGGTCGCCCTGGCCTTCGCCCTGCGCGTCGAGCGGACGCGCGTGCGCGAGGAGCGCCAGCGACAGGAGCGCGGCGAGCGCCCCGCGGACCGCGGCGCGCACGGTCGGCGATGCCGGGGCGTAGCTCCTGGGCATCGGGCTCACTGTTCCGCCGTGACCGTCACGGTCCCCGTGTATACGCCCTGGGGGACCGTCGCGCCGACCGTGATGAGGCCGTGCAGATACAGGTAGCCGACGCGCCCGTTCCTGGCCGGCCCCTGGTCGCGGAGCCTGATGGTGAAGCTCGGACCGACCGGCACGGGCGTCGCGCCGGCGTGGTCGTCCGCCGACTCGTTCACGGACGCCGCTCCCGCGAACGGCAGCGCGTTGGCGCCCGAAGTCAACGCCGCGGGAGCGGCGATCGCCACCGTGACCGGGCGACCGGGCTGGCCGAAGACGTGGAGCCGACCTGCGCCCGCGTCGGTGGCGAGCAGCACGTTGGCGCCGGAACCTGCGGGGACGACGCCGAAGTCGATGTCGCTGACCTTTACGATGTTCAGCCCGTTGACGACGTCTGCCGTGATGGAAACCGACGTAGTTGCGCTCGCCTGGGCGAGCAGGGGCGGTGCGCCGGCTAGAAGGCCGAGCCCGAGGACCGCGGATCGAAGCACCGGGGAGCGCATCGTCAGCCTTCAGTGACGACCGACCGGATCCGGCAGGGGGCGGATGTTCTCCGGCCCCCGGCCGGTCCGACGGCGGCTCCTAGTACTCCACCGTCAGGCCGAAAAGGCCTGAGTACACGCCGGTGCTGATGCCACCGCTCGTGTCGATGCTGCCGCCGAGCCAGAACTGGTGGTTGCCGCTTCCGTCCAGGTTGACCGAGGCGCCGGTGTTGAGCGCCGAGGCGGACGCCTGCGTGCTCGCGTGCGAACCCATGGAGGCGGTGAACGTCATGACGTCGGTCCCGTTCGATAGCGCGATCGATGCCGGGAACGTGACCGTCACGGGCGTGTTGGCCTCACCGGTCGCCAACCAGTTGGCCGCGGCGGCGTCCGTGTACGCCACGGTCGCGACGGTGTTCAGGCCCACCGTCCCGAAGTCCAGGTCGGAGTTGTTGGTCAGGGTCAGAGCGGCGACCACCATCGCGCTGACCGAGGCATCCGCGGACGCCGAGCTCTGCGCGCTGGCGGTGGCGGGAAAACCCAGGGCGGCCAGAGCGGCCACAGAAAGAACGACCCTACGCATGGCGTTGACTCCTGTTCGTGAGTTTCTCCCCGCCCGGCCTGGACCAGCCGCCGTGCCCCTCCGTCGGGCGATTCGTCGTCGTGCGGGGAATCGACGCCTCGACCACGAGACGTCGTGAACCGCGCCAGGCAAGGGCAATGCGGGTGCCACCGGGCCCCGGCCGGGCAACGATCTCTCAAATTGTTGTCCTTGAATGACGTAACACTTCGCCCGGTTGCCCCGTCATGCCCCCCGACGGTCCGATTCTCGCAAATGGTTTGCGAAATGCGGTATCGGATGCGCGCGCGGTGGCCCCGCCGCGGGCGTAGCTTGGCGCATCGTCGGCGGGAGCGGCGGCGGCGGTTACGCCCCGCCAGATCGCCGGATTCAGAGGCTCGGAATGCACGTCGCGCTCACGGAAATCCTCCGCTGCGCCTCCTGTGGCGAGGGGCTCGTGCTGCTGTCGGAGGTCGCCCGGGGGAGCCGCGCGATCGAGGGCTCGCTGGGGTGCCACGGGTGCGGCGTTCGCTACCCCGTCCGCGGCGGGGTCGCGGATCTGCGGCCCCGCCGAACGCCCGCGGAGAGCGCGCCCGGGCCGGGCCGGGCGGCCGTCCGGCCCGACCCGGGGGGAGAGGACGAGCCCGCGCCGGGGGGCGCCTCCGACGCCGGCGCGGAGCGGCCTCCAGGATCCGATGCCCCGCGGGCCGGAACGCCCAGCGCGGACGCCGACCCCCGCCGTGCGGGGCCGACCGATGCCGCGCTGCGCCTCGGCGCGCTGCTGGGGCTGGCGGACGCCCGGGGCGTGGTCGTGCTGGTGGCTCCCGAAGCACGCCATGCCGGCGAGCTCGCGCGCCTGTTGCCTGGCCTGGAGATCGTGACCGTGGACGCCGCGGCGCGGGGCGAGGACGGGGGAGGGGGATTCGAGCGCGAGAGCCGCTTGCTGACGCGCCAGGACCTCCCCATCGCCGACCGGCGCGTGGCCGGCGTCGCGCTCGCCACGAAGTCGCACGTCACCCTCCACGAGGCGGTGCGAGTCGTGGCGCCGGGAAGCCGCGTGGTCGTCACCGCCGCGCGGGAGGATACGGCGCGGGAGCTCGAGCGGCTGGGCTGCCGGGTCCTTGCCGACGAGGCCGCCGTCGTGGTCGCGGAGCGCCTCGGCGCGGCCGACCCGCCGCGCCTGTACCAGCTCGCGTGATGTCCGGCTCGCGCGCGGTCCGCGAGGGCCGCGTGGCCAGGCCGGCCCGGGCGATCCGCCCGGGTCCGATGGCCACGGCTCGACGGCCTGCAAACGGCTGCAAGCGTGCGCGTTGCGCCTCCGGATGCGCGCGTCTATCTTGTGGGCGGTGATCGTGCGGTTGGCGGGGGGCTCTCCGAGTTAGCCAATGTCGCTCTTCGGCAAGTTGTTTTCACGGGATGCGGGCGGGAGGATCGACTATTACGAGGAGGGAGTCTCCCTTCTCCGATCCGGCCAGCATCATGAAGCCCTGACCTCGCTTCGGCTCGCCTTGCGCGAGAATCCGGACGACGCCGCCACCCTCCAGCAGATCGCTGTCGCGTACAGCCACATCGGCATGACCGACGAGGCCATCAGGACGTATCGCACGGTGCTCCGCAAGGACCCTTCCGCGGCGGCGGCGCGCTACGGTCTGGCCTTTCTGCTGCTACGCGCCGGCCGGGAGGACGAAGCCGCCGAGCTGCTCGAGGTCTTCCTCCAGACGCCCCCCGACGGCCCGGATGCCGCGCGGCACGTGCAGCACGCCCGCTCCACCCTCGCTTCCATCCGCGGGGAGCCGCAGCCCGCCGAGGGGGCCGCGGCGGACGCCGACGGCGCCGGACGGGACGGTTCCGGTCCCGCCGCCCGGGCTACCGGTCACGACCGGACCGCGTCGCAGCAGGAGCCTTCGCGGTCGGACCGGGCGGAAGCCTGGCCGAGGCCGTGAGTCGGTCCGTCCCCGGCGCCCAGGAACCGGCGTCGGGAGCGGGCCCTTCGAAGCCGCCGACGCCGGCCTCCATGCGCGCGGACGCCGGCGCGCGCGCAGAATGGCGCGGCGCGCTTCTCCGTTTCGTCTCCGAGGCCGGGGACGCTCCCGCGGTGGTGGTGGACGGAGACGGGGTGACGGGTCCGTCTCCCATGCAGTTGCTCCTGCATGCCCTCGCCGGCTGCACCGGCGCCGACGTCGTCGACATCCTCTCCAAGATGCGCGTCGCCCTGGACGGCCTGACGGTCGGAATCACCGCGACCCGCGCCGCCGATCCGCCGCGGCGGTATACCGCGATCCACATCGCGTACCGGGCCAGGGGGATCGGGCCCGCCGACCGGGACAAGCTCGTGCGCGCGGTCGCGCTGTCGCACGAGAAGTACTGCAGCGTTCTGCACTCCCTGCGCGAGGACATCGAGATCCGCTTCGACGTCGACGCGTCGTGAACGAGGCCGAATCGTGAGCGCGCCGCCGCCGGAGACGATCGTCCGGGACGGCACCTACGCGGCCACGCCGTACGACGTCCCGGAGGGCACGGTCGCGCAGCTGTTCCTCGAAGGGTGCGCCGAGTGGCCCGAGCGCGAGGCGTTCCGCTTCAAGGAGAACGGCGCCTGGCGCGGCATCTCGCGCGCCGATCTCCTGGAACGCGTACGCGATCTGGCGGCGGGTCTCGATGCGCTGGGTCAGCGGCCCGGGGACAAGCTGGCGATCCTGTCGGAGAACCGGCTCGACTGGGCGCTCGCCGACTACGCGACCGTGTGCCGCCGAGGCGTGTCGGTGCCCGTCTACGCCACCCTGCCCGCCAACCAGATCCACTACCTTCTGGAAAACAGCGGCGTCCGCTTCGCGTTCGTCTCCGACGCGGAGCAGCTCGCAAAGGTGATGTCGCTGAGGGAGAGGCTGCCGGCCCTGGAGCGGGTCGTCGTGTTCGACGACGACGCGGTCGCCGACGAAGGCGACGACTTCCTGATCACGATGCGGGACGTCGTGCGTCGGGGCGCCGACGAGCGTTCCAACGGCGACGCGGGCGCTGACTTCGAGGAGCTGGCCCTGTCCTCCGGACCCGCGGATTTGCTGACGATCCTCTACACGTCGGGGACCACCGGCAGGCCCAAGGGCGTGATGCTGACCCACGGCAACCTCTTCTACGACGTCGAGGCGTCCCTCATCGCGCTGCCGCTGCACAGGTCGCGCAGCGCGCTCAGCCTGCTGCCGCTGTCCCACATCTTCGAACGCATGCTCGACTACGCGCTCTTCCGCGCCGGAGTCACCATCGCGTACGCGGAATCTATCGACGCCGTGCCGGCCAACCTGCTGCAGATCCGGCCGCACATCGTCGCGTCCGTGCCGCGCCTCTACGAAAAGATCCACGCTCGCGTGATGGCCGCGTCCGGCGCGCGCGGAAAGCTGGTGGACTGGGCCGTGGGCGTGGGGGAGCGCTGGGCCGACGACACCCTGGCGGGGCGGACTCCACCCCTGCCGGTACGCCTGCAGCACGCCGTGGCGGACGGCCTGGTGTTCTCGAAGCTGCGGGAACGGACCGGAGGGGAGTTGGAGTTCTTCGTTTCCGGCGGCGCGCCGTTGAGCGAGGACATCGCGCGCTTCTTCTACGCGGCGGGCGTGCTGATCCTGGAAGGCTACGGCCTGACCGAGACCTCCCCCGTGACCAACGTGAACACGCCCGACAACCTGCGCCTCGGGACGGTGGGCAAGCCGATCCCCGGAACCGAGATTCGCATCGCCGAGGACGGCGAGATCCTGGTCCGCGGGCCGCAGGTGATGAAGGGGTACTACGACCTTCCCGAGGCCACCGAGGCGGCGCTCCGGGACGGCTGGTTCCATACGGGGGACGTGGGCGAGATCGACGCCGAGGGCTTCCTGAAGATCACCGACCGCAAGAAGGAGCTGCTGGTCACCGCGGGCGGGAAGAACATCGCCCCGGCGCCGATCGAGCAGTCCGTGAAGGCGAACAGGTTCGTCCAGGAAGCGGTGATGGTGGGGGATCGGATGCCCTACACGGTCCTGCTCGTGGTCCCCGACTACGACGCGCTCGAGGCGTGGGCGGCGGCGAGCGGCATTCGCGCCGCCACGCATCGCGAGTTGATCGAGGACCCGGCCGTCCAGAGCAAGATCCGCGACGAAGTGTTCGGCTGCTTCGACAAGCTCGCGCGCTACGAGACGCCCAAGAAGGTAGGCCTGCTCGAGCGCCCGTTCTCGATAGAGGCGGGGGAGCTGACGCCCACCTTGAAGGTGAAGCGCCGCGTCGTGGTCGAGCGTTACGGAGCCACGATGGAGGCGCTGTACGACACCGAGGCGGACGTCATCGCCGAGGTCCGGCCTCCGAAAGTGAAGGAGACGTTCGGAGCGGACTGAAGCGTGCTTTTCGTACGCCGAGGCCAGGCCGGACAATGGCCGGCGCCCGGCGGGGGATGCGGGGAGGGGAGGCAGACGCATGGGAACGCGCGAAGGCGCCGGGTGGCTCGCGTGAGTCGCCGGCGGTTGCTCGGCGGCGCCGTGGTCGCGGTGTGGCTGGCGCTGGTCGGCTGGCAGGTCCGCCGGCAGGCGTTCCGCGCCCCGAGCGACCTGCTGGCCGCCTCCGCGGCCTCGCTCGGTCCGGGTTCGTACTTCTACACGATCCGCGCCGACGGTGGGGCGATCGGCATGGCCAGCTCCCGGCTGGACACGCTGCCGGACGGCTTCGTGTACGACGACTTCATGACGCTCGACGTGCCCGCGCTGGACAGCCTCCACCGGGCGACGGTGCGCACCCGGCTCACGCTCGACGAGGCCCTGGGAGTGCGCGCCTTCTCGTTCACGCTCGATTCCGAAATCGGCCGGTTCACCTCGCGCGGCGAAACCGGGCCCGACGGGGTCCTGTCGATGCGCATCGGCGATGGGCCGGACGCGCGCAGCTACGACCTGCCGGCCGACGTTCTCCTGCCCTCGGCGCTCACGCTGCGCCTCGCCGCCTCGGGCCGGCTGGATGTGGGCGCGGAGATCGAGGCGCGCGTGTTCGACCCGTCGGTGCTCGAGACGCGCGCGGTCCGCCTGGTCGTCACCGCGCGGGACACGGTGTTCGTGGCGGACAGCGTCACGCCGGGACCGGGCGGTTCGGACTGGACGGTCCAGACCTACGACACCGTGCCCACGTGGACCGTCGTGGAGGAGTTCGCTGGCATCCGCGTCACCAGCCGGATCGACGCCGAGGGGCGCCTGGTATCCGCGGAGAGTCCGCTGGGCTTCAGCATGGAGCGGACCGCGTTCGAGCTGGCGCGCTCGGAATGGGAAAGGGCGGCCGCGGACCCCACCCGAGCCGCCGGCTACGGTTCGATCATCGAGAGCACCGCCATCGCCACCGGCGTCCTCTCCGAAGCGCGCGTTCGTGAGCGCCTGTCGGTGCGGCTGCTGGACGTGGAGCTGGAGGGATTCGACCTCGCGGGCGGGCGCCAGGCGCTCGACGGCGACACGCTGCGGGTGCGGGCCGAGCGCCTGCCACGCTCGGCGGGCTGGACGCTCCCGTGGAGCGCGGATGACGATCCCGAGCCGCTTCGGGACGCGCTGGCGGCCACTCCGCTCATCCAGTCGGACCACCCGCGCATCCGGAGCGCCGCGCGCGCGATCGTGGGGGCCGAGACGGACCCGGTCGCGGTCGCCCGCGCGCTCAACGACTGGGTATACGTGGCGCTGGACAAGGACGTGACGCTGAGCGTTCCGAGCGCGCTGCAGGTCCTGGAGGCGCGCGAGGGCGACTGCAACGAGCACACGGTGCTGTACGTGGCGCTGGCGCGCGCGCTCGGGTTGCCCGCGCGAACGGCGGTCGGGCTGGTCCACGTGGGCGACCGCTTCTACTACCACGCCTGGCCCGAGGTCTGGCTCGACGACCGTTGGGTCGCCGTCGATCCTACGCTGGGACAGTTCCCGGCCGACGCCGGCCACCTGCGCTTCCTGGTCGGAGGCCTCGCGCGCCAGGTCGAGCTCCTGCGCCTGATCGGCCGGCTGCGCCTGGAGGTCGTGTCGTGATCGTGCCGCGCGCGGCCGGCGCCGGGCCGGCGGTACGCTTCGAAGGTCTCACGAAGCGCTACGGCGCCTTCACCGCCGTCGACGGCATCGACCTGGAGGTGGGCAGGGGCGAGCTGTTCGGGTTCCTGGGGCCGAACGGCGCCGGCAAGACCACCAGCATCCGCATGCTCGTGGGCTCCCTGCGGCCCACCGAAGGCCGCGTCCTCGTGCACGGCAGGGACGTGGTGCGCGAGCCGATGCAAGCAAAGCGGCACATCGGCTACATACCGGACCGGCCCTTCCTCTACGACAAGCTCACCGGCGCCGAGTTCCTCCACTTCGTGGCCGGGCTCTGGGGCGTCGAGGGAGAGAGGATCGACGGCCGATCGGCGGAGCTGCTGGAGCTCTTCGGGCTGACCCGGTGGGCGGACACGCTGGTGGAGAGCTACAGCCACGGCATGCGCCAGAAGCTGCTGATCAGCTCGGCGCTGGTCCATTCGCCGGACCTGATCGTGGTAGATGAGCCGATGGTCGGGCTGGATCCCAAGGGCGCGCGCCTCATCAAGGATCTGCTTCGGGCGTTCGCCCGGCAGGGCGGCACGGTGTTCATGTCCACGCACACGCTCGAGGTCGCCGAGGCGCTGTGCGACAGGATCGCCATCCTCGAAGGCGGCCGCGTACGCGCCGTGGGCTCGATGGCCGAACTGCGAGCGGCTTCCTCGGCCGGCTCGGCCGGACTCGAGGAGGTGTTCCTGCGGCTCACCGGCGGCACCGACGTGGCGGACCTGGTGAGCGCGCTCCGGGACTCCGGGGACGGGCTCGCCGGCGTGGGCGGAGATGCGTAGGCCGGCGGCGCGCCCGCTCGCGCGCGGCGGCCAGGGGCCGTCGGGACCGGCATGAGCACGCGCGCGTCGCGTCCGACGTCCGCCGGTCTCGCCCTCCTCCTCGGCCCGCGCTGGCGCGCCCAGGCGCACCGATTCGGGGCGGCTGGGGGGAAGGGACGCGGGGCCGCCTTCGCGGCCGTCGGGGCGGTGTTCTTCCTGGCCGTCTTCTGGGTCGTGCACCGCATGGTGAGCTACTTCCGCGCGACGGAGGGCATCGGCGACGCCCTCGCCGCCAAGCTGCTGGGGCTGGTCTTGCTCGCCTTTCTCGGGATCCTGCTGCTGTCCAACGTCATCGCGGCGCTGTCCACGTTCTTCCTCGCCGACGACCTCGAGCTGATCCAGGCCGCTCCGGTGGACGGGTTCCAGGTATACGCCGCCCGGCTGATCGAGACCGCGCTGCAGTCCTCGTGGATGGTGGCGCTGATGCTCGTCCCCATCCTGGCCTCCTACGCGATCGCCTACGGCGCGGGCCCTCTCTTCCCGGCGGTCGCGGTCGCCGCGCTGGTCGCGTTCTTCACGATCCCGGGGGTGATCGGCGCCGCCGTGACCCTGCTACTGGTGAACGTCTTCCCCGCCCGGCGCGCCCGGGACCTGCTGGCGCTCATCGGGATCTTCGGGATCATCGGCGTGATCGTCGCGCTGCGACTCGTGCGCCCGGAACGGCTCGCGAGCCCGGAGGGATTCGGCAACCTGGTCGCCTTCGTGTCCGCGCTCGAGACCCCGAGCGCGGCCTGGCTGCCCAGCGAATGGACCGCATCGGCGATCCTGGCGACCGTCGCGGAGCGACCGGACTGGTTTCCCTTCGCGCTCCTGGTCGGCACGGCCGCCGCCTTCTTCGTAATGGGGGCTTGGCTGCACGGGCGGCTGTACGGGGAGGGGTTCTCGCGCGCGCAGGAGGGCGCACGCCTGCGGGAGCACGCGGGGCGCCCGGGCGGGACCGGTTGGGACGCGGGACCGCTGCGCGCGCTCTCTCCGTCCGTGCGCGCCCTCGTCAGAAAGGACGGGCTCACGTTCGTCCGGGACACCACGCAGTGGTCGCAACTCGCGCTGCTCGCGGTGCTGGTGGTGGTATACGTCTACAACATCCGCGCGTTGCCGCTGTTCACCGGCGAGCGCGTGAGTTTCACGCTGACCAACGCGGTCGCGTTCGTGAACCTGGGGGTCGCGGGATTCGTGCTCGCCGCCATCGCCGCGCGCTTCCTGTTCCCCGCGGTGAGCCTCGAGGGCCGGCACCTGTGGCTCCTCAAGTCGGCGCCGCTGGACCTGCGCAAGCTCGTGTGGACGAAGTACGTGTCCGGCACCGCGCCGCTGCTCGTCCTGGCAGTGGGGCTCACGGTCGTCACAAACCTGATCCTGCGCGTAGGCCCGTTCATGATGGCGCTGGGCGTGGCGACGATGGTCGCCGTCACGCTCGCCGTGTGCGCGCTCGCGCTCGGGATCGGCGCGCTGCACCCACGCTTCGAGACCGCGAACGCGGCCGAGATCTCGACGGGATACGGCGGATTCCTCTTCATGATGCTGGCGGTCGCGTACCTCACGGCCGTGGTCGTGCTCGAGGCATTCCCCGTGCTGGCGTTCCTGCGCGCCGGACGGCGCGGGCTGGAGATCGGGGCGGCGGAGATGTTCCCCGTCGTGGCGGGTCTGGGGGGGGCGGCGCTGCTGTCGGCGGCGGTAACCGCCTATGGACTGCGCGCGGCCGTCCGCGCGATCGGCGCGATCGAGCGCTAGCAGGTCGCTGAAAAAGGCGAGCGAGCCGCGTTCAGGCGGTGGCGGAAACGCCTCACCGCCCGCCGCGGTCGGGTTGGCCCGGCGTCGGAGTCCTCTTACACTCCCGCGATGCTCTGGTACGCACTCGGCGCGATCGCCGCGCTCGGCTTCGGAGTCTGGGTGGGCCTGGGGCACCCCGGCGTCGACGGGCGGAAGGACCGCGTCGTCGGCGACAACTTTCCGCGCCGGCGGGTGGCGAAGCATCGCTTCCTGGACTGGCTGCGGCCGCCGCCGTCCCGGCGTTGAGGCGGGTCTCGCCGCCCGCCGGCGCCTGCTGTGGTCGCCCGTGACGGAACCCCCCGCGTCCGATCGGGCGGCGGAAGCCCCCGCCCATGCGTTCCCGTTCGAGTACCCGGTTTCCGTCCGCTTCCGCGATCTCGACCCGATGGGCCACGCGCACCATTCGCTGCCGCTCATCTACTTCGAGGAAGCACGCGCGGCGTTCTGGAGGCGCATCACCGGTCGCGACGACCTGGAGTCCATCGACTACGTCATCGCGGGCGTCCGCGTACGCTTTCTGGAGCGGGTGCGGTTTCCGCTCTCGGCGAAGGTCGGGTTGCGCGTGGCGAGGATCGGCAACAGCAGCTTCTCCATCGAGTACGAGCTGCGCGGCCCCGGCGGCCGTCTGCTGGTCGAGGGATCGACCGACCAGGTGCTGTACGATTACGACGCGGGCCGGTCGAAGGTGATTCCCCGGGAGATACGGCGTGAGCTGGAGGCGGCGACGGGGGCGTAGGGGAGCGCCGGCGCGCTAGCCCAGCAGCGTGTTCACGCCGATCAGCGCCGACCCGATCACCGCGCCCAGCAAGTAACCCAGCCGCACGATCAGCCGGAGTTCCCTCTGGGTGACGCCGCGGATCAGCTCTTCGACCTTCGCCGTGGGGTAGTCCAGGATCTTCCGCTCCACCTTGCCCGAGATGTCGATGCGCTGCGCCAGGTCCGGCACCTGTCCCTGCAGCCAGCCCCAGAGCGGGTCCGCGATCGCGGCCTCGATGCGGTCGGGCGCGTCTTCGGGCAGCATGTCCGCGGGCCGGCCGATGCGTCTTTCCAGGATCGCCTGCCCGAGCTTCCCGAACGCCTCGCGGTAGATCCTGCCCGCCTCGTCGGAGCGCGCCACTCCTACGAGCAAATCCGCCATGCGCTCCGGGGGCAGGCGGCGGAACAGGTCGCCCCAGGTCCGGTGCTCGGCGATCCCCAGCCCGGTGCGGAGCTTGCCGACGAGGAACGTCCTGGTCTGCTCTTCGCGCGCGCCCTTGAGGATCCAGCCGGCTATGGTCTTCTTGGCATTCTCGACGCTCTCGTCGCCCGGCCGCCCGAGCACGCTCACCGCCGGCCGGCGCAGGAAGTCCACGACCGCCTCGTTCACGCTCCTGGCCATGGCGTCGCGCATCGCGGGGTCGTCGAGCGCCTCGGCGACCTTGTCGGCGCCTTCCTCTTCCACGGCGCGCAGCACCTTGTCGATCGTCTCCGGCGTGATGACGAGCGCCGCCACCAGCCGCTGGTGGAAGCGCAGGTCCCGCATGAAGCGGTCGAGGATCTCGTGCACGATCGCCTCGATCCGCTCGCGCGCCTCGGGATCCTCGAGCATCCCTGCCAGGCGCTCCAGCGCGAGCGGCAGGTAGCTGGCGACGCCCCGCTCGAAGGCCGCGACCAGCCCCACGGGAAGCAGCTCCTCGAAGGTTCTACCCGGGGTGAGGAGGCGCTCGGTGACCGCGTCCAGGTAGTCGCGAACCGCGCGCTCGAACCCCTCGCCCTCGACCGCCTCCGCGAGCCAGTCGCCCACCGCCGTGGCGATGGCCTCCTCCCGCTCCGGCGTGATCAGAGTCCCGATCTCCTGATCGGCCAGTTCCTCGGTCAGCCGCGAGGTCCAGTCCTCGGCGCGCCGCCGGAACTCGTCCCCGTCCAGGTAGTCGTCGAGCCGTTGCACCAGCCCTTCGACGGCCTCGGCCAGAAGCGCCTCCAGCGGCTCGCCGAGTGCGGGCGGCAGCTCGTCCCTCAGCGACGCCCGCTCGCGGTCCAGCAGCGATCCCAGGAAGGCGCGCAGCCGATCGTCGAACGCAGCACGGAAGGCGGGCTCGCCGACGGTCCGCGCGAGGTCCTCGGAGGTCAGCAGCTTGTCGCCGACCGTCGCCCCGATCCGGTGCGCCAGCCGGGCCTTGTTCTTGGGGATCGCGCCCTGCAGGAGACTCAGACGCCGGCCTCCGACGACCGGCGGTTCATAGGGGTGGAAGAGCATCCAGATGGCGACCGAGTTGGTGACACCGCCGGCCACCGCCCCGAACACGATCGTCGCGAGCGCCTGGACCCAGTCCATTACACGAAAACCCTCACCTCTTGCGCCATCAGCCGGCCCGGCGCGGCAAGGGAGGCCGTCAGGGGACCGGGACGAGCAGCACGCCCGCCAGGGGATGGAGCGTGCCCGCCAGCGCGATGCGGCCCTCCACCGCGATCGGGCGGACGCCCGCCACAGGGCCCCCGTCGGCCGAGGCCCTCAGGGTGCCGACGACGCTCGTGTCCGCCGATACCACTCTCCACTCGTTCGCCCTGTCCCCGGCCTCGATGCGCACCTCCGTTTCCAGCAGTTCCTCGCCGCCCATGTCGGCCACGAGCAGCGATCCCCCGTTCTCTCCACCGGCGATCACGACGATGGGCCCGCCGACGGCGGTGAAGACGCCGTGGAGCGCCGAGCCCGCGGAGTCGGCCGCGGGGAACGCGACCATGGCGTCCACGAGCAGGCCGCGGATGGAATCGTCCGGCGTCGACAGCGAAGCCTCCCGCACCGAGATGCGCGCGCCCGACCGAAGCATGTCCATGGGGGGCGACGTGGGCCGGAGCAGGAACGCGCCGCGCGGGCCCGGCACGGAGATCTCCGCCAGCGAGCCCTCCTCGTCCACGACCAGGCGCGTCGGCCCGAGCGGGAAGATGCGCCACGGGTCGCGCAGCTCCGCGAACTCCCGCGTCTCGTCCACGAGCTCTTCCCACCCACCCCCGATGTCGGCCCAGGCGCTCGCGTGGACGCGACCGGCGCCCCCCTGAATGTCCGCCCGCGAGGTGAACAGCAGCGCGCGGCGGCCCTCGACGGCCAGGAACGCCAGTTCGCGGTCGTAGAGTCCGTCGGCGGGCCTGCCGCGGTCGGTCCCGGAGCCGGCTCCCGTGCCGGACGGGTCGTCGGCCGTCTCGTCGCCGGCGCACCCCGGCGCCGCCGCGGCGCACAGGAGCGCGAGCAGTCCGCCGCCGATGCCGAGCGCGGCGGGTCGCCGCCTCGGGCGGGAGGAGCGTGCACGCCGGCTCACCTGCGTCGGCTCGGATCCGCGTCGGTTTCGCATCGGCGCGCAAATTAGCACGGGCCGTACCAGCCCGCTGTGCGCTTCGCCCGGCGCCCGGCCCGCGGCCCGTGCGCGCGCTTGCGGCCCCCCCCCGGGCCGCTCACACTTCCCGCCGCCCACGAACCCGAACGGAGCGCGCATGGCCCTCTACAACAAGATCCTCATCGGTCTCGTGCTGGGCGTGGTGGTCGGCCTCGTCGCGAACGTCGCCGATCTCGGCTGGTTGCAGGTCTTTCTCGAGGGCGTCGAGCCCGTCGGGACGATCTTCATCCGGCTGATCACGATGATCGTGATCCCGCTCGTGGTGGCGAGCCTGCTCATCGGCACCGCGTCGCTGGGGGACATCCGCAAGCTGGGGCGCATCGGCGGCAAGACGATCGCCTTCTACCTGTGTACCACGGCGGTCGCCGTGACGATCGGGCTCGTCCTGTCGCAGCTCGTGCGGCCGGGCTCCCGGATCGACGCCGGGACGCGCGACAGCCTGGCCGCGAGCTTCGCGGACGAGGCAGCGGGGCGGGTGGAGCTGGCGGCCAGCAAGCCCAGCCTCGTGGACGTCATCGTGAACATGGTGCCGTCCAACCCGGTCTCGGCGGCCGCCAGCGGCGACATGCTTCCGCTGATCGTGGTGACGATCATCTTCGGGGCGGCCATCAGCGTCATCCATCCCGACCGCAGGGAGTCCGTCCTGGGCTTCTTCCACGGCGTGAACGACGCGGTCCTGGTGGTCATCGACTGGGTGATGCGGCTGGCCCCGTACGCGGTCTTCGCGCTCATCGCGTCGGTGGTCGCCCAGTTCGGCCTGGACCTGCTGAGGTCCCTGCTCCTGTACGCGGTGACCGTGGTGGGAGGCCTCCTCCTGCACGCCCTCGGGACCTACGGCCTGGTGCTGCGATTCCTGGTGAAGATGAACCCGGCGACGTTCTTCAAGCGGATCGCTGAGGTGCCGCTCGTGGCGTTCTCCACGTCGAGCTCGAACGCCACCCTGCCGCTCACGATGGAGACCGCCGAGGAGAACCTGGGGATATCCAACGAGGTCAGCAGCTTCGTGCTGCCGCTCGGCGCCACCATCAACATGGATGGAACCGCGCTTTACCAGGCGGTCGCGGTGATGTTCATCGCGCAGATCTACGCCGTGCCGCTCGACGTCGGCGCGCAGCTCACGATCGTGCTGACCGCCACGCTCGCGAGCATCGGCACCGCGGGCGTCCCGAGCGCGGGCATCATCATGCTGATCATGGTGCTGCAGTCGGTCGGGATGCAGGCGCAGACCGCGGCGGGTATCGCGCTCATCCTCGGCGTGGACCGCATCCTGGACATGCTGCGGACCGCGGTCAACGTCACGGGAGACCTGACGGCGGCGTCGTTCGTGGCGAGGTCGGAGGGGGAGAGCCTGGAGCCGAGGCCGGTCGACCACCCGCTGCCCCTCGGCGGGACCTAGCGTACCGGCGCAACGGTGTCGTCGGCGTCACGCGCGGCCCCTGAGCCGGCTAGCGCGCCGCGCCGACGCCGAGCTCGTCATCCAGCTCGCGCAGCAGGGCGGCTATCCGGCGGGCGTTCATGCCGAAGTCCGTTTTCGCGGCCTTCGATACCGCCCGGGCGTCGACCCTCGTCTGCGCGTTCCGGTCCAACGCGATGCGGACGGTCAGCTCCGCCGGCATGCCGATGACCCGGGACCTCATCTCCACGCTGATGGTTCCGCTGGCGTCGTCGGCCGCGGTGAACTCCCAGCGCTGGCGCCGTTTGACGATGCGCAGCACGGCCCGCCAGACCATGTCGAACGGCACCGAATAGGTGCGCCCCCGCAGGCGCGCGTCCTCATGCCCGGGGGCCGTCGCTGCGGAATTGCCCGAGAGCACGCCTCCCGGCCCGGTGGAGCCCGTCACCGGCCGATCAGCCCCCACGTGACGCGGACGCTGGCGCTGACGGACATCGTGCCGGGTTCGATCGGCGTGGCAACGTCCGCCTCCCTCGCCATCCCGAACGCGACGGGCATCGGATACGGCCCGTCGACCGGGGACGTGTCCACCGTCACCGGGTCCCCGAGCGTCATTCCCACCGCGGCGGCGAGCACCTCGGCTTCGGCCCGCGCCTTGGCGACGGCGCTCTCGAGCGCCCGCAGGCGCAGGGGCGCCGGGTCCGCGATCTGGAAGCTGGGCCCGCCGATCCGGTTCCCGCCGGCCGCGGCCGCGGCGTCGATGATCTCGCCCGCCCGAGCGAGGTCATCGACCACCACCCGAAGCATGTTGTGGGCGCGGTATCCGACGATGCGCGGTTCTTCCTGGGGCTCTCCACGCTCGGGCCGCGCGTACTCGGGGCTCAGCCCGAACGACGCGGTGCCGATGTCCTCGCGCGGGATGCCGGCCTCGGTGAGCGTGCGGATGAGCGCGTCCGCGCGGCGGGCGTTTTCGGCCAGCGCTTCCTCGGCCGTGGCTCCGACCGTCTCCACGGCCAGCGTGAGGATGGCCTGGTCGGGGGCCGCGTCCACGCTGCCGGTGGCCGATACGGTCACGGTCCGGTCGCCGCGGCCGTCCACCTCCACTGCCTGTGCGTGCGCCTGCATCGAGCTACCTCCCGCCGCCGAGGCCAGCGCCAACGACGTCGCGATTCGGGCAATGCGTCTGGGGTCGGGCATCTTCAACCGTAGTGCGAGTTGCGCGAGCGTTCCCGCCAACCTTTCCTTCCCGGTCCCGGCGCGCCAGCCCATCGGGCGGCGCGGCCCTTGCGGGCAGCCCGGCCGGACCGCCCGGCCGCGACTCCACCGGCAGCCATCACAGAGCACCCACGAGAAGGAGCGACCGTGAAGGTTGTGATTCCGCTCGCCGGCAAGGGCACACGCCTCCGGCCGCATACGCACGTTACCCCGAAGCCCCTCCTGCGGGTCGGTGGGCGCCCGGTCATGAGCTACATCCTGGACGACCTGGTCGAGCTCGGGGTGTCGGAGATCGTCTTCATCACCGGCTATCTAAAGGAGAAGATCGAGTCGTACGTGCGCTCGGAGTACCCCGCCTTCACGGCCCGCTTCGTCGAACAGGCGATCCAGGACGGTACCGCCGGAGCGGTGAAGCTCGCGCAGCCCTACGTGGACGGGGAACTCCTGGTCATCTTCGTCGACACCCTGTTCGACGCCGACCTCGGGGCGATCGAACGGCTTCCGGAGGGCGATGCCGGAATCCTGTGGGCGAAGGAAGTGGATGACTTTCAGCGTTTCGGCGTGATCGTTACCGACGGCGGCGGCTACATGACGCGCATCGTCGAAAAGCCCAAGGATCCCATCTCCCGCCTGGCCAACATCGGCCTGTACTACATCCGCGACCACGAACTGCTCTTCCGGGGGATCGACGCGACGATCGGCCGCGCCACCAGCCAGGGGGGCGAGTACTACCTGACCGACGCCTTCCAGTACATGATCGACCACGGAGCGCGGCTGCGGGTGGAGGAAGTCGAGGGGTGGTACGACTGCGGCAAGCCCGAGACGCTCCTGGAGACGAACCGCCATCTCCTCGAGACCGGGCGCGCCCTCGGGCCGCGGGGCGGATTCGACGTGCACATCACCGATCCCGTGCGCATCGAGGATGGCGTCGTCCTGCGCAACTCCAGGGTGGGCCCCAACGTGACCGTGGGGGAGGGCAGCACCATCCGCGACTCCGTCGTGCGGGACGCGATCATCGGCGAGAACTCCCGGGTGGAATCCTCCGAACTGCACGATTCCATAATCGGCGATAACGTCGCCGTGCGAGGCGTGAGGGGTTCCGTCCACCTGGGCGACGATGCGGAGGTGTCGGGCGGCGAAGGAGGGTAGCGCAGGCGCCCTTCGGGTCGCCCGGCGAGTCGAACGCGCCGCGCGAGCCCGCCGGCGTCCCCTTTATTCCCCCGCCGGCGCCCCCCATCTTCGGGTGAGATCCTCCGATCCCACGACGACGCGCCGCATGGACGAGAAGGACCTGATCCACGACTGGAACCGCACGGGAGACGCGTTCGACTACGCGTCGCTGCGCCCGGTCGAGCTGGACGACGAGACCCTGCGCGACGGCCTCCAGAGCCCGTCTGTCCTGGACCCGCCGATCGAGCAGAAGATCGAGATCCTGCACCTGATGGCGGAGCTCGGGATTCACACCGCGGACATCGGACTCCCGGGCGCGGGGCCGCGCGCGTTCGCGGACGTGCGCGCGCTCGCGCGCGAGATCGTCGACGCGGAGCTGTCGATCGCGGCCAACTGCGCAGCCCGGACGGTGCGCGCGGATGTGGAGCCCATCGCCCGGATCAGCCAGGAAGTGGGCATCCCCATCGAGGCCTGCACCTTCATCGGTTCCTCCCCGATACGGCAGTACGCCGAGGGCTGGAACCTCGAGCGGATGCTGCGCGCTACGGAGGAGGGGGTGTCGTTCGCGGTTTCCGAGGGACTGCCGGTGATGTTCGTCACCGAGGACACGACGCGGGCCCGACCCGAGACGCTCAGCGCGCTGTACATGACCGCGATCAGGGCGGGTGCGACCAGGATCTGCCTGGCCGACACCGTCGGACACGCGACGCCGAACGGCGTCCGGCAGCTCGTCCGCTGGGTCAGGAGGGAGATCGTGGAGCGCGCGGGCGGCGGCATCAAGGTGGACTGGCACGGCCACCGCGACCGCGGGCTGGGCGTCCCGAACTGCCTCGCGGCCATCGAGGAAGGCGTGGACAGGGTCCACGGCACGGCGCTCGGCATCGGCGAGAGGGTCGGGAACGCGGAGATGGACCTCCTGCTGGTCAACCTCAAGCTGCTCGGCCTGCACGACTACGACCTGAGCGCGCTGCCGGCCTACTGCGAAGCGGTCGCCACGGCGACCGGCGTGCCCCTGCCCGCCAACTATCCGGTCCTCGGGGAGGACGCCTTCCGGACCGGGACCGGAGTGCACGCGGCGGCGATCATCAAGGCGCTGGAAAAGGGCGACGACTGGCTCGCGGACCGCGTCTACTCGGGCGTGCCGGCGGCGGCCTTCGGGAAGCGACAGGTCATCGAGATCAGTCCGATGAGCGGCATGTCCAACGTTAAGTTCTGGCTGGCGGAGAGGGGGTACGACAGCGGCGACGAGGCGCTGTGCGCGCGCGTCTTCGCCCTCGCCAAAAGCGCGGATCACACGCTCTCGGAGGCGGAGGTCCTCGCGTGCTGCGAGGCGCACGGAGCCAGCCCTGCGGCCTGAGGCGAGCGCCGCCGGGGACCGGATCGCCCGCGCCGGCTCTCCCGCCGACGACCTGACATCCGTAGGGTCGCCGGCCGCGAGCGCGCCCCCCGTCCAACCGCGGACAGGTGCCGATGAGATCGCGTACACGAACGTCCCGCTGGCGCTCGCCGCATGCCGCGGCCTCGGCCCTTGCCATCGGCCTGCTCTGGGCCGGCTGCGCGCGCACCCCGGATACGTCCGAGACCCCTCCGCCGGTGGACAACGTCGAGCGCGAGGAGCTCGTGGAGACGACCATCCGCGTGGAGAATCGACACTGGTCCGATGTGACCATCTACCTGCTTCGGCGCAGCGCCAGGGCCCGGCTGGGCATCGTCACCAGCAATGCCACCCAGACCTTCCAGGTGCCGATCGGCATGGGCGCCGGGGGCGCCATCAACCTCACGCTGATCGCTGACGTGATCGGCTCCGAGACGGAGTACCGGTCGGATCCGCTTACCGTGCTCCAGGGCCAGGAGGTCCTGCTGCGGCTGGAAGTGCAGATGATCCACTCCTCCACGTCCGTGTTCTGGCCTTGAAGGCCCCGAGCCGGCGCCGGATGCGCCCGGGGCGCGAGCCGCTTCGACCCCCGCACTGTCAAGACCGTGGTTGCAGAAGCGTTGCAGGAACGAGAGCTGACGCGGATATTCGCGCGATGCAGTTCCCCGAGGCGCCGGGGATGGGATCCGTCGGCGTCGATGATCTTCGCGGCGGGAAGCCGCGCTACAGGCATCTCAATACCCAAGCGGAGGGGACCCTGATGAGGCGTATCGCGATGCTCGTGTTCGCCCTGTTCCTGTCCGGCGGCGTGTCGGTCCTGCACGCGCAGGACAGGCAGCTTACCGGCCGGGTGACCGCAGGCGAAACGGGAGCCGGAATCGCCGGAGTCGCGGTGTCCGTACGCGGCACCACCGCGACCACGTTCACCAACGACGACGGGAGCTTCACGTTCCGCGTCCCCAACCGCACCGTGACGCTCGTCGTCGCCGTGATCGGCTACCGGACGCAGGAGCTGTCCGTCCCGGTCGGCCAGCAGACGGTGCAGATCGAGCTGGACGTCGACGCGCTCGCGCTGGATGAACTCGTCGTCACCGGCGCCGCCACGGCCATGAGCCGGCAGGTGCTCGCCAATGCCGTCTCGACCGTGAGCGACGAGGAGCTGGACCGGGCTCCGGCTGCCACCATCGAGCACTCGCTTCAGGGTAAGGTCGCGGGAGCCGTCATCGACGGGAACAGCGGCGCGCCGGGTGGGGGCGTCCAGGTTCGGCTGCGGGGCGTGTCCACGATCAACGGCGTGTCGGAGCCGCTCTACGTCGTGGACGGCGTCAGCATGAGCAACGCCGCGATCCCTTCCAACCAGAACGCGGTCACGCGCGCGGGCGCCGGCTCGAACGCGTCCAACAACCAGGACGCGGTCGTGAACCGGATCGCGGACCTGAACCCCGAGGAGATCCAGAGCATCGAGATCCTCAAGGGCGCGTCGGCGGCGGCGATCTACGGATCGCAGGCGGCGAACGGCGTGGTGATCATCACCACCAAGAGGGGTCAGGTGGGACGCCCGCGGTTCAACCTGACGCAGCGCTTCGGCGTGTTCGACCTCTCCAACACGCTCGGATTCCGGCAGTGGGAGACGTTCGACGAGGTGGCGGCGTTCTTCCTGGACCCCAGCGAGTCCACGGCCGCGGACACCGCCGCGATGGCCGATCTTTACGGAAGCGGGCAGGCCTTCCAGCACGAGGAGTTGCTGGCCGGCCGCAACGATCTTTCCTACGAGACCAACCTGAGCGTGAGCGGGGGCAACGAGGCCACTCGCTACTACGTCTCCGGCCTCGTCAAGAACGACGAAGGCGTCATCGACAACACCGGCGTTTCGAAGGAGGCCCTCCGGGTCAACCTCGATCAGCGCCTCGGAGAGCGCTTCAACCTGCAGGTCAACACGGGCCTGACGCACTCGGTCGCGAACCGCGGCCTGACCAACAACGACAACAGCGGGACCAGCTTCTACATGGTGTTCCCGTTCACGCCGAATTTCGTGGACCTGCGGGAGCGCGCGGACGGGACGTTCCCGGCGAATCCGTTCGAGCGCAGCAACCCGCTGCAGACGGCGTCCCTGATCGTGAACGACGAGAACGTGTGGCGCTTCACGGCCGCCGGGAACCTGACGACGAACGTGGTCACGCGGCCGCAGCACGAACTCTCGTTCATCCTGGGCGGCGGCGTGGACTGGTTCAACCAGGAAAACGACCTGTTCTTCCCGCCGAGCCTGCAGTTCGAGCCGCTCGACGGGCAGCCAGGCACGCGCCTCGAGGGCCAGGCGAACAACCTGAACGCCAACATTTCGGCGAACGCCGTCTACACGTTCCGGCCGGAGGGCGCCAGCTGGTCGTCCACGACCTCGGGCGGCTACTCACACCTGGATCAGGACCTCGAGATCGTGCGCGTCGAGGCGCGGTCGCTGACGGGCGGTGAAAACCAGATCGACGCGGGGACCAACATCCAGGTCTTCGACAACCGCCAGCGCACGAAGGTGGAGGGCGTGTTCGTGCAGGAGGAGCTGCTCCTGCTGGAGGATCGCCTGCTGCTCACGGCCGCCATGCGCGCGGACCGCAACAGCAACAACGCGGATCCCACGGACTTCTTCTACTATCCGAAAGCCGCTGCGTCCTTCCGGTTCATCGAGCCCAGCTCGTGGCTGGATCACCTCAAGCTGCGCGCGGCGTACGGCGAGAGCGGCAACCCGCCGCTGTTCGGCCAGAAGTTCACGCCGCTGGACGCGTCGACGAACATCGGCGGACTGCCAGGGCTCGTCGTCGTAGGAACCACCGGCGCCGACGACCTGAAGATCGAGCGGCAGCGCGAGATCGAGACGGGATTCGATGCGACCATGTTCGGCGCGCGCGCGAGCCTCGAAGTGACCTATTACAAGAAATTCGTCAGCGACCTGTTGCTCAGCCGGTCGCGGGCTCCATCCACGGGCTTCACGACGGAGTTCTTCAACGGCGGCAAGCTGGAGACCCAGGGCATCGAGGTCGCGCTGGCGGCGACGCCGGTTCGGGGCCCCATCAACTGGACCACGCGCGCCACCTTCTTCAAGGACGCCAGCGAGGTGACCGAGCTGCCGGTGCCGTCCTTCCGGACGGGCGGGTTCGGGACGGCGCTGGGCGCGTTCCAGATCGAGGAGGGCGCGTCGGCCACGCAGATCGTGGCGGACATCTCCGAGGGCGACAGCAGCTTCGTCGCCACGGTCGGCGATGCCAACCCCGACTTCAAGCTGGGCTGGGTCAACGACATCGACATCGGCGGCTTCAACGTGTACTTCCTCTGGGACTGGCAGCAGGGCGGGGAGTTGATCAACCTCACCAAGCTCCTCTACGACTTCGGCGGCAACACCGCGGACTACGACACGGACCCCCAGTTCGTCGAGAGAATCGGGCCCGTCGAGATCATGGACACGCTCACGCTCGGCGAGCGGCGGGTGACCGGCTTCGGCGTCGAGACGCGGCCTTACATAGAAGACGCGAGCTACCTCAAGCTGCGCGAGGCCTCGCTCTCCTACACGTTGCCCGAGGACCTCGTGCAGGGCATGTGGGGCACCGGCGTGGACCGGATCCGGCTCACGCTCAGCGGCCGCAACCTGCTGACGTTCACGGACTACACCGGCCTGGACCCCGAGGTGAGCAACTTCGGCAACCAGCCGATCGCAAGGAATATCGACGTGGCCCCGTTCCCGCCCAGCCGGAGCTTCTGGCTGTCGGTGGACGTCAACTTTTAAGGGAGGCTTCGGGAAAATGATGACTATCGACCGGAAGCGATCCCGGACCGCGGCGCTGCCGACCGCGATGCTCGCGGCTCTGGGCGCGTTCGCCGCCGCCGCGTGCGGGGACGAGCTGGTGGTGCCGGACTTCAACAACCCCGGGTTGGAGGAGTTGCAGAACAATCCCACCCGGGCGGCCGTGCTGAACGCCGCGCAGGGACTGCTGATCAGCTCGCGCGCCCAGATCTCGTCGGCGAACGGGTACGTTTCGCTGCTGGGGATCCTCGGCCGCGAGTCCTACAACTTCGACGGGTCCGATCCACGTTTCGTTACCGAAATGCTCGCGGGGGCCGGCCTGAACGCCAGCAGCCCCGCGTTCGGCGGCAACCTGTGGACGGTGCGGTACAACAGCATCCGCACCGCGAACGTGGTGATCAACGCTCTGGACGGCCTCAGCGACAACGACATGTCTCCCGCCGAGAAGGCCGCCGTGCGCGGGTTCGCGCGCACTCTCCAGGCGCTGGACTTCCTGGAGATCATCAACACGCGCGACACCAACGGCGCGGTCATCGACGTGGATCGTCCGGCCAGCGAGCCCGCCGGCCCGATCGTGAGCCGGGACGCGGTCTTCGACCACATCGAATCGTTGCTGGACCAGGCCAACAGCGATCTCGCGGCCGCGGGCGCGTCGTTCCCGTTCTCGTTGGGAGCCGGGTACTCCGGCTTCAACACGCCCGTCACGTTCTCGGAGTTCAACAGGGGGCTGGCGGCCCGCGTCGCGGTATACCGCGGAAATTACGGCGAGGCGCTGACGGCGCTTGGCCAGTCCTTCCTCGATACCTCGGCCCCGCTGGATCTGGGCGTGTACCACACGTTCTCGACCGGCTCGGGGGACACGCAGAACGGGCTCGCGGCCTCGCCGGACATCCTGGCGCATCCGTCGCTCGACGACGACGCGCAGATGAACGCGTCGATGGAGCTCGACGCCCGCTTCACAGAGAAGCTGGAGGTGCTTGCCGCGCCGGAGACGCAGCAGGGCATCTCGACGGACGTCGGGTTCCTGTTGTATTCGGGCCTCGGCGACCCGATTCCCATCATCAAGAACGAGGAGCTGATCCTGCTGCGCGCCGAGGCGCTCCTCGGACTGAACATGCCGGAGGACGCCGCGGACGACATCAACTTCATCCGCGTCAACTCCGGCGGATTGGACCCGATCGCCAACCTCGGGACGCAGTCCGCCGACGCCATCCTGGACGAGCTGCTGTACAACAAGCGTTACTCGCTGCTGTTCGAGGGCGGTCACCGCTGGATCGACATGCGGCGCTACGGCAAGCTGGACGAGCTGCCGCTCGCCAGCACCGGGCATCGGGTGCACGAGCGCTTCCCGGTTCCCGAGGCGGAGTGTCTGGAGCAGACCGGAGGCGAAACCGGAATCTGCAGCGCCGGTAGCTGAGTCCGCTCGCGGGCTCGGTTCGGTGGCCCGGCGGGGCCCGGGGCTTGTCCCGGGCCCCGCTTGACGACATCCCGTGACCGGGAGCCGTGGGTGAGCGACAAGGACGTGCCCGAGATCCCGTCCTTCGAGGAGCTCGGCATGAGCGCCGAGGAGGTCGAGGAGCTGGAACGCGACCTGGCCGGGAAGGGGGTGCCGCCTCCGGGCAAGGAGCCGCCGCCTCCGGGGAAGGTGCCGCCGTCTCCCCGCGAGCCGGGCCAGGCCGCTGGCGCCCGTCCCACCCACCCGGCGCCCGCGGGCGCCAACCCCCCGGCCGCTGGACGCGAGCGTCCCCCCCGGCCGCCCGCGGGCCCGCTGGCCTGGCTGGCTCCCCTGCTCCTCGTGGGGCTGGCGTGGTTCTCCAGCTCCTCGCGGATCGCTCCGCCCCCGGCGCTGGCCAACGCCCCCGCGACCGCGTTTTCCGCCGCCCGCGCGGAGCAGCATCTCGAGAGGATCGCGCGCCGGCCGCATCCGCCCGGTTCCCCGGAGCACGCCGCGGTTCGGGCCTACCTCCTGGACGAGCTTGAGGACCTCGGGCACGCGCCCGAGGTGCAGACCGCCACGTCCGTGATCGGTCGCGGCGACGTCGCGCGCGCGGCCACGGTGCGCAACGTGGTGGCGCGCGTGCCCGGATCGGATGACGGGGGCGCAGTCCTCATCACCGCGCACTACGACGGCCGGGGCATCTCCCGCGCCGCGGGCGACGACGGGGTCGGCGTCGCGGTGATCCTGGAGGCGCTCCGGGCCTTGAGGGCGGGGTCTCCCGTGCGCAACGACGTGATCGTGCTCTTCACCGACGCCGGGGAGCTGGGACTGCTCGGCGCCCGCGCGTTCGTGGACGAGCATGCCTGGCTGGCCGACGTGGCGCTCGTGCTGTCGCTGGAGATGCGCGGCGCCGGGGGTCCGGCGTTAATGTTCGAGACGGCGCCCGAAAACGGCTGGGTCGTGGCCGCGCTGCGCGACGCGGTGGCCCGCCCGGCGGCCAACTCGCTGTCCTACGAGATCTACCAGCGGCTGCCCAACGACACCGACTTCACGCCCTTCATGGAGGCGGGCAAGCAGGGCCTGAACTTCGCCGCCATCGGCGACGCCCACGTCTACCACCAGGCCTACGACAGTCCCGCCAACGTGTCGGCGTCGACGGTCCAGCACCACGGGGACCAGGCGCTCGCGTTGCTCCGTCATCTCGGGGACGCCGACCTCGCCGCCGTCAACGCGCCCGACGTCGTCTACTTCTCCACGCCGCTGCTGGGGCTCGTCGCCTACGCGCGGGTGTGGGTGTGGGTATACGGGGCGCTGGTCGTACTCGCCTGGCTGCTCGTGGTCTGGTGGGCCAGGAAGCGCGGCGCCCGCGCGTGGGCCGTGGCGGCCGGCGCGGCGACGGGCGCGGCGTCGCTGGCGGCGAGCGCGGCGGTCGGCTACGGCCTGTTCGCCTGGCGCAGGGCCGCCCACCCGGAGTTCGGCGCCCTGCACGGAAGCGCCTTCCACAGCGAGGGCTGGTACGTGCTCGCGCTGGCCGCCGCGGCGCTCGCGATCGCCAACGCGCTCTTCGGCCTGATCCGCCGCTGGTGCACCCCGGCGGAGCTCTTCGCGGGCGGCGCCGTGCTGCCCGTGGCCGGCGCGGCCGCCGCCACGGTGCTCCTGCCGCTCGGCGCGGCGAACCTCCAGTGGCCCGCGCTGGCGGGTTGCGTGGCCGCCGCGTCTCTCGTGTCGGTGGGGGCGGGGGGCCGGTTCGGGGCGGTCCGCTGGAGCGTGGCGGCGGCGGCGGCGCTGGTCGCGCTGGTCTTCCTGGTTCCGCTCATCGAGCTGCTGTGGCTGGCGCTGAGCCTCGCAGCGGCGCCCATCCTCGGCGCCGTCCTGGGCCTGCTCGCGCTGCTGATGCTGCCCGCGCTCGAGCCGTCCCGGGCGCCCAACGTCTGGTGGCTGCCCGCCGCGGCGCTCGTCGTCGCCGGCGCTTTCCTGGCACTGGGCGTCGCCACCGCCACGCCGTCGCCCGAGCGCCCGGCCCCTTCCACGCTCCTGTACGCCGCGGACCGGACCGAGGGCAGCGCCGCGTGGGCGACCGACGGGGGCAGGCCGGCCGACGATCCGGGCGTCGTCTGGGCGTCCTCGCGCGTCGGGGGCTTCGGCGAGACCGGATCCCTGCGCCGGTTCACCTTCGGCGATCGACCGTACGCGCTGGCCCCGGCGCCGATGACCGACGCGCCGGCGCCGGCGGTCGGCGCGACGTTCGACTCGGCGGCGACGGCCCCGACCGTACGGGTCGAGGTGAGTTCAATCCTCGGCGCGGAAGGCCTTCTCTTCGACCTGCCGGCCGCGGGACCATCCCTGCGTTCGGTGAACGGTGAGCCCGTGCCGAACGCCGAGCCGCCGTCCCGCGTGGAGCACTGGGGCGCGCCCGAGGCGGGCGTCGTCCTGGAGTTCACGCGCGGCTTCCGCGACGAGGTCCTGGCGTTCGCCGTCGTCGAGCACCTCCTGCGTCCGGAGGAGCTCGTGGGCCGGGAGCCCTTCGAACGGCCCGACGGCCTCGCCCCGGACATCACCCGCCTCAGCGACCGGGCCATGATCCGCACTCCGGTGCGCGTCGATCTCGTTACCGGAAGGGTGCAGGTCGGGCCGCCGGGAGCGCCGGCCACGTCGGTCGATGCGCCGCAGGCGAGCGCACCCCTTCCGTAACGCCCGGGCAGCGTTTACGCACCCGTCCCGCCGCCGCCGAGGCCGGCGGCTCGCCCGCTCCCGGCGTTTCGGTTACCGACGCGTTACAATTCCTATACGAGAATGCGATTCGAAGCGGCTACCCGTTACATGTGGGCCGCGGCCGACTCCCGGACACCGGTCCGCGGCAGTCACAGCGCGCGGAAACGAGCATGCCACAGACCGCAAGAGCCCCGGCGACCAGCATGGACAAGACGGCTGCGCCCGCGCAGATCCTCGTAGTCGAGGACGAGCGCGACATCGCCGCACTCGTGGCCTACCACCTGACCAGGGAAGGCTATCGGGTGCGCACCGCCGGCGGGGGCCCGGAGGCGCTCGACGCGATCTCCCACGAACGCCCCGACCTCATCGTCCTGGACATCATGCTCCCGGGCTTCACGGGCTACGACGTCCTGAAGGAGCTGCGCGCGCGTCCGGAGGGGGCCGAAATCCCCGTCGTCGTGCTCACCGCTCGACGCGAGGAAATGGATCGCATCAAGGGATTCGAGCTCGGCGCCGACGACTACGTCACCAAACCCTTCAGCCCGCACGAGCTGGTGTTGCGGGTATCGGCCGTTCTGCGCCGCGCGCAGTCGCCGGCGCTCGGGCGCACGACGCGCACGCTGCGCGGCGGCCCCGTGACGGTGGACGTGAACGCCATGCGCGTGGAGGTCGACGGGGAGCCCGTGGATCTCACCGCCACCGAATACAAGCTGCTCGTCGCCCTGCTGGAGCGCCGGGGCCGGGTCCAGAGCCGCAGGCAACTCCTCGAGACCGTGTGGAACGTGCACGTGGACATCGAGACCCGAACCGTGGACATGCACGTCCAGCGGCTGCGCGCCAAGCTCGGCGACGGGTCGGGCTGTATCGAGACCGTGCGGGGCTTCGGCTACCGATTCCGGTCGCGGGACGACCAATGAGCGAGGAAGGGTCCGGAGCGCGCGAGCCGGGACGCCGCGTGGGGCTGCGCCGCGCGCTGTTCGCGCTCGGCGCCTCGGCGGGCGGCGGCGCCGCGCTCGCGGGAGCGTGGGCCGCGGGCGACGGGTGGAGCGCGACGGTGGCGGGCGTCGCGCTCGTGGCCGCGGCGCTCGCGGGCTGGGCCGGCGCGCTCGTGGCGGGACGCCTGGTAGGGGGACTGGTACGCCTGGAGCATGCCCTGGCGGGCAGCGGACCGGTCACCGCGCGCTCCCCCTTCGCCGAACTCCAGGACCTCTCGAGGTCCGCCCGCGCGCGCATCCGCGAGGAAACCGCACAGCGCGATCGACTCGAGAGGGAACGGGCGGACCTCGCCGCACTGCTCGAAGCCGCGGGCGAGGGGATCCTCCTGGTCTCCGCCGACGGAATGATCACCAGGGCGAACCCGGCCGCGACTCGCTTCCTGCGCCTGCCGCCGTCGGCGGACGGCATCCAGATCGCATCGAGCATACGGGCGGCGCCGATCCGGCGGGCGATCCAGGCCGCGCTGGACCGCCGCGAGGCGACGGCCGTCGAGCACGAGCTGGACGGCCGCCGCGTGTTCATCCTGGCCCAGCCGGCGAAGCACGAGGGGGCGGTGGTGTCGCTCGTCGACCTCACCGAGATCCGCCGCCTCGAGGCCGCCCGGCGGGACTTCGTCGCGAACGCGAGCCACGAGTTGAAGACGCCGCTCACGTCCATTCGCGGCTACGCGGAGACGCTCCTCGACGAGTCGGTGCCCCCGGACATGCGCAAGCGCTTCCTCGAGACCATCGCCCAGAACGCAACCCGGCTCCAGCGCGTCGTCGACGACCTCCTGGACCTGTCCCGGATCGAGGCGGGGGCGTGGCAACCGGATCCGGGACCGGTGGCGGTCTCCGATATCGCGCTCGAGGCTTGGTCGTCCCTGGAGAGAGCCGCCACGGAGCGCGATATCGTGCTGGAGATCGGCGAGGACGCCGAGCTGGAAGTGCGGGCGGATCCGTTCGCCCTGCGGCAGATCTTCACGAACCTCCTCGACAACGCCCTTCGCCACTCCGCGGACGGGAGCCGACTGAGGGTCGGCGCCACGCGCCGGCCTCGGGCCGCGGGCGGCGCGGGGTCCGCCGGAGGCGACGTGGAGATCCGGGTCGCGGATGAAGGCGCCGGAATCCCGACCGAGGCCCTGCCGCGCATCTTCGAGCGCTTCTTTCGCGTGGACGCTGCGCGGACAGGAACGGAGGGCGGCACCGGCCTGGGGCTCGCGATCGTCAAGCACCTCGTCGAGCAGATGGGCGGCGGGGTGCGGGCCGAAAGCACACTGGGTCGCGGGACGACCGTCTACTTCTCGCTTCCCGCCGCGAGCGCCACCGAAGGCGCAATCGCCGGCTCCGGCGGGATGCCCCGGGCGGCGGACGACGCCGCCGGCATCCAGCTGGCGACCCGTCCCGGCCGGATCCCGGCGCCCTGAGCGTTACATCGGTGTTACAAATAGGTGACGCCGCCGTAGCCGCGCATCCGCACTTTCGTTCCGGGCAGGTTACAACGTAACGGCACGTCCGGTCTCGGGGGTGACGAATGATGCGATGTTCCGGGGTGGTCGGGGCGGTGACGGTGGCGTTCGCGGTGGCTTCCGCGGCGCAGGCCCAGCAGCCGGACGTGACGGTGTCGCTGGGTGGAAGGGCGCAGATCCAGTACAGCACCACGAGCATCGGCGAGGCCGAGCTGGCGGTCGACCCTCCCCCGTCCAGCACGTTCGAGACGCGGCGCATCAGGTTGCGGGTGGACCTGGAGGTCGGCGACTGGATCACCGCGCGTATCCAGCCCGACTTCGCCCAGGGCGACCTGCGCCTCGCGGACGCCTACGTGGACTTCGCCCTGAGCGACTACCTGGGCCTGATGGTCGGACAGTTCAAGCGCTCCTTCAGTCTGATCGAGCTCACGAGCTCCACCGTCTTCCCGACGATCGAGCGCGGCGTCCGCATCGCCGGGCTCGACGATTACCTGGGGGGACGGCCCGGCGAGCACTACGAGGTGCTCGCGGAATCCGGCTACGTGGGCCGGGACCTGGGGGCGTCGCTGCGCGGCGGCACCGACCGCTTCGACTGGGAGGTAGGGGTGTTCAACGGCGAGGGGTTCGACGCGCGTGACGTCAACGACGACAAGACCATCGCGAGCCGGGTGAGCCTGGCTCCCGCCGCCGACGCGCCGTTCCGGCTGGGCGCCGGGGTGGTGCGGCGAGACACCCCGGGCGAGGACGGCTGGGCGTACGAGTTCGATGCCGAGTGGGGTGCGTTTCGCCGCCCGGGCCTGCACCTCATCGCCGAGACCGCCTTCGGGGATGACCTGAGCGCCACCTCGGACGCCCGGTTCACCGGCGTCCAGGGGATCCTGTCGTGGTTCACGCCGCTGACGTCCCGGCGCCTCGACGGGGTGGAGTTCGTCGGCCGCGCGAGCTGGGGCGACCCGAACGGCGACGCGGCTGACGATGAGGGCGTGCTCCTGACGCCGGGCCTGAACCTGTACGTGTTCGGCCGCAACCGGATCATGGCCAACTGGGACGTCTACCTGCCCGCGGCCGACGCGCTCGAAACGCAGAACGCCTTCCGCGCGCAGGCGCAGGTCTATTTCTAGCGGGATCGGCGGTGACGCGTTCGTTACCCCGCCGGTGCGATCCCGTGGCGTGACGATGACAACTTGAGCGCGCCCGCGTAGCGACCGGCACGCGTCGGCGCACACAGAGCCACAGGAGAACGACGGATGTTCAGAATCACGATGGCCGCGATGCTCTCGGCGACGGTTGTCGCCTGCGGCGGCGAAGCGTCCCGGAACGGCGGAGAGGTGGACGGAGCCGTGACCGGCGCCGTCCAGGTCGACGGCTCCAGCACGGTCTATCCGATCACCGAAGCCGTCGCCGAGGAGTACATGCTGGCCAACGACGGGGCGGTGCGCGTCACAGTCGGCATCTCCGGCACCGGCGGCGGCTTCAAGCGGTTCTGCGCCGGCGAGACCGACATCAACGACGCCTCCCGCGCGATCTCGGCCACGGAGGTGGAGTCGTGCGCCGCGGCGGGCGTGGAGCCGCTGGAGCTGCCCGTGGCGTACGACGGCCTGTCGGTGGTGGTCAATCCGGCCAACGACTGGGCCGAGTGCCTCACGGTCGCCGAGCTGCGCGCGATCTGGGAACCCGGGAGCTCGGTGACCCGCTGGTCCCAGGTTCGCGCCGGCTTTCCCGACACTCAGCTCCGGCTGTACGGGCCCGGCACCGACTCGGGCACCTTCGACTACTTCACCGAGGCCATCAACGGGGAGGAGGACGCGAGCCGGCCGGACTTCACGGCCAGCGAGGACGACAACATCCTGGTCCAGGGCGTGATCGGGGACCGCGGCGCCCTCGGCTATTTCGGCTTCGCCTACTACGAGGAGAGCCGGGACCGCCTGAAGG
>DATKCH010000093.1:0-41532 GCA_035513295.1 Longimicrobiales bacterium
CGCCGGCACGCGCCGGCAAGGAGGCCGGACCGCTTTCCGGAGCCGAGAGCGGGATACACAGAGAGGAACACCATCGATGAAATTCGTAACCGTCGCCTGCGCGTTGACGCTCATGGCCGTCTGCGCCCCGGCCGCCGCCCAGCAGACCGAGCCCGACACGGCCGTCTCGCGGCTCGGAGACAGCCGGCAGCGGCTCGAGCGCGTGCTGGAGGACCTCGAGCGGCGGTTGGCGACCGCGGACCTGCGCGAAGATGATCGCGAGTTCCTTCAGAGGGAAGCGGCCGTGGTGCGTAACAGGTTGACCGAGGGCGACTTCCACGTGGGAGACCAGGTACACCTGATCGTGCGCAACGAGGAAGAGCTCACCGATACGTTCACCGTCGCGCCGGGCGTCCTGCTGCCGCTGCCCGTGGGCGGTGACGTGGACCTGAACGGTCTGCTGCGATCCGAGCTGGAGCCGCACCTCACGCAGCACCTCGCGCGCTTCATCGTTTCACCGGAGGTGCGCGCGCAGGCGCTGGTGCGCATCTCGGTCATCGGCGAGGTGTCGCGTCCCGGTTTCTACGTGATCCCCGCCGACGTGCCCGTAACGGACGCCTTCACCGTCGCCGGCGGGCCCAGCGGCAAGGCGAACCTGGGGAAGGTTCGTGTCGAGAGGCGCGGAGACCGCGTGTGGGAGGGCGAGTCGCTGGAGTTGGCGATGAACGAGGGCCGGACCTTCGACCAGCTCGGGATCCGGGCCGGGGACCAGTTCATCGTGCCGGAGGGGCGCAGCACCGGCGATATCCTCCGGATCCTGCTGATCAGCGTGCCGACGACGATCTTCGCCCTTTCCCGGATCTTCTAGCGTAACGGCGGTACACCAGGGGTCCGCCCGCCACGCGCTCGACCAGCGCGACCAGGCGGGCGCCCGGCAGATCGCCGGAAAGGTGCACCGCGAGGACCGGCACGTCGCGCGTCGCCAATTCGGTCCCGAGGTCCGGCGCGTCCGTGGGGTAGTCGGCGAGTCCCCCGGTGTCGAGCACGATGATGTCGGGCGAAAGCTCGCTCGCTCGCGCGAGTGCGTGATCCACCCCGGTCTCGGTGACGCGGTGGCCGCGACACCGGAAGGCGTGGGCGCGCTCGGCACCCAACCTCCCCACCTCTCCGATCAGCAGTATGTTCATGGAAGGAATTCCATCGGACGACCCCCATCTCCAACCAGCCAGACGACCGAGCTGATCGCCGCGTCACCCGCGCGTCGTGTGCGCGCGGCCCGCCCTCGTCTCCGCTCGACTCCCATCGGGCCCGGGCCGGGCTCCGGTCGGATCTCTCGCCGTTGACGGTCCAAGGACCCGCGGCTAATTTTTTCGGCTATCGTCGTTTCGGGGCGAATGTCAGATCGACGAGGCATGCGAGACACATTCCGGGGGCCGATGATGCTCCTCTCGGGGTCGGCCAACCGCCCCCTGGCGGAGGAGATCGCCGAACAGATGGGTGTGCCCCTCGGGGACATCACCATCAAGCGCTTCGCCGACGGCGAGATCTTCGTCCGCCTGAACCAGAACGCCCGCGGCCGGGATGTCTACATCGTGCAGCCCACGCCCTCGCCGGCGGACAATCTGATGGAGCTGCTTCTGATGGTCGACGCGGCGCGGCGGGCGTCGGCGGCGCGCGTCAACGTGGTGATGCCGTACTACGGCTACGCGCGACAGGATCGAAAGGATCAGCCCCGCGTCGCGATCGGCGCGAAGCTGGTGGCGAACGTGATCACGACGGCGGGCGCGGACCGCGTGCTGGGCGTGGATTTCCACGCGCACCAGTTGCAGGGGTTCTTCGACATACCGGTCGACCACCTGTACGCTTCGCCCGTGATCTGCTCGTATTTCGCGGGCAAGGGCCTGAGGGATCTGGTGGTGGTCGCGCCCGACGTGGGAGCCGCCAAGATGGCCCGCGGAGTGGCGCGCCGGCTGGACGCGAGCTTTGCGATCATCGACAAGCGACGACCCGGTCCCAACGTGGCCGAGGTCGTAAGCGTCGTCGGTGAGGTGGGCGGCATGCCGTGCCTGATCGTGGATGACATGATCGACACCGCCGGGACGCTGTCGGGCGTGATCGAGGCGCTCGACGAGCGCGGCGCGACGCGCATATTCGCGGCCGCCACGCACCCGCTGCTGTCGGGCGCCGCGTCCCAGCGCCTGCAGGCTTCGGCGGTGGAGGAGGTGGTCGTCACGAACACGCTGGACATCGCGGAAGGACGAACGTTCGACAAGCTGGTCGTGTTGTCGGTGGCCGAGCTGCTGGCGCGCGCGATCCGGTACACCCACTCAAACGAGTCCGTGAGCCAGCTCTTCGACTGAGGCTCGCGTCGGTTTTCGGAGGAACGAATGGCGAAGCAGTCCAACACGCTCAAGGCCACGTCGCGGGAAGGCCGCGGCAAAGGGGACGCCCGCAAGCTGCGCGGCGCCGGCCGGATCCCCGGGGTGGTGTACGGGCGCCACGAAGACACGCGCGCCCTATCCGTGGACGCGCACGACCTGGCAACTCTGTTCTCGCGCATCTCCGTGGAGAACACCATCATCGAGCTCAGCGTCGAAGGTGAGGAGGAGGCCGTTTCGGCGCTGGTGCGTGAGGTTCAGTCGCACCCCTACCGCAACGAGGTCATCCACGTCGATTTCTATCAAGTGCACGCGGGCGAGGAGCTCGAAGTGGACGTGCCGATCCGGCTGGAGGGAGTTCCGGCGGGCGTGCGCGAGGACGGCGGCGTGCTGGATCACGTCATCCACGAGCTGACGGTGCGCTGCCTCCCTTCGAAGATCCCGAACGTGCTGACCCTCGACGTGAGCGGGCTGGAGATCGGCGACTCGCTGCACGTCAGCGACCTGCCGCTGCCCGAGGGCGTGACGAGCATGATCGATGGCGAGCGCACGGTCTGCGGCGTCGCGGCTCCGAGGATCGAGGAGGAGCCCGAAGTCGAGGAGGCCGCGGAGCTGGAGGGCCTACTCGAAGGCGAGGAAGGCGCGCCGGAGCCCGAGGTGATCGGCAAGGGTGGCGACGCTGGGGAGGGGGAGGACACGGAGTAGCTCCGTTCCTTCCATCCGAGCGTCGTGAAGGTCATCTGCGGGCTGGGCAACCCCGGTTCGGAGTACGAGGACACCCGACACAACGTTGGCTGGTGGGTGATCGACCGCCTCAGCTACGACTGGGACATCGGTCCCTTCCGGCGGGAGGGGCGGTCGCTCGTCACGGGAGGCCGCGTGGGGGACCACTACGTCCGCCTGCTCAAACCGTTGACCTTCATGAATCGCAGCGGCGCGGCCCTCGGGGCGTTGCGCGCCCTGGAGGATTTCGAGCCGGTCGGTGATCTGCTGGTCGTCGTCGACGACGTGGCCCTCGATGTCGGCCGCGTGCGGTTCCGGCCCGGCGGCAGCGCGGGGGGACACAACGGTCTCAAGTCCGTACAGGCGGCGTTGGGAACCACCGGTTACGCCCGGCTGCGGATCGGGGTCGGGCCGGTGCCACCCGACCGCGATACGGCCGACTTCGTCCTGGAAGAGTTCGAGCCGGACGAGGAGGAGGTGGTCGCGGGGCTGCTGCCCGGGCTGACGGACGCGGTTCGCGACTGGCTGGATGGGGGCGTCGAGGTCGCCATGAGCCGGCACAACAGGTAGCGGGAACAGAAACCGCCGCGCTCCGCGGCTGATTTTCGAGCGAAACCCTGGAGGAGCTCGTGACCGACCTGACCACTCTGGCAACGTGGTCGCCCCTGGCGGGGCTGCTCGGCCTGCTGGTCGCGCTGGGCCTGTACATGTACGTCCGCGGCCAGCCCACCGGCAACGACCTGATGCGCGACCTTGAGGCGCAGATCCACGCCGGCGCGATGGCGTTCCTGCGGCGCGAGTACTCTGTGCTGGCGGTGTTTCTCCTGGTCGTCGCCGTGCTGCTTTACCTGGCGATCTCCCAGCTGACCGCGCTCGCCTACATCACCGGCGCCCTCAGCTCCATGGCCGCGGGGTTCTTCGGAATGACCGCCGCGACACGCGCGAACGTCCGCACCTCGGCCGCCGCCAGGGACTTCGGCCAGGGAAAGGCGCTTCGGGTCGCGTTCTTCGGGGGAGCCGTGATGGGGCTGTCGGTCGCCGCGCTCGGCCTGGTCGGCATCGGCGGGTGGTACTGGTTCTACGGGGCGGCCGCGATCTCCGCCGCGGAGTTCGTCGAATTCGGTCAGATCGTGAGCGGCTACGCGATGGGCGCGAGCTCGATCGCCCTGTTCGCGCGTGTGGGCGGCGGGATCTACACCAAGGCCGCCGATGTCGGAGCCGACCTGGTCGGCAAGCTCGAGGCGGGCATCCCGGAGGACGACCCGCGCAATCCGGCCACCATCGCCGACAACGTGGGCGACAACGTGGGCGACGTCGCGGGCATGGGCGCCGACATCTTCGAGTCCTACGTCGGGAGCGTGATCGCCACGATCGCGATCGCGGCCACCAGCCCGGTATACGCCGCCAACCGCGCGGAGGCAGTCGCGCTGCCGCTGATCACCATCGTGGTCGGGCTGCTGATGTCGCTCGTCGGGATCGGCCTGATGAAGGCGCTGGAGAGGACCAATCCGGCCGCCGCGCTGCGCAACGTGACGTTCGTCGCCGCGGCGCTGTTCCTGGCAATGATGTACTTCATTATCGAGTCGCTCGAGTTCGAGCTGGTCGACGCAGTCGCGGGCGTGACATACCCCGCCACGGGTCCATTCTGGGCGCTGCTCGCGGGAGCGCTCGTGGGGATCCTGATCGGGCTCGTGACCGAATACTACACCGCCGCGAAGCCGATCCGCCGCATCGCCGAAGCGAGCCAGACCGGCTCGGCCACCAACATCATCCACGGCCTCGCAGTCGGGATGGAGTCCACGGTGATCCCGGTGCTGCTGATCGCGCTGGCGATCTTCGTGTCGTTCTCGGTCGCCGGCCTGTACGGCATCGGCATCGCGGCCGTCGGCATGCTCGCCACCGTCGGAGTCACGATGTCGGTGGACGCCTACGGGCCGATCGCCGACAACGCGGGCGGCATCAGCGAGATGAGCGGCCTGGGACCCGAGGTGCGCAAGGTCACCGACGGCCTGGACGCGATCGGCAACACCACGGCTGCCATCGGGAAGGGCTTCGCGATCGGTTCCGCCGCGCTCACCGCGCTCGCGCTCTTCAGCGCCTACGCGTCGGCGGTGGGCCTGCGCGAGACCGGCCTCGATATCACCGAGCCGCTCGTGACGATCGGCCTGCTGCTGGGCGGCGTGCTGCCGTTCTACATCGCCGCCCTCACGATGACCGCGGTGGGCCGCGCGGCTGGCGGCATGGTGGACGAGGTGCGCCGCCAATTCCGCGAGATCCCTGGCATCATGGACGGTACCGGCAAGCCCGACAGCGCGCGCTGCGTGGACATCTCCACGCGCGCTGCGTTGCGCGAGATGATCCTGCCGGGTCTGGTCGCGATCTCCGCGCCCGTGGCCGTCGGCTACTTCATGGGCACCGAGGCGCTGGGCGGGCTGCTCGCCGGCGCGACGGTGACCGGCGTGCTCATGGCGCTCTTCATGGCCAACGCCGGCGGCGCGTGGGACAACGCCAAGAAGCACATCGAGGCGGGCCACTTCGGCGGCAAGGGCTCGGAGCCGCACAAGGCCGCCGTGGTCGGCGACACGGTGGGCGATCCCTTCAAGGACACCTCCGGCCCGTCGCTCAACATCCTGATCAAGCTGATGAGCATCGTCGCGCTGGTGCTGGCTCCGTGGCTGGCGCGCGTGCACGCGCCCGATGTGGCCGAGCCGGCTCCGGCGGAGGCCATGGACGCCGCGGTCGGACTGGTCCACGCCGCGCTGGACGTGGCGATGACGGTGGCGCACGGCGTGGCCGGGATGTTTTAGGAACCGCGCAGTAGCACGTGCGCGCCATGGACCCTTCCTTCGACCGCGCGATCGAGTTCGCGCGCGAGCTGATCCGGCTGCCCGGCCTCCCGGGCTCCGAGCGCGCCGTCGCCGAGCGGGTCGAGCGGGAGCTGCGCGCGCTCGGCTTCGAAGACGTGCGCCTGGACGAGCTGGGGAGCGCGGTCGGCAGGATCCCCGGCGGAGGCGGGCCGGCGGTGATGCTCAGCAGCCACCTCGACGTGGTGGACGCGGGCGACCCCGACGAGTGGGAGCACCCGCCGTTCGAGGCGCGCGTCGAGGGCGGCTTCCTGCACGGCCGCGGCTCGATGGACATCAAGGGACCCCTTGCGATCCAGACGCACGCCGCGGCGGCCTACGCCCGCGGCTTCGCCGATGGCCCCCCGGGTGTCGTAATACTGGCGCACACGGTGCTCGAGGAGCGGGGCGGGTGGGGGATGAGCCGCCTCCTCGAGTCCGGCGAGGTGGCGCCAGACGCGGTCATCATCGGCGAATCGACGCACGGCGACATCTGCATCGGTCATCGTGGCCGCGCTGAGCTGGAGGTGCGCGTGCGCGGCGTCGCGGGCCACGCGAGCGCGCCCGAACGCGCCGCCAGCGCGCTCGCCCCCCTCGGCCGCGTGCTCGCGGCGATCGACGACTTCGGCGCGGCCCTGGGCGGCGACCCGGTCCTCGGCCCCTCCACCATCGCGGCCACCGACGTCAGCTCACGTCCCACCAGCCGTAACGTCATCCCCGACCTGGCCACGGTGATCTGCGACTGGCGCGTCCTGCCCGCGGAAACGCCCGACGGCGCGTGCGCGAAGCTGAAGGCGTGGCTGCTCGAGCGCGTGCCGCTCGAGGAGCCCTATGCGCTGGAGGTCGCGCTCGCAGGTGAACGGCAGCGAACCTGGACCGGCAGGGAGCGCGATGGCCGGCTGTTCACGCCGGGCTTCCTGCTGGCCCCCGACCATCCGATCGCCCGCGCGGCGGCCGACGCGGTGGAGCGCGAGACCGGCCGGCGCCCCGCCCTGCGCCCCTGGACGTTCGCCACCGACGGAGGGCACGCGTGCGGCGTGCACGGCATCCCCACCATCGGGTACGCTCCCGGCGAGGAGCGCCACGCCCACACCAACACCGAGCGGCTGTCGCTCGATGAGGCGCGCGTCGCGTACGACGCGTACCCCGCGCTGATCGGCGCCGTCCAGGCGGCGGCGGGCTAGGCTCGCCCATGCCCAACCTGAAGCTCGGCATAGTCGGCCTTCCCAACGTCGGGAAGTCCACGCTCTTCAACGCGCTCACCGCGGCCGGCGCCGCGGCGGAGAACTACCCGTTCTGCACGGTCGATTCCAACATCGGGGTCGTGGAGGTCCCGGACGAGCGGCTCGACTTCCTGAACGAGGTCGTCAAGCCGAAGGCGCGCGTGCCCGCCGTCGTCACGTTCGTGGACATCGCGGGGCTCGTGGCGGGCGCGTCGGAGGGCGAGGGGCTGGGCAACCGCTTCCTCGCCAACATCCGGGAGGTGCACGCGATCTGTCACGTCGTGCGCTGCTTCGACGACGACGACGTGGCGCACGTCGCGGGCGGCGTGGACCCTGTGCGGGACCTGGAGATCATCGACACCGAGCTGGCCCTGTCGGACCTCGCCACCGTGGAGAAGAGGGCCGACCGCGTGGCCAAGCTCGCCCGCAGCGGCGACCGCGAAGCGAAGGAGGAGGCCCAGCTGCTCCTGAGGTTGCAGGAAGCGCTCTCCGAGGGCCGGCCGGCGCGCGAAGTCCCGCTCCGGAACCAGGCCGAGCGCCGCTGGCTGTCGGAGCTGCAACTACTGACCGCGAAGCGCCAGCTCGTCGTCGCGAACGTGCCCGAGGACGACCTGCCGGAGGCCGAGAACCGCCACGTCCGTGCCCTGCGGCAAGCGCTCGCGCGGCGTGGCGAAGACGCCGAGCTCGTGGCGCTCGCCGCCGCCATGGAGGCTGAGCTGCAGGGGCTGGACCCGGGCGACCGCGCCGAGTACCTGGCCGAGCTGGGCTTGAAGGAGCCCGGCCTGCACCGGCTCATCCGCACCGGCTACCGGCTGCTCGACCTGATCAGCTACTTCACGGCCGCCGAGAAGGAGGTCCGCGCCTGGACCATCCGCAGGGGATCGACCGCGCCCGAGGCCGCCGGCGAGATCCACTCGGACTTCCAGCGCGGCTTCATCCGCGCGGAGACCGTCGGCTGGAACGATTTCGAGTCGCTCGGCTCCCTGAACGCCGCTCGCGAGCGAGGGGTGATGCGCAGCGAGGGCAAGGAGTACGTGGTCGCCGACGGGGACGTGATACTGTTCCGGTTCAACGTGTAGGGATCGATGACGCGCGTCTCCACCAACCCAGGAGGGCCCGGCAAATGAGACGAGACCGTGCAGGGGCGGGGCTCACGATCGCGGCGGTGGCCGTGCTCGCGTGCGGGGCCGACTCCGAAGTCGACCCGCCGCCCGTTTCCGCCCCGGCCGAAGAGTCCGTGGAGCTGACCGTTTACCTGAGCGACGAGGCGGGTATCCAGTCCGACTGCGCCGCGGTCCGCGCACTGGCCCATTCGGTGCCGGCGGCGGAAACCGACCTGCCCTCGGCGGCGGTCCGGCGCGTGATCCGCGACGTCGTGCCCTCCCCGGGCTTGCAGCCCCCGGGCACGCCGCCCCTACGCGAATACTTCCGAGGCGTGCGGGTCGAGGGCGGTACCGCGATGGTCCGATTCGACGGTGGAGCGCTCGCGTACCTCAACGCCGCCGCGTGCGCGCAGGCGGCCGTCAAGACACCCATCGTACGGACCCTGCTGGAATTCCCGGAGGTGGAGGCCGTCGCCTGGGTGATCGATGGGGACGTCTTCGACGCCTGGGATGCGTGAGCCACCATCCCCTGGTCCCATTCGCCCGCACGCCATGGAGCCAGACCGGAAACCCTCGATCGAGGGCCTGCTCATCGACCTCGACGGCACCGTCTACGAGGGGGACGCGCTCGTCCCGGGCGCGGCGGAGACGGTGGCGGAGCTGCGCGAGCGCGGGATCCCGTTCCTCTTCACGACCAACACGAGCCGGATGTCCCGCCGCGCTGTGGTCGAGCGGCTGGCCGGCATGGGCCTGCGCGTGGAGCCCGAGCGCGTCTTCACCGCGCCGATGGCCGGCGCGCTATGGTTGCGGCGCGAGGGTCTTCGGCGCGTCCTGCTCCTGCTGCCGGAATCGTCCCACGAGGACTTCGCCGGGTTCGCGCTGGTCGATGCCGACGCCGAGCCCGAGGCGGTGGTCGTCGGCGACCTGGGACCCGGCTTCACCTTCGAGCGGCTGAACTCGGCGTTCCGCGCCCTGCGAGCGGGCGCGCGGCTCGTCGCGATACACAGGAACCGTTTCTGGCTCCCGTCCGATGGCCCCACCCTCGACGCCGGCCCGTTCGTCGTCGGGCTCGAGTACGCCGCCCGGGTCGATGCCGTGCTCGTGGGAAAGCCGGCACCGACGTTCTTCGAACTGGCGGTCGAGGAGCTGGGAGTCGGGCGGGATCGCGTGGCGGTCGTGGGGGACGATCCGGAGTCGGACATACGGGGGGCGAAGGCCGCGGGCTTGCTCGCGGTCCAGGTTGAGACGGGGAAGTTCACCGCGGGAAGGTCCGGGACCCGCCCGGCGCGGGAACGAGCGGACGTCCGCATCTCGTCCGTCGCGGATCTCCCCCGCTCGATCCATTGAAGCGCCGGGCGCCCGTGCAGTGTCGCGGGCCCACTACGAAACCGTAGCCGTGTCGCGCGTACGCAGCACGCGCTCATCCCGCCCGCTCCACGACGTCCCCGCCGCCCTCCGGCGGCGTCCCCAGCGCCACCACGAGGCACTGTTGCCGCATCAAACGCGAGCCGCAGGAATGGCAGGAAAACACGCTGTACAAAGGAATCCGGTCGCCGCTGCGGTGGAAGCGCGTGCGGCAGTGGGGGCAGCGGATAGCGATCACGGACGGGCGTGGGCCTTCCCCCGAGGGGTGGCGGGTCAACCTCCAGGGCATGCGCGCCTCCAAAGAAGCGGGTACGGCCTCCGAGCGGGGGCAATGCAACCTCGGGGCCATCCCGCCGGGCGGGGGTCCGGGCCGCGTCGCCGTGGTACTTCGGGCGCGTCGCCGTCGCCCGCCACTGGACTCCCTCCCCCTTTCCCTCTACCTTTCGCGCCCCGACAGACACCTGCTCCGTTCCTCCCGGACGGGGCCGCGACGCCGCGACTGGCGCGGCAAGACCGAAGGATGGGAGAACCCGTGAGGGACTACGAAGTCGTGTACATCTTCGACACCACGGTGGAGGAGTCGAAGGTGGACGAGAAGCTCGAGCGCTTCAACGCGCTGGCCACCATGGGCGGCGGCGAAGTCACCACCGTCGACCGCTGGGGCCCTCGCCCGCTAGCCTACCCGATCGCCAAGAAGACCGCGGGAAATTTCGTCGTCGTACAGTTCAAGGGCGCCACCGACGTGTTGCCCGAGTTCGAGCGCATGATGAAGCTCGACGACGACCTGCTGCGCTACCTCATCGTGCTGCACGAGGGGGAGCCCTCGGCGCCCATGTCGATCGCCCACGCGTCGCCTCGCAGCGACGACGACGATGACGACGACGACGACCGGGAGGACTGAGCATGGCGCGAGGCAACAAGCCGTGCCCGCTGTGTGAGTCGGGCATCCGCCAGATCAACTACAAGGACGAAAAGTCCGTCGGCCGCTTCATCACCGACCGCGGCAAGATCCTGCCGCGGCGGATGACGGGGATGTGCGCAAGGCACCAGCGCCAGGTGGGCACGGCGGTGAAGAGGGCTCGCTATCTCGCGCTCGCTCCGTACACCAAGACGTACGACTAGGCCGCCGGCCGCCCCCACGGGCCCGCGCCTGCCGAGGTTCGGGGACCTGCTGGTCCCGCTCTGGCTCGTCCTGGTCGTGGTGCTCCTGTCCGGGCCCGTGAGCGGCACGGTGTTGCTCGCGGTCCCGATCGGGCTGCTGCTCTTCGCGTCGTCCGGACGGATCTGGCCGATGCTCGCGGGAGCCGCGCTGCTCGGTCTGGTGATCGCGCTCCCGCGGGGGGATCCGGACGGCATCGCCTCCGCCGAGCGGGGCTGGGCGCTGCTCGCGGGCGCCTGGCTGGTGCTGCTGACCGCGCTAGCGCCGCGCTGGGGCGTGCTCCGGCGGGCGCTGCTCGCGACTGTGGGCACCGCCGCCACGGCCGCGGCGGTGCTCGCGGTGACCGGCGGCTGGCCCGCGCTCGAGGCCGCGCTGGACAGGCGGCTGCACCGCACGATGGCCGCCGCCGGCGCGCTGCTGAGGCAGGGCGGCGGCGAGATCGCCGCCCGAGAGGCGGTCGACGCCGCGCTGATCGACGCGGCGCGCCTGCAAGCGCTGATCTTCCCGGCGGCGCTGGGGCTGGCGACCCTCGCGGCGTTGGGCCTCGCGGCTGCGCTGCACGCGCGCGGGTCGAACCGCCGGGGATTCGGGCGCTTCCGGGAGTTCCGCTTCGGCGACGGGCTCGTGTGGGTGATGATCGCGGGTCTCGCGGCGGTGGTGTTGCCGCTGGGCGCCGTCGTCTCGCGCCTCGGAGCGAACGCCGTCGCGTTCATGGCAGGCTTGTACGCGCTGCGCGGCCTCGCGGTCGTCGTCGCGCTGTGGGCCGGCGCCGGACCCATCGTGTGGGTGGCGGGAGCTGTCATCGGAGTGCTGCTGTACCCGCTGGCGGTACCCGCCACGGTGATGATCGGACTTGGAGACACGTGGCTCGACCTGCGCGCCAGGGCGAGGGCCGCGCGGGCCAAACGGGAATGACGTCATGAAATACATCAAAGTGATTCTGCGGCAGGACATGGAAACGCTGGGGGAGACCGGCGAGGTGGTGACGGTCCGCCCCGGCTACGCCCGCAACTATCTCCTGCCGCGCGGCTTCGCTTACGAGGCCACCGACCGGAACGTGCGCCAGCTCGAGGAGGAGCGGCAGCGCGCCGAGGCCAACGCGCGGCGCGACTTCCTGGAGGCGCGCCGCCGGGCGTCGCTGCTGGAGGGCGTTCAGATCACCTTCGAGGCGCGCGCCGGCGAGGAGTCGAAGCTGTTCGGCTCGATCACCAACGCGGACATCGCGGACCGGCTCAACGAGTACGGGCTGGACTTCACGGTGGACCGGCGCTCGATCGACCTCGAGGAGCCGCTCAAGACGTTGGGGATGTTCTCCGTGTCGGTGAAGCTGCACGCGGATGTCCGGCCGGAGATCAGGGTTTGGGTAGTAAAGCAGGACTGACCCCCGCGGCGTCGCCCGAGGAGGGCGCGCCGGGGGAGGCGGAGATGGACGTGCCCGCTCCGCTCGCGCGGGCCGCGCGGCTGGCGCTGGACCGCAAGGCCAGGGACGCGGTGCTTCTGGACCTGCGTAACGTCTCGAACGCGACCGACTACTTCCTGATCCTGAGCGGCAACTCCGACACGCACGTGAAGGGCGTCGCCGAATACGTGCTGGAGGAGCTCAGGCGCGAGGGCGTGCGCGCGAACCACGTCGAGGGGCTGCGCTCGGGGCGCTGGGTGCTGATCGATTACTTCGACTTCGTCGTACACGTCTTCCATCCCGAGGCGAGGTCCTTCTACCAGCTCGAGAACCTCTGGGGCGACGCGCCCCAGGAGCGGCTGACGGAATAGGTGCTTTCTGGCGCCGCGCTCTTGATATCGGGGGGAGCGGGTCTATTTTGACGCGGGATGAACGGGACGGACGAGGTGGCGGGGCCGCGGGGCGCGGCGGCGTCCGGAGCGGGGGATGCTCCGGTGGGCGGCTTGTCGCCTGAATCCACCCTTTCAGCGACGGTGCCTCTCGGCATCGTTTCTTTTTTCCGGAAGGACCCGGCGGACCGACCCGCGCTCCTCCTGCTGAAGGTCGACTCCCCCGCCGCCGGCGCCGCCGCCGTGGATCTGGCCGAGGCGCTTTCGCGCGGCGGGCACCGCATCGTCCTGTGCGACCTGTCGCTGTCTGCCCCCGAACTGCACCGCGTCCTGGACGTGCCCAACGACGAGGGCATGACGGACCTGTTCGAGTTCGGCGCGTCGCTGCGTCGAGTCACCACGCGGGTGCGCGCCGGCGGCCTCTTCTTCGCCCCGGCGGGCGTTGGCGTCGCCGACCCCGAGAGGCTCGCGCGCCACGCCCGCTGGGAGCGGCTGCTTTCGGGCGCGGCGGACGCCGAGGCGACGCTCCTCCTGTACGCGCCCGCCGACCTGCCCGGGCTACCGGACATCGCCCGGCGCGTGCCGGTCGCCGTCGTCATCGGCACCAGCGCGGACGCCGACGTGGTCGCCGCCGCGCTTCCCGAGGGCTGCGCGCTGCTGGACCGCGTGCCGCTGACCGAAGCGGAGGCGGTCGATGACGCCCCGGCCGACGCCGGTGCCGTCGCTCATGAGCCCGACGACGGCTCCTTCGAGGAGCGCCGCTTCCAGCCGTCCTACCACCTGGACGACGCGTACGCGGCGGCCGACGACGACCGGACCGCGCACGACCCCGACCTCGCCGCATTCACGCCCTTCGATGAGGACGAGGTGGATCCCCATCCACCCCACTCCGCGGACGGCGGGGCGGCGGCGGCGAGCGACTCGGTGCTCGCCGCCCGGGCCGATAGCGACGGTGCGGTCACCGAGCCCATCGACGCCGGCGCGCCCGAGAAGACCGCCGAGGCCCCCCCTTCCGGGGAAACCGCCGAGGCCCCCCCTTCCGGGGACACCGCCGACGCCAGCGCCCAGGTCCGCACCGGTCTCTGGATCGGCCTCGGGATCCTGGTCGCGCTGCTGCTCGTCCTGTTCTGGGCGCTGATGCCCGAAGCGGGCGCCGCGCCCTCCGGCGAGGATGAGGCTGCCGAAGCGCCCGCGCTCGCCGGTGACGCGATCCCGGCCGTGCCGGAGCGGGGGGAGATCGCTCCGCTCGGCTACACGGTCGCGATCGAGGCGCACCAGGACCTCGGCACCGCGAGCCAGCGGCTGGCCCGGCTGCGCCGCGCGGAGGAAGGGATGCCGTTCCTCATCACCCCGTTCCTGCTGGACGGCGTCGTCTTCTACCGCGTCATGGCGGGGCCCTACGCGGACAGCGCGGAGGCGGTCATCGTACGCGACGTGCTCTACCGGGACGGACGCAAGGCGACGGTCGGCGACTGGGACGTGCGGCCTACCGCGTACGGCTTCCTGATCGACGAGGTCGAGACCCGCGACGCCGCGCGCGAGCGCACCGAAGAGCTACTGGATGCCGGTATCCCGGCGTACGCGGTGCCCGTCGCGGCCGATGGCGCAACGCGCGTCTACGCGGGGGCGTTCGAGCTGCGCGAGCAGGCGCCGGTGCTCGCCGGCCCGCTGAAGAACGCGGGGCTCGACCCCTCGCTCGTGCGCGTCGCCGGCTGGGTGGCCTCGCCGTGAAGCTCCAGGGACTCGCACTGCAGGGGTTCAAGTCCTTCGCGGACCGGACCGAGCTCACCTTCCACGATGGCGTGACCGCCATCGTCGGCCCCAACGGATCCGGCAAGTCGAACATCAGCGACGCCATCCGGTGGGTGCTGGGCGAGCAGCGCGCCTCAGCGATCCGGAGCGGGCGCATGGACGACGCCATCTTCTCCGGCACCGCCGAGCGCAAGCGCCTGAGCCGCGCCGAGGTCGCGTTGAGATTCTCCAACGACACCCGCCGGATGGCCGTGCCCTACGACTACGTCGAACTGGGTCGCGTCGTGTACCGCGAGTCCGGCAGTGAGTACCGCCTGAACGGCAACGTCGTACGCCTCAAGGATGTCGTGGACGCGTGCCGTGATACGGGATTGGGCGCGAACTCCTACGCGGTTATCGAGCAGCGCATGGTGGACGCCATCCTGTCCGACCGCGCCGAAGAGCGCCGCGAGCTGTTCGAGGAGGCCGCCGGCATAGGCCGCTACAAGGATCGCAGGCGCGTGGCGGAGCGCCGGTTGGAGAGCGCCGAGGCAGACCTGGAGCGGCTGGAAGACCTCATCGGCGAGGTGCGCACCAAGGTGCGCAGCCTCTCGCGTCAGCGGGGCCGCGCGGAGCGCTACATAGAGCTGCGCGACCGGCGCCTGTCGCTCGAGATCACGCTCGTGGAGCGCGACCTCGCCGACGCCGACGATGAACTGGGACGTCTGGACGGGCGGCTCGCGGAGATGGGCGGCGATTCGCCGCAGGAGAGGGCCGCGCTGAGCCGCGTGGACGCCGATCTGGAGCGAGGCCGCATCGAGCTCGCGGAACTGAGCCGGGAGCGTGGCGGCGTCGCCGAGCGGCTCGCGCGGGTGAACCGCCTGATCGCCGACCGCGAGCGCGCCATCGCGGTGGGCGACGAGCGCGCGGCGCACGCCGAGCGGCGGCTCGGCCAGCTCGAGGCCGAGCGCGTGGAGCTGCGCGCCGCCCGCACCGCCTACGCACGGGAGATCGAGGAGCTGCGCGCCGAGCGCGCCGAGCGCGCAGCCGAGCTGGAGCGGGCCAACGACGAGGTCAAGGCCGCGTTCGCCCGGCAGCAGGAGCTGCGCGCGGGGCTCGCCGCCGCGCGCGCCGAAGACGTGGCGCTACGCGAGCGCGACGAGGACATCAACCGGCGGCTCGCGGAGCTGCGCGCGACGGTGGCGGAGTCGGAGGCGCGCGCACGCGAGGCCGCCGAGCGCGGCGAGCGGCTGGCCGAGGAATCAGCCCTGCTCGAGGGCGAGCTCGCCACGCTGGGCCAGCAGGGCGACCTGTTCGAGGAGCGCAGCCGCAAGATCGGCCGCGAGATCGACGAGTTGGAGGAGGCGCGCGCCGCGGCCGCCACGACGCTCGAACGGGCGCGCGCGGAGGAGACGGTAGCGCGCGCCGAACGCGCCGACACCGAGGAGCGCGCGCGCAGGCTCGCCGCGCGGCTGGCCGCGCTGGAGGTGGAGACGAGCGAGTACCAGGGTTATACCCCGGGCGTCGCGCGGCTGCTCGCGGAGCGCGCCGAGCTCGACGGCATCGCCGGCGCGCTGGCCGAGGTGGTCGAGCTCGCGGGGGACGAGGCGCCCGCCGTCGAGGCCGCGATGGCATCGCTGCTGCAGGCGGTCGTGGTCGAGGACGCGGCCGCCGCCCGCAAGGCGCGCGCGTGGCTCGACGCGCTCCCCGACAGCGCCGGCGTCGTGGCGATCCTCGAACGCGCCGAGGTGGGCAAGGCCGAGGCGCTGCTGGCCGCCCTCACCTTCGGCGGCACGGCCCCAGACGAGCCGTTCCTCACGGGCCGGCGCGAGCGACTCGCCGAGCTGCGCGCCGGCGTGAAGCAGGTCGCCGGGGCGGCGCGCGCGGCCGCCACGGAGGCCGAGCGCCTCACCGGACTGGTCACCACGCTGGACGCCGCGCTGCGGGGCGAGGAGGAGCGGCTGCGCGAGGCGCTCCACCGGCTGCGCGAGGCGGAGTCCGAGGAGAGCACGCGCTCCGGCCTGCTGGGGCGCACGCGCCGCCAGCGCGAGGAGATGGAGGCGGGCGCCAGGGCCGCCGCCGCCGCCCGGCGCGATGCCCAGAACGTCGGCGAACGGGCGCGCGCCGAGCACGCGGAGCTGGAAGGGGAGCTGGACGAGCACCGGAACGCGCGCTTCCAGGCCGCGCGCCGTCTCGCCGAGGCCGAAGGCGAGTGGGAGGCCGCCCGCGACAGGGAGAGCGAGTTGCGGGTCCTGCAAGCTCGCGCCGAGGGAGCGCTGTCCGGGGCCGAGCGCCGCCTCACCGACGCCGAGGAAGCGGACCGCCGCGCGCAGCGGCGTCTCCAGGCGGTGGACCTGGAAGAGCGCGAGAGCCGGTCGCTCGCGCAGGAGACCGCGCGGATGCGCGGCGAGCTGGCCGCGGAGCTCGAGGAGCTGTTCGGCGACCGCGACCGGGCGGCGGGCGACCTCCGCGGCAGGGACGAGCGCCTCGCCGCCCGCGGCGACGAGGTCACCGGGCTCGAGGCGCGCGCGCGGGAGCTGCGACGCACCGTCGAGTCGCGCTCCGAGGAGCGGCACCGGATCGAGCTGCGCCGCACCGAGCTGGACGGCTTGCGCCGCAACGCGCGCGAGCGCCTGGAGGCGGAGTGGGGGCGCCCGTTCGAGCGCCTCGTCGCCGATGCCGAGAGGCTGGAGATCATCGACCTGGAGTCCATGCGCGCTGAGCTGTCGCAGGTCAGCGCCGACATCGACCGGCTGGGCCCGATCAACATGCTGGCGCAGGAGGAGCACGCGGAGGAGAGCGAGCGGCTGGACTTCCTCGAGACCCAGCACGCGGACCTGGTGAAGGCGCGCGACGAGCTGCGCACCGCCATTCGCCGGATCAACCGCGCCGCCCTGGACCTGTTCCACGACACCTTCGGAAAGGTCCGCGAGAACTTCCGGCGTACCTTCGTGACCCTGTTCGAGGGCGGCGAGTGCGACCTCTGGTTGGCCGACGAAACCGATCCACTCGAATCTCCCATCGAGATCTCGGCCTCCCCGCGCGGCAAGCGGACGCAGCGCATCGACCTGCTCAGCGGCGGCGAGCGCGCGCTCACCTCGCTCGCGCTGCTGTTCGCGATCTACCTGGTCAAGCCCGCGCCGTTCTGCGTGCTGGATGAGGTGGACGCGCCCCTGGACGAGGCCAACATCGGCCGCTTCGTGGCGATGCTGGAGGAGTTCAAGAAGGACACGCAGTTCATCGTCGTGACGCACAACCCGCGCACCATGGAGGCGGCCGACTACATCTACGGCGTGACCATGGAGGAGCCGGGCGTGAGCACGATCGTGGGTGTCCAGCTGGACGAGATGCTGATGGTTCCGGAGGCCGCGGTCGTCTAGGAGGCACCGCGGGAACGATCGCGGCACCCGCGCGTTGTAGACCCGTCTTCTCCGCTCGCCTAGATTCCCCGCCATGCTCGTCGTCATGAACCACACCGCGTCCGACGCGGACGTCCGTCGGGTCGTCGACACCATCGAGGAGATGGGGTACGACGCACGGCCCATCCCCGGGCGCCAGCGCACCGCGATCGGCCTCATCGGCAACGACGGAAAGGTGGACGGCGGGCGCCTGGAGTCACTGCCGGGGGTGCTCCAGGTCTTCCACATCACCCAGCCCTACAAGCAGGTCTCGCGCGAGTGGCGCGAGGAGTCGACGGTGGTGGAACTGGAGAACGGGACCCGCATCGGCGCCGAGGACGTCGTCGTGATGGCGGGCCCCTGCTCCGTCGAGTCGGAGGAGCAGATCGTCTCGATCGCGCACCGGCTGCGCGCGGACGGCGTGCGCGTCCTGCGCGGGGGCGCTTTCAAACCGCGCACCTCGCCCTACTCCTTCCAGGGTCTCGGCGTGGAGGGACTCAAGCACCTGGCGCGCGCCCGCGATGAGACGGGCATGGCGGTCGTCACCGAGGCGCTCGAGCCGGACATGGTGGACGTCGTCGCGGAGCACGCCGACATCATCCAGATCGGCGCGCGCAACATGCAGAACTACCCGCTCCTGCGGCGCGCGGGCCGGTCCGGCAAGCCGATCCTGCTGAAGCGCGGCCCCGCGGCGACCATCAAGGAGCTGCTGCTGTCGGCCGAATACCTGCTCGCCGAGGGCAACGACGACGTGATGCTGTGCGAGCGCGGCGTGCGCGGTTTCGACTCGCACACGCGCAACCTGCTGGACCTGACCGCGATCCCCGTCGTCAAGGCGCTCAGCCACCTGCCCATCCTCGCCGACCCGAGTCACGGCACCGGGCTGCGCGCGAAAGTGACGCCCATGGCCCGGGCCGCCGTCGCCGCCGGAGCGGACGGTCTCATGGTGGAGGTGCATCCCGACCCGGATCGGGCGCTCTCCGACGGCGCTCAGTCGCTGCACCCCCACCAGTTCGAAGAACTGATGGGGCAGATCGACCACATCGCCAGGGCGATCGGCCGGCGGCTGGCCAAGCCGCTGCCGGCGCGGGAGCTGGTCGCGGAAGGCTGAGCCGGGCCCGGCGCGCCGCTTAAACCCCCATTCCCGCGCCCCGTGCCGGACGGCACGCTGTCCCCATGTCCGGATCGCACCGGCTCGGAGCGGCCGGCGAGAGCCTGGCCGCCGCATACCTGGCGGCGCGCGGGTACCGAATCCTGGAGCGGAACGTCCGTTCCGGTCGCGCGGAGGTCGATCTCATCGTGAGGCGCGGACGCACGGTCGCGTTCGTCGAGGTGAAGACGCGCGCCGGGCCCGACTACGGCCACCCGCTGGAGGCGATCACCAGGGCCAAGCGACGCGAGATCGAGCGCGTGGCCGCGGCCTGGGTCCGCAACTCGGGGGCGCCGGGCGACGCCTACCGCTTCGACGCCGTGGCGATCACCTGGGACGGCCGCGGCGAGCCCGCGATCGAACACGTACCGGACGCGTGGCGCCGGTGAGCCGGGTGCGGCTCACGGCTCCGCGGGGGCCGGTCCGGCCTGGAGTCTCCGGTGCTCCACCATCAGGCAGCGGTCCTGCACGACCGTGATTCCCGCGCGCGCCAGCTCCTCGGCGACGGCGTCGTCGCGGATCCCGGCCTGGAACCAGACCGCGGCCGGGTCGGCCGCTATGAGGTCCGCGGTGTGCGCCGGCAGGTCTTCGGAACGCCGAAAGACATCGACCAGGTCGATGGGGCGTGGAACATCGGCGACGGCCCGATACACCGGCTTGCCGAGGATGGAATCGATCCCGGGGTAATAGACCGGCACGGGGAGGATCTCGAAGCCGGCATCCAGGAGGTAGCGAGGGACATAGTGCGCGGGCTTCCAGGAGCGCGACTCGGGCTTGATGCCCAGCACCGCGATCCGGCGCGTGCCCGCCAGCAGTTCGCGGATCCCGGCATCTCCCGCAATCAGATACTCGCGCCAATCCCGCGCCATGGACCCCTCTGACGACCCCGTCGCCGTTGACCCCCACTCCCGCCGTTGGTAACATCCGCGGTGCCCCAGGACCACAGGGCGGAAGCCCGTGAACCCGGTCAGGACCCCGCAGGTAGCAGCCGTAAGCGTGGCGACCGTCGCTGTCGGCCCCCTGGGGCACAACCTCATCTTTCCGTGATCCCGCCCCTAGGCCCGGTGCGCGCCCGCGGCGCCCGGGGCAGCGAGGCCATCCCGCGTTCCCGAGACGATCGGCAGTCGGCATGAGTCGTACCGCGCTCGCGCGCACCTACCGGCCCCGCAGGTTCTCCGAGCTCGCCATGCAGGCGCACGTCGCGGAGACACTGCGCGCCGCGATCGTAGGCGGCCGCGTGGCGCACGCGTACCTGTTCAGCGGCCCGCGCGGCGTGGGCAAGACCACCGCGGCGCGGGTGCTCGCGATGGCGCTGAATTGCGCGCGCCGCGGCGAGGACGGGGAGCCGTGCGGGACGTGCGAGTCCTGCGAGCGCATATGGTCGGGCAAGGCGTCGCTGGACGTGGTGGAGATCGACGCCGCGTCGAACCGGGGCGTGGACGACGCACGCGAGCTACGCGAGCGCGCGATGTACGCCCCCTCCGATGCGGACCGGTACAAGGTCTACATCATCGACGAGGCGCACATGCTCACGCGCGAGGCGTGGAACGCGCTCCTCAAGATCCTCGAGGAGCCGCCGCCGCGCGTCGTGTTCGTGTTCGCCACCACCGAACCGCAGAAGATCCAGCAGGCCGCCCCGCCGATCCTTTCGCGCTGCCAGCGCTTCGACTTCCGCCGCATGAGCGTCCAGGCGATCGTCGATCGGCTGGAGACCGTCCTCGAAGCGGAGGGCGCCACGGTTCCCGAGGAAGCGCTGATCCCTCTGGCGAGGCGGGCGGAGGGCGGCATGCGCGACGCGCTGTCGCTGCTGGACCAGGTCATGGCGCTGGCCGGCGACGCCCTCGACGCCGAGGACGTGACGCGGGTGCTCGGGCTGCCGAGCGACGCGCTCTACCTGGAAGCGCTGGACATCGTCGCCGACCGGCGCCACGGCGAGGTTTTCGGATTCGTGCGCCGCCTGCTGGACGAGGGCTTCGACCCCTCGGAGTTCCACCGAGGATTCGCCGAAGCGTTGCGCGACGCCCTCGCGATCAAGCTGGACGGCGCGGACACGGTGGATCTGCGCGCGGACGCCGTCCAGGAGCTCGCCGCCCGGGCCGAGCGCTTCGACGCGGGCGACCTGCTGCGCATGCTCGCGCTGGTGTCCGAGCTCGATCTGGACGGGCGCTTCCGCAAGAGCGCCAACCCGCGCCTGCTGTTGGAAGCGCTCCTGCTGCGGATTACCCACCTGGACCGGACCGTCGACCTGGAGACGCTGCTGCGCGCCGCGGGGGAGGGACGCCTGGAGGCGCTGCAGGCGCCCTGGGGCAGGGCGCCTGCTCCGGCCGGCGACGCTGCGCCGCCTCCCGGCACGGCGTCGGCGGCGTCCGCCGCGCGACCCGCCGGTCCCTCGGCGCCGGTCGGGCGCCCCGCGGCTCCCTCCCTGACCGTCGCTTCCGGGGCCATCGCTGCGGAAGCCGTCGCTTCCGAGACCGCACCGCGCGAGCCGTCGGCCCCCCCGCCCCCGAAGGCGGAGTCCGGGGCACGCGCCGCCCCGGCATCCGGTGATCCGGTCGCGGCGGCGCGCGCGGCGTTCGCCGAGGTCACCAGGGTGGGAGGCGATTTGCCGCCCGGGATGGCCACGTTCCTGCGCGCCGCCGCGGTCGTCTCGGCTTCCCCTGGAGCGGTTCGCCTCGAGGTTCCGGCGGGCCCCGCCCGGGAGCTTCTGGAGACCGACGCCGGGGCCCGGCGGGCCCTGGAGGAACGGCTTTCGGAGCGCCTCGGCGGCCGCACCCGCGTCAGCCTCGCCTCCGGGATAGGGGACGCGGCTTCCTCGCCACAGGAGCGCCTGACCCCGGAAGCCTTGAAGCAACGGCAGATGCAGCGTCTCGTGGCCGAGGAACCAGCCCTGGCGAAGGCGGTAGAAGAACTGGACCTGGAACTGTTGGATTGACCGGACATTCGAGGCTCGCCGAGACCGGCCCGCCGGACCGACGGAAGGCGCCGCGGGCGCTTGCACGTGTGCGGAACGGCCGGGTAGTTTGGCGCTCCACCAATTAGCCGAAGGTTTCCCGAGATGACGAATTTGCAGCAGCTCCTCCAGATGGGTCAGCAGATGCAGGCCCGCATTTCGCAGATGCAGGAGGAGCTCGGCAATCAGACGGTGACCTGTACGAGCGGCGGCGGGATGGTGACCGCCGTAGCGGACGGGAAGTGCCGGATACGAGAGATCCGCATCGACCCATCAGTCGTGACGAAGGACGATGTGGAGATGCTCGAGGACCTGGTGCTCGCGGCGGTGTCAGAGGCGCAGCAGCGAGCGCAGGGTCTCTACGACGACGAGATGAAGAAAATGGCCGGCGGCTTCCCGCTTCCGTTCGGCAACCTGCCGGGAATGTAGCGGACGGGATCGGCCTCCCACCTTGTCCGCGATCGAAGGGCTGATACGCGAGTTGGCGAAGCTGCCCGGCGTCGGGCGGAAGACGGCGCTGCGGTTGACCTATCACCTGCTCAAACGCCCGCCCGACGACATCCGCAAGCTCGCGGCGGCGCTCACCGAGGTCGTCGAGCGCGTACGCCCGTGCTCGCGCTGCGGCAATCCGAGCGAATCGGATCCATGCGGGTTGTGCGACAACCCGCGGCGGGACGCGAGCCTGATCTGCGTCGTGGAGGAGGCATCCGACATCGGCGCGATCGAGGAGACGGGTCAGTACCGAGGCCTCTACCACGTGCTGGGCGGCAGCCTTTCGCCGCTGGACGGCATCGGTCCCGAGGAATTGAATTTCAGGGGCCTGCTGGGGAGGCTGGGGAACGGCGCGGAGGTGCGTGAAGTCATAGTGGCCACGGACGCGAGCGTGGAAGGCGAAGCGACCGCTACCTACCTTCACCACCTGGTCGCGGACACCGGCGTCCGGGTAACGCGACTGGCGCGCGGATTGCCGGTCGGGGGGCACCTGGAATACGCGGACGGCGTGACCATCGCGGAAGCGTTCGCGTCGAGGCGCGAAATCCATTGAACGGGAGAGAAATCGTGGAGAGCAGGGCGGGCAGGACGTTGGCGTGGGTCGTGGTCGGCGTTGGAGCGGCGGCCGCGGTGGCCGCGGTGCTTCTGCGTGACCAGATCGCGCGCCACCGCCGGGACCTGTTCAGCCCCCACCCTCTGCGCCGTCTCGCCGCCCTGGGTTACCTCGCGGGCGCCTCCCCTTCCGTGGAATCGGTGCATCTGTTGCGCGATTTCCTCGCGTGGGAGCCACGCCCGCTGCTTCGCAAGCGCGCCGGCCTTATTCTCCAGCGCATGGAAGCCAGACTGATCCAGCAGCGCCCGGGTGAGGCGGCTGGATGACCAGCGGGGACGCCTGGTCCTTCGATACAACCGACCAAGTCAACGTAGCTCGCGTACTGGGACGCTTCCGCGAGGAGGCGGGCGCGCGCGGCGTGTTCCTCGTGGGTAGGTCCGGGCAGCTTCTGGATGCGGCCGGACGCACCGAGGGGATCGACGGCGCCTCCTTCGCGTCGCTGGCGGCCGCTGACTTCGCGGCGGGCGCCCAGTTGGCGGAGTTGCTCGGCGAGGACGACTTCGCGGCGCTCTACCACCAGGGAGAGCCGGAATGCATGTACCTGACCGACGTGGGCGGCGAGGCCATCCTCGCCGCCCTGTTCGATCAGGCTACGACCCTCGGGCTCGTGCGCATGCAGACCCGGAAGGTCGTGCCGGAGCTGGAGACGATCATCGAGACCGCGGCCGAGCGGGAAGCCGGACGGCCGAGGGGGTCGTTCATGGAGGCCGGCTGGGCGGACGAAGCCGCGGACGAAATCGACAAGCTCTTTTCCGACTAGCGGTCGCTCAAAAGACAAAGGGAGCGCGATGGGTAACGGTGACGGGAGGCAGCCCCCGTGTCGATGATCAACTACGCCAGCCGCGAGATCAACTGCAAGATCGTGTACTACGGCCCGGGGCTGGGTGGCAAGACGACGAACCTGGAGTACGTCTACTCCAAGGTGAACCCGGAAACGCGCGGCAAGATGATCTCGCTCGCGACCGAAACGGAGCGGACGCTCTTCTTCGACTTCCTGCCGGTGGACCTCGGGTCCGTGCGCGGGTTCAAGACGCGCTTCCACCTGTACACGGTCCCGGGCCAGGTCTACTACAACGCGAGCCGGCGGCTGATCCTCAAGGGCGTGGACGGGATCGTCTACGTGGGCGATTCCCAGGTCGAGCGGATGGACGCCAACATCGCCTCGATGCAGAACCTGTTCGAGAACCTCGCCGACTACGGGTACGATCCGCACAAGCTTCCCGTCGTGATCCAGTACAACAAGCGCGACCTTCCCAACATCGTCTCCGTGGACGAGCTTCGGTCCCAACTCAACCCCTACGATTGGCCGGATTACGAAGCGGTGGCGGTCAGCGGGGAGGGCGTGTTCGACACGCTCAAGACGGTCAGCAAGATGGTGCTGAAGGCGCTCGGGTAGGGCCGCGCCATGCCGGAACTCAACCGGGCCCTGCTTCCCAACATCATCACCGGCGCCCGCGTCGCCGCCGCGCCCGCGGTCTTCTTGCTGGCGCTGGCCGCGGGCTTCGGGGCCCAGCTAGCCGCCTTCATCGTCTTCGTGGTCGCCGCCGTGTCCGACCTGTGGGACGGCTATCTGGCGCGCAAGCACGGCTGGGTGAGCGACTTCGGCAAGCTGATGGACCCGCTCGCCGACAAGCTCCTCATGGTCGCCACGCTCGTGCCGATCTACATGGTGTCCAACCCACCCCGTACCTTCAGCGAGTGGCCCTTGTGGAACTCGCTGCCGCTTTGGGCGGTGCTGGTGATCTTCTTCCGCGAGATCCTGATCACGGTCCTCCGGACCGTGGCGGCGCGCCGCGGGCTCATCCTGCCCGCGCAGGCGGTGGGCAAGTACAAGGCGTTCTCGCAGAATTTCTTCGTAGGGACCGCGCTGCTCTGGCACGCGCTGCACACCAAGGCGGCCCTCGCCGGCTGGACTGGGCCCGTGTGGGAGTTCTGGCGCGGGCTCCACGGCGCCGTCCTCTTCGTCTCGCTGACCATCGCGATCGGTCTGACCCTGATCTCCCTGTGGGTGTACCTGGCGAGCTGGCGGAGGGCGCTCGCCACCCCCTGATGGACGCTCCGCGCGTCGTGCTCATCGCGATCGGCGACGAGCTCCTCAACGGCACGACGATCAACACCAACGCCGCCTGGCTCGCCGGGGCGCTCACCCGTGAGGGTGCTTGCGTCCCGCGCATCCTCACGGTGGGGGACGACCCGGCTGGCGTCGTGGACGCGGTCCTTTGGGCGAGAGAGCATGGGGATGTCGTCGTCTGCAGCGGGGGCCTGGGCCCCACCGACGACGACCGCACCCGCGACGCGATCGCGGCCGCGTTCGGGGTGCCCCTGCGCGAGGACCCCGAGACCCTCGCGTGGCTCCGGCGCCGTTTCGAGACCGGCGGCCGAACGATGCCGGCCTCCAATCGGCGCCAGGCGATGTTCCCCGAGGGCGCGCGCGTCCTTGCCAACCCCATCGGGTCGGCGCCGGGGTTCGCGGTGACGGACGCGCGCGGCGGCGCGGTGTTCGCGTTGCCCGGCGTGCCGGTGGAACTGCGCCGCCTCGGCGAGGACCACCTGCTCCCGTGGCTGCGCGCCGAGTGGGCGAGCGCCATGGGGGCGCGTCCGCACCGCGTCCTGCGCACCACGGGCGTGTCCGAGTCCGGGCTCGCCGACCGCCTCGAGTCCATCGAGGAGCTCGTCGGCGTGACCATCGCCTACCTGCCCTCCACCGACGGCGTGGACCTGCACTTACGCGCCGCCGACGACGCGGCGCTGGAGCGCGCCGTGGGGCTGGTCGAGGAGGAGGTGGGCGGCGCGATTTACGCCGTGGGCGAGCGCGACCTGGTTACCGTGGTCGCCGCGGCGCTGCGCGAGCGCGGGTGGCGGCTGGCGCTCGCCGAGAGCTGCACCGGCGGCCTGCTGGCGCAACGAATCACCTCGTTCGCCGGCTCGTCCGAGTACTTCCTGGGGGGCCTGGTGACCTATTCGAACGAGTCGAAGGCGGCGCTCGCCGGGGTCGAGCCGGCCCTGATCGCCGAGCGCGGAGCGGTGAGCGCGGAGGTGGCCCGGGCGCTCGCGGCCGGAGCGCGGCGCAGCTTCGGCGCGGAAGCGGGACTCGCGATCACGGGCATCGCCGGCCCGGACGGCGGATCGGCCGAGAAGCCCGTCGGCACGGTGTTCATCGCGGCGCGGACGCCGGCCGCCGACGAGACGCGCGAGCTGCATCTGACGGGCGACCGGGCCGCGGTGCGCGAGCGCTCCGCGCAGGCGGCGTTGGAATTGTTGCGGAGGACTCTTTGATCCGGATCGAACGGGGCAGTGGCAACATCACCGGCTACGGGGGAGTGCGGCTCCGGTACCTGAGCTGGAGCGTGCCCGGGGCGCGCGCCGCGTTCCAGGTCGTGCACGGTCTGGGCGATCACGCGGCACGCTACGACGAGTTCGCGGTGCGCGCCGCCGAACGCGGCCTGTCCACCTGGGCGCTCGACCTGCGCGGGCACGGACGCTCCGCCGGCCCGCGGGTGTTCGCGGAGGACTTCGCGACGCTCGCCGCCGACGTGCTCGCGTTCCGGACATTCGTGCGCGGCGCGCTTCGGCGCGACGTCCCGCTCCTGCTGTTCGGCCATTCGATGGGCGGACTCCTCGCCCTTCGGACGCTGCAGATGAACGCGGAGGCGTTCCCCGCCGCGGTGGTTTCCTCGCCCTGGCTGGCCGAGCCGAAGGAGACGCCCGCCTGGAAGGAGACGCTCGCGCGGGTGCTCCTGCACGTCGCGCCGCGGACGCGCATACCGAACGGCATCAGCGCCGCGGACATCTCCCACGACCCGGCGGTCGTCCGCGAATACGAAAACGACCCGCTCGTGCAGCACGCCATCACTCCCGCGCTGTACTTCGCGGCCCGCCAGGCGCAGAACGAGGCGCGCGCCGCGCCGGAGGCGATCCGTACTCCGCTGCTCTTCCTGCTCGCCGGCGCCGACCGGGTCGTGTCCACGCCCGCGAGCGAGACCTTCGCGCGGAGCGTCGGCGCCCACGCGGACGCGGAGACGTTCCCCGGCCTCTACCACGAGGTCTGGAACGAGTCCGACTCGGGTGCGGTCTACCGCCGGCTGTTCGGCTGGGTGGAGGATAGAATCGCTCGAGAGGGGGCCGAGTGAGGCATCCCGACCGGCCTTGCGCGCTTCCCGCGCACCGCGCCAAGCTGCCGGTTCGGCAGGCCGGGCATGGCACCGCGCTTGCACGTTCGAGCGGCGTGAAATCCCCCGACAGGCCACAGCAAAGGCGACGATGAAGCGAGACATACCGATCGACGGGCCGAGGGCCGCCGGACGCGGGCCGCCGAGCGCGGCGGCCGAAGGCCGCGCGGGTGGTCCAACCCCCGAGCCCACGGATGGCCGTGCCGGGGGTCCCTCAGCCGAACCCACCGGCGGCCGCGCCGAAACGGAGGCGCCGTCGGGACAGCCCGAGGACGGCCGGGGAGAAGGCGACCCGGCGGAGGTCGAGCATCGCCTCGAGTCGCTCCACGAGGAGATCGCCGCCCTGAACGACCAGCATCTGCGGCTGGCCGCCGAGTTCCAGAACTATCGCAAGCGCGTCACGCGCGAGCGCGAGGAGATGCGCGCGCGCAGCCAGGCGGAACTCGTAGGCGTGCTGCTCGACGCGCTCGACGACCTCGAGCGCGTCACCAGCGTCGACCCGGCGTCGGCATCCGTCGACTCCCTGATCCAGGGAGTAGATCTGGTGGAACGGAAGCTCCAGGGCGCGCTCGAGGCGGCGGGGGCGGAGACCATCGACGCGGCGGGGAAGCGCTTCGACCCCGAGACCATGGAGGCGATCGGGACGCTGCCGACCGAGGATCCCGAGCAGGACGAGATGGTCGCCGCGACGTTCCAGCGCGGCTACCGGATGCACGGCATCCTGGTCCGGCCGGCGCGCGTGCAGGTCCTGAAGCACGCCGGCTGAGGAGCGGCACCGGATGGCGAGCGCCGGCACCAAGGACTATTACAAGATCCTGGGCGTCACCGAGAAGGCCGACGGCGCCGAGATCAAGAAGGCCTACCGCAAACTCGCCAAGAAGTACCACCCCGATACCAACCCGGACGACGCCGCGGCGGCGGAAAGCTTCAAGGAGGTAGGGGAGGCGTACGCGGTACTCTCGGACTCCGAGAAGCGGGCCCAGTACGACCGCATGCGCCGCTTCGGTCCGCTGGGTGGGTTCGGCACCGGTGGCGCGCGCAGGCGGCAGCCCGGCGGGGCGGGGCCGGCGGGCGAAGAGATCCGCTTCTCCGTGGACGACCTCGGCGACCTGGGCGGTATCGGCGACCTGTTCGGCTCGATATTCGACTTCGGCAGGCGCCAGCGGGGGCAGGGCCCGGGCGGGCGCGCTCGGGGCAGGAACGTGGAGTACACGGTCGAGATTTCCTTCCGCCTGGCCGCGCAGGGCGGCAGGATCACGATCACGGTTCCCATCACCGAGCAGTGCGGTACGTGCGAGGGGACGGGCAGCGCCCCTGGCTCCAAGCCAGTCAAGTGTCCGGAATGCAAGGGCTCGGGCACGGTGTCCTTCGGTCAGGGCGGGTTCGCGGTCAATCGTCCCTGCCCGCGCTGTCTCGGGCGTGGCCAGATCCCCACTGACCCCTGCCGCGTCTGCGGCGGCACCGGCGAGGTCCGCGAGCAGCGCAAGGTCGCCATCAAGGTCCCGGCGGGCGTGGACACGGGCTCCAAGGTGCGCCTCCCCGGCCAGGGAGAGCGCGGGCAAGGGGGAGGTCAGCCGGGCGACCTGATCGTCACCTTCGACGTGCAGCCGGACCCGTTCTTCACGCGGGACGGCCTCGACGTGTCGTGCGAGATCCCGATCAACGTCGCGCAGGCGGCGCTCGGGTCCAAAGTCCGGGTGAGGACGGTCGACGGGAAACGCGTGACCCTGCGGGTGCCACCGGGCACGCAGTCGGGGACCCGTTTCCGGATCGCGGGTCAGGGGATCGAGAAGCAGGGTCGTCGAGGCGATCAGTACGTGCGCGTGCGCGTCACCGTGCCCGACGTGCTGGACGACGAGGGTCGCCGGCTCATGGAGGAGTTCGCCGCCGCGAACGACCTCAGGTACTGAGGCCGGTTTCGATCGGGACCGGCGGGAACGGGGAATCGACGTGACCCGATTGCTGTTGGACGAGGAATTCCGGACGTGGGAGGTGTACGGGACGGCCGGCTCGTTCGGGCTGCCCGAGCACTCCCGGATCGTCTTCCACTGCCTCTCGGAACCGAGTCGGCGCGCGCTCTGGGCCGAGCAGGAAGGCGACCGGGCTGACGTGGAGGCGTGGATCGAGGGCGCGTCGCTCGAAGATCTCGCGGCCGCGATGGCGGCCGCCGAGGAGCTGCGTTAACCCTAGCCGGAACGCCTCAGCGCACGCGCCCGCCGCCCACCAGCACGTCCCCCCGGTACACGACTCCCGACTGCCCGGGCGTGATCGCCCACTGCGGCTCCTCCAGCTCCAGCCTCGCGGCATCCCGGTCGATGGCGCGCACGCGCGCCACGCACGGTTCGGCGCCGTGACGGAGCTGTACCGACACGCGCTCGCCGGGCACGGGCTCCGTCTCGAGCCAGTTCAGATCCCCGAGCGCGACGGAGTCCCGATACAACTGGTCCCGATCGCCCACCACCACTTCGCCGCGTTCCGGCACCACCCGCAGCACGTGCAGCGGACGGCCGCGGCCGCCGCCGAGCCCCCTGCGCTGACCCACCGTGTAGCGCGCGTAGCCGCTGTGCGTGCCGATCCGCTCGCCGGCCACCGTGCGTACGGGGCCCTCGCGCAGCGCGGCGTGGTCGGCGCCGAGGCGCCGCGCGAGGAAGGCGCCGTAGTCGCCGTCGGGGACGAAGCAGATGTCCTGCGATTCGGGCTTGTCGGCCGTGATCAGGCCCAGGCCGCGCGCGATCGCCCGAACCTCGCTCTTGTCCAGGGCGCCCACCGGGAAGCGAAGCGCCGCCGCGGCGGCGCGCGGCAGCTCCCACAGGAAGTAGCTCTGATCCTTGCGGCCGTCGGTCCCACGCAGGATGCGGGGGGCGCCGTCGGGGGCGGAGGCGTTGCGCGCGTAGTGGCCAGTCGCCACCGCTTCGGCGCCCAAACGCCGCGCGCGCCGGAAGAGGTCCGGGATCTTCGTGTTGGAGTTGCAGCGCACGCACGGGTTGGGCGTGCGCCCGGCCACGTACTCCGAGACGAAGTCGTCGATCACCGACGCGGTGAAGCCCTCCTCCATGTCGAATACGGAGTGCGGAATATCCAGCTTGTCGGCGACCATGCGCGCGTCGGCGATCCCGTCCAACCCGCAGCACGTGCGTGTTCCCACGGGGGTTTCGCCGTAGCAGAAGGTCTTGATCGTCACCCCTACGACCCGGTGCCCCCGTTCGACCAGGAGCGCGGCGGCGACCGACGAGTCGACGCCACCCGACATCGCGACGACGACGGTTCTGGCGGCCGCGTCGAACTCGGCGGACATCACGTGTGGGCCAACTCCCGCAGCCGCTCGACCGCGCGCGGAAAGCGCTCGATCACCGCATCCACGTCCGCATCCGTGGTCGTGTGCCCGAGCGAGAACCGGATGACCGCCGGCATCGGCGCGCCGGGCTCCGTGACCGCGAAACGCCCCATCGCGGTCAGGACGTGGCTTGGTCTGAACGACCCGCTCCTGCACGCGGAGCCCGTCGACACGCACAGACCCTCCGCGTCCAGCGCGAGGAGCGTCGCGTCGGGATCGATTCCGGGCACGCACACGTTCAGGATCTGCGGCAGGCGCTCGTGCGCCGCGCAGTGGACCTCCAGGCCCTCGATCCGCTCGAGCAGGGCGGCCTGGAGCCCGTCACGCAGTGCCGCGAGGCGCGCGGACTCGCGCTCGAGGTCCCGCACCGCCAGCTCGGCGGCCACCGACATACCGACGGCGCCCGCGACGTTGTGCGTGCCGGAACGGATGCCGTTCTCCTGCCCCCCGCCGTGCATGACCGGTTCCAGTTCGGTGCCGGGCCTGACGTACAGCGCGCCCACTCCCTGGGGGCCGCCCAGCTTGTGGGAGCTCATCGACAGCAGGTGACACGCACACTCGTCCACCCGCACGGGGACCTTGCCGAGCGCCTGTACGGCGTCGGTATGGAACGTCACATCGGCTTCCGCGCACAGGTCGGCTATGGCGTGCACCGGCTGCAGCGTGCCGACCTCGTTGTTGCCCCACATCACCGAAACCACCGCCGGCCGCGACTCCAGCGCCTCGGCGACGGCCTCCATCTGGACGCAGCCCTGGGCATCGACCGCGAGAACGATCATCGTTCCGCCCTCGCGCGCCGCCTGTTCCGCGGACCTGAGCACGGCGCTGTGCTCCACGGCGGCGCACGCCACGGAGGGCAGCGGATCGCCACTCCCCGAGACCGCGCGGGCCACGTAGCGCCACCTGCCGAGCACCGCCAGGTTGTCCGCCTCGGTCCCGCCGCCGGTGAAAACGATGTCGCGCCGCCTGGCGCCGATCGCGGCGGCGAGGCGGCCGCGCGCCTCCTCCAGCGCGGAGCGGGCCGCGCGGCCCTGCCCGTGCGCGCTGGACGGGTTCCCGAAGCTGGCCTCGAAATGCGGCCGCATGGCCTCCACGACCTCGGGGCGCACGGGCGTCGTCGCGGCGTGATCCAGATAGATGTAGGTGCGATTCATCTCCTCTTCCGGTAGGCGGTTCGCCCCTGCGAATATACCGAAGGCCGGCCGGGGCCTCCAGCGAGCCCCTTCGGCCGCCGGGAGCGGTATATTGCAACAGCCGGAGGCCGGCGGGCGGCCCCGGTGCCCCTGAGCCACACGTGATGGCGAGCACGAACGAACGGAATGCGGCCCTTCCGCGGTCGGCCCCGGAACGGTTCCGCGCCACGGTGCACGGATCCGTCTTCGGATCGCGCACCGAGCAGCTGGAGCGCATCGAGCCCGGCGACGCCCTCCTGCTCATTCCCGATCCTCCGCCCCAGGAGCCTCCGGCCATCTGGGTCCACAGGACGAGCGGAGACCCCGTCGGCCATCTGCCGCCGGAGATCGCATCGTGGCTGGTCCCATGGATGATGGACGGCGGCAGGGCGACGGCCCGCGCTCTGCGCGTGAAGGGTCCGGACGTACCGAGCTGGAGGAGGCTCCTCATCGAAGTCGTGTGCGAGCGGGGCGCGCGCGCCGGGGGTGAAGCGCCGCGGCGCTGACGCCAGACCCAGGTTGTGGGACACGCATGTCCCAGTAGGTGGGACATGTTTGTCACACTGGCGTCGTGGTGAGGCCAAGGTCGGCGCCCCATTTTTCGACCTATTACCTTGTGGCTCAACGGCTTGGGCGCGGCATGGGTGCTCGGAGCCGAGGCGGACTGGTCCTTGCGAAATGTACGGGCGGCCGGCAACCTACCGTGTTCATCACGTTGCCCCTCAGGGCCGCGCCCCTGGATGACCATCCCCCAAGCCACACCGGCCCCGGGGCGCGGCGCCTATCCCGGGCAAGGGCGGAGGCGGAGCGGGTCAGGGTGGAACGCACCAGGGGAGCCAATGCACCGCTACGGACGCTGGAGAGGGCTGGTGGAGCTCGCCGCGCTTGTCGTTCTGACCGCGGCCGTTCTTCTCTTCGCCGCCTTCACGGGGTAGGCGGTCGGGGGCCGGTGCCCTCCCGGCCCGCTCATCCTCGCCGAGACCCGCGTCACCGGCAACGGGCGGATGCCGGCCGTCGCCGCCCCGCCGAGTAAACCCTCCCGTTCGCTCGCCCATCCAAGACTCGGACGCTTCGAGCAGGGGCGGCGTCCGCCGTCCATACCCATACCGGAGGCGAACGAATGAGCGGGATCGCACGCCTGGCCGCGGCCGCGGCGGTCGTCACCCTTCTCGTGGCTCCGGCCGCCATGGCCGCGCAGCAGAGCGATCAGGACTGGCTGGAAGACTGCATGGACCACGACCACGGCCGCGACGCCGTGTTCTGCGAGGTCCGTGACGTCGCCGTAGAGGCCACGGGACGGCTGGAGATAGAGGGAGGCAGGAACGGCGGCGCCTCGGTACGGGGTGAGGAACGTGCGTCGGTGGCCGCGACGGCCCGCATCCAGGCATGGGGGGACACTCGCGGCGAAGCCCGAGAGCGAGCCGGGGCCATCCGGATCGTCTCGAGCGGCGGCACGCTGGGCGCCGAAGGACCCTCCGGAGGCTCGTGGTCGGTCTCATTCAACGTGGCGGTGCCGCGCTCCTACGACCTGCGCCTCGAGGCCAACAACGGTCCCGTTTCCGTCCGCGGCGTCGCGGGGGACATCGAGCTGCGCACCAGGAACGGGCCCGTGCACCTCGATGACGTCGGCGGAGACGTCCGCGCGCGCACACAGAACGGACCGCTCCGGGTGCGCCTGTCGGGGACCCGCTGGGCCGGCGCCGGGCTCGACGCCGAGACTCGCAACGGCCCCGTGTATCTGGAGATCCCCGAGGGCTTCGACGCGGAGCTGGAGACGGGAACGCGGAACGGGCCGTTTCGCACGGATGTCCCGCTGCAGGTGACGCTGGAGGGCGCCATGGGACCTGGCGGCGCGCGGGAGATCAGGACGCGGCTCGGCGCGGGTGGGCCGACGGTGCGCGCGGTGACCACGAACGGGCCGGTCGTGATCGAGCGGCGCTGACGGCGGCCGGAGCGCGCTCCGAAGGCCCGGCCCGCACATCCGCGCCCACGGAGGCCCGGCACGCTAGAAGGTGCCCGGCCCCATTCCCACCACGTCGGCGATCGCCACCGTCTCGCGGGTCCAGTACGGCTCGCCGTAGGGCCGCCGGATCCACGACCCGTAGTGCGCGTGCTGGGCGCGGATCTGCTCCGCGATTGGCCGGTCCCCGCCGCCGCGCACGCCGCCGAGCGACGTGCGCCCTGAGAACTGCGATTCGTAGGCCATGATCGCGTCCAGCTTGCGTTCCATCTGGTCGCTGATATCGACGACGAAGCTGGGCTTGGGACCGTGCTCGCGATACGCGACGCCGTAGAGGAGCTTGCGCGGCCGGTGCGGCTCGCCCTCCGCGGGCGCGTTGCGCAGGCCCGCGCTGAACGCGGCTTCCCGCGCCAGCGCGCCCGCCGCGCGGTGGTCGGGGTTGCGGTGGTCGTCGTACTGGAGGATGAGCACCTCGGGGCGCAGCTCCCGGATCAGCCCCGCGACGCGCCAGCGCGCGCCCGGATCCGTCCCGAGGTGGCCGTCCGGCAGACCGGCGTTGCGGCGCACGGCCAGTCCCAGGATTTCGGCCGCCCGCGCTGCCTCCCGGGCCCGGCTCTCGGGTGTCCCGGAGCTTCCCAGCTCGCCCCTGCTCAGGTCGAGCACGCCGGTCCGGTAGCCCTGGTCCGCGCACCTTAGCAGGAGGCCCCCGCACAGCAACTCGGCGTCGTCCGGATGGGCGCAAACGGCCAGGACGTCGACCGGCCCGCTCTCTGCGACGCTCACTCGTAGCGGAGCGCTTCCACCGGATCCATGCGCGACGCGCGGATCGCGGGCCACATGCCGAAGCCGATGCCCGAGATGACCGACATGACCAGCGCCGCGACGATGGCGGTCATCGGGACGTTAGCCTGCAGCGGCGTGAGCACCTCCGCGAGAAACGCCAGCCCACCGCCGATCGCCAGCCCGAGCCCGGCGCCCACGAGCGTGAGCGTCACGGCCTCGATCAGGAACTGCAGACGGATCTCGCCGCGCGTCGCGCCGAGCGCCTTGCGCACGCCGATCTCGCGCGTCCGCTCGGTCACGGAGATCATCATGATGGCGATCACGCCGATGCCGCCCACCATCAGCGCCACGGACGCCAGACCGATAACGACCGACATGAGCACCGCGGTCATGCGGTTGAAGGTGGCCGCCAGCTCCTCCTGGCGGACGATCGCGAAGTCGTTCTCCTCGTTCGGACGCAGCCCGCGCATGCGCCGGAGCGTCATCGTGACCTGATCCATCGCCTCACCCTGGGTCGCATCGTCCTCGGTGACGGCGAGGAGCGTGATGAAGTCCCTCGGGGCGTCCAGGAACTTCAGGCCAGAGGTGTAGGGCACGACGGCCCAGTGCTTGATGATGTCGCTGAAGATGTTGCCTTCGATGTTGTAGACGCCCGCGACCTGGAAGGGCGCGCCGCGCATGCGGATCGTCTTGCCGATCGGCTCGCTGTGGCCGAACAGGTCGTCGGCGAGCGGTTTGGACAGGATCACGACCCTGCGCGCGCCGCGCACGTCGGTGGCCGTGAACGGTCCCCCGGCTACGTAGTCTCCCGGCGTGAACTGCTCCCACCCCTCGCTGTCGGCGCTGACGTTGACGTCCTCGAAGTGCTGCGACCCGTAGTCGATGGGCGCCTGCAGATCCACGTCGATGATCACCGTCGACAGGGCGCTCAGCCTGCCGAGCTGGCGCGCCTCATCCACCGTGATCGGGGGCTTGCCCTGCCAAGGCGGCCCGTCCCCGCCGCCGCTCAGTTGCACGCTGTTGAAGTTCCAGCGCGCGACCATGAAGTTCTTCGGCCCCGCCGCCTCGATCCCGCTCATGATGCCGGATCGGAGGCCGCCCATCACGGCGCTGATGGCCATCACGGTAGCCACGCCGATCACCACGCCGAGGATCGTCAGGGTGGACCGGAACTTGTTGGCCCGAAGCTGGTCCAGCGCGAGCCGGATGCCCTCCGTCACGCTTCCGAGGACCATCGCCTACCTCCTCCTCATTCGGCCCGCAGCGCCACGACCGGGTCCAGCCGCGACGCCTTCACGGCCGGATAGAGCCCGGCGACCACGCCGACCCCGATGCCGAGCACCGCGGCGCCGACCATCGCGACAGGCGCCACCGAAACCGGCAGCGGCGTGAACGCGCTCACCGCCTGCGCCCCCACCTGCCCGAACAGAATCCCAGCGGCCGCCCCCATCAGCGACAGGGCCGCCGACTCGACCAGGAACTGCCGCACCACGTCGCGCCGGCGAGCGCCGATCGCCTTGCGCACACCGATCTCGCGCGTTCGCTCCGTGACGCTCACGAGCATGATGTTCATGATCACCATGCCGCCCACGATCAGCGCGATCCCCACAAGCACCGGGAAGGTCGCGTAGAGGATCTGGCTGATGCGCGTCCAGAAGGACATCGAGTCCTCGGCGGTCTCCAGCTCGAAGTCGTTCTCCTCGGTCGGCCGGAGCCCCCGGCGTTCGCGCATGATCGCCTCCAGCTCCCACATCGCGCGGCCCATCGCCACCTCGTCCTGCGCCTTGACGACGATCTCGTCGACGACGCCGGCGGGGTTGACCAGCCGGGCCATGGGCGAGTGGGATGGGGCGATGGCGCGGTTGTCCATGGAGATGCCGAGCAGGCTGCCCTGTTTCTCCATGACGCCGATCACGCGGAACGGACTTCCCTGCACCTTGATCGTCTTGCCGATCGGATCGCGCGCCGCGAACAGTTCCTCGGCGGCGTCGGCGCCCAGCACCACCACGGCCGATCCGGCACGGTCCTCCGCCTCGTTGAAGGTCCGGCCCATCGCCAGCTCCATGTTGCGGATGGCGAAGTACTCGGGCGACGCCGCGGTGAGCCAGATGTTGCCGAGGTTGGTGCCGTCCGGGCCTTGCACCTCGCCCCCGCTGTGGCTCTCGACGCCGACGATCGCCGGCACGTCGAGCTGCGCGTGGACGGCTGCCGCGTCCTGGAACGTGAGCAGCGGCCGGCGCCTCCAGGCGCGCCGCGCGGATTCGGATGGGCCGAACTGGACGGAGGGCACGCGCCGGACCGTGACGGTGTTCAGTCCGTAGATGCGCCGCCCGAAGTCTTCTTCCATGTACCGGTTGAGGCCGCCGATCACGCTCACGACGGTCACCAGGAAGGTCGCGCCGACGAAGACGCCGAGGACCGCGAACGCCGACTTCAGCTTCTGGCTGCGGATCTGCGAGAAGGCCAGCCGAAAGGCCTCACGGTACTTCATGTCGCTTCGGCCGCGCTCCCCACCGGAGGCTGGAAGTCCGATTCCGGGCGGGCGGCGGCCAGTCCGCGGGTCGGGCGCTTCCGCTCGTCGCTCGAGATCATGCCGTCGTGCAGCAGCACGGTTCGGTGCGTGTAGGCGGCGATGTCGGACTCGTGGGTCACGACGATGATCGTCTGCCCGCCCTCGTGCAGCTCGCCGAAGAGATCCATGATCTCCCTGGAGGTGCGGCTGTCCAGATTCCCCGTAGGCTCGTCGGCGAGCAGGATCGCCGGTTCGTTGATCAGCGCGCGCGCGGCCGCGACGCGCTGACGCTGGCCACCCGACAGCTCCGCGGGCCGGTGCTCCATGCGATCGCCCAGCCCCACCTTGTCGAGCATCCGCTCGGCGCGTTCGCGACGCAGGCCCGCCGCGACCCCCGCGTAGATCAGCGGGAGCTCCACGTTGTGCAGCGCGGTCGCCCGCGGCAGGAGGTTGAAGGTCTGGAACACGAAGCCGATCAGCCGGTTGCGGATGTGCGCCAGCTGATCGTCGTCCTTGCCCGCGACCGCTTCGCCGTTCAGCCAGTACTGCCCGGCGGTCGGCGTGTCCAGGCAGCCGATCAGGTTCATGAACGTGGACTTGCCCGATCCCGATGGGCCCATGATCGCGACGTACTCATTGCGCTCGATGTCGATGTCCACGCCGCGCAGGGCGTGCACCGTCTCCGCGCCGAGCACGTAGTCCTTGGTCAGGTCGCGCGTGCGGATGACGACGTCACCCTCCGGCGCATGGTCGTCCCAGTTCACTCCGATTCCTCTGCGCTCGCGGTCCGGCCTTCGTCACCCGACTCGAGGAGCACGCGGACCGCGTCGCCTTCCGAGAGGTTTCTGATCGCCTGGTACGGACCCGAGACGACCGAATCGCCGACCTCGAGCCCGCGCACGACCTCGAACTCCTCGGCGCCCGCGATGCCTACCTCCACCGGCACGAATCGGGCGACCCCTCCGCGCACGACGAACACGCCTTCCACGTCGTCCGATTCCTCGAACTCGGCCGCGGCGGCCGCCGCCTCCGGGGTCTCCTGCGGCATGGTCTGGACGTCGTCCGCGTCGCGCACGGTGAGCGCGATGATCGGAATGGCCAGCACGTCCTTGCGGGTGTCGGTCACCACGTCGGCGGTGGCCGAGAAGTCGGGTCGCAGCGTCGGTGGCGGCTCATCGAGCCGGATGACGACCTGGAAATCCACCGCCTGCGCCTGCCCGCCCGCGCGCGCGATCTGCTCGGGCGAGTTGAGCGCGCTGTGCGCGATCTCCGTTACCCGGCCGGTGAACATCCGCCGGGGGAACGCGTCGATCTGCACCGATGCGCTGTCGCCCAGCGAGATCCGCGGCAGGTCCGTCTCGTCCACCTTCACGACCGCTTCGATGACGCCGAGGTCGCTGATCGTTAAAAGCAGGCTCCCGGCGTTGTTCATGGTGCCGACGATCGCGGTTTCGCCGATGTCCACGTTGAGCCGCGTGACGACCCCATCGATGGGCGCGCGGAGCACCGTCTTGGCCAGTTGGTCGAGCGACTCGCGCAGCGCCGCGTTCGCCTGCTGGACGCGGTAGGTCGCGGCCTCGTGCATCGCCGTCTGGACCTCCACGGCGGAGCGCGCCTCCTCGAGCGCCTGCGCGCTGATGAGGTTCGCGTCGCTCCGGGCGAGTCCCTCGTTCCGTTCCAGCGTGCGCTGCGCCTGGAGCAGGTTCGCGCGCGCCTGCGCCTCGCCGGCCCGCGCCTCGCTCACCGCCGCGCGCGCGCGCGCGGCCGCGGACTCGTACTGGCTGGGGTCGATCCGGAGCAGGAGCTGTCCCTGCTGAACCGGGTCGCCCTCGGCGACGTTCAACTCGACGACGCGCCCGATGATGTCCGACTGCACATCCACGGACCTGGTCGGCCGGATCCAGCCGTTGCCGGTGACGACCGCCACGAGGTCCGCGCGCGCCACCTCCTGCACGCGCACCGGGGTCGCGTCTCCGCGGCCCCGGGTCGCGCCCACGACCACCACCGCGGCCAGCGCCACGGTGGCCGCGACCCCCAGCGCGATCTTCGTCCCTCTCTTCATCTTCGGGTCCCCTCGGATCTATCGCGGTGCGACCGGGCGGCAGGCCGGCTGCGCGCGGTCAATGTCGCCGGCGCGCGGGCGCGCGGCGGGCGTGATGCGACGCAGTTCGGCACCACTAACCGCTCGTCTCGGCCAGGCGGCGGCCGACGGCGGCCTCCAGCGCGGCCAGCGCGGCGTGGAAGTCGTACAGCGCGTTGAGGTAGTTGCGGTCCGCCTGCGCGCGCAGCGTCTCGGCGTTGAGCAGGTCGACGAAACTGGTGGCGCCGAGCCGGTACCGCTCGCGCTCGAGACGGAGCTGCTCGGCGGACTGCTCGCGGTTCTGCTCCTCGATCGCGACGATCCGCCGCGCCGTGAGCAGCGTCTCGTGCGCGGACACGACGTCCGTGCGGAGCTGCAGCTCCTGCGCGCGCACTCGGTGGCGCGCGTCGCGGGCGTTCGCCTGCGCCTGCTCCACCCGCTGCTTCTGCGCGAAGCCCTGGAAGAGCGGCAGGCTCACCTGGAGGCGGGCCTCGAGCGGCTGGGACGTGTAGTCGAACGGGAAGGCGTTGTTGGCCGAGCGCAGAGCCTCCTCGTCGGCGCCGGTGAACGACAGCGCGGTACAGTCCAGCGGGAAGCCGCTCAGGGGCTGCGTGAGTCCGTCGTTGATGGCGTTGAAGAGCAGACAGCTCTCGCGATTGTTCGCGGCGCTGCTGCGGGCGTCCGAGATCAGCGCAGCCGGGTCGGTCGCCTCGCGGGCGAACCCCGACCAGCGGACGCTGACGTCGAACGAGGGCAGGAATCCGCTCTGCGCCGAGCGCACCGACATGCGGGACGCGTCGTGCCGTGCGCGCGTCGCCCGCAGCGTCGGGTTCGCGTCGACCGCCCAGTCCGTGAGCTGCTCCGCGCTCCACGTCGGCTCGAACACCTCGAACGACGTGGTCAGTTCCGTGTCCAGATCCAGGTTCACGCCGAGCTGCTGGGACAGGCGCAGCTTCTCGGTCTTGACGAGGTTGCGCGCGCGCTCCACCTCGACCTCGGCGCGCCCCCGCTCGACCTCCGCCTGCATGCGCTCCAGCGGAATCGCCGCCCCGACTTCCACCCGGGCGCGCGCGAGCGCCAGGTTCTGCTCGGCGCGTCCCAGCTCCTGCTCGGCCAGTTCGAGCCCGTCACGCGCGCGCAATGCGGCGATGTACTGCTGCGTGACGGTCGACACGAGCTGGAACCGCGACGCGTCCGTCTCGGCGGTCGTCGCGCGCTGGTCCGCGCGCGCCTGGCCCACGCCGAAGAACGTGGCGCCGTTGATCCCCATGCGCAGCGCCAGGGAATAGTCGCTGATCAGGAACGACGGGGTCTCCCCGAGGCTCACGCCTCCGAAGCGGTTGTCCCCCGAGCCCTGGTAGTTGAAGCCGGAAAAGACGTCCGCCCTCGGCAGAAACGCTCCGTACGCGGCGCGCACCCCCCACGCGGCGGCGTCCTCGTTGTTCTGGACCGACAGGTGGTCGGGGTTGTTGAGGATGGCGATCGAAATCGCCTGGTCGAGGCCGAGCGCCGAGTCCGGCTGCTGGGCGCGCGCCTCGGCGGCGAAAAGTGCGAAACAGCAGATCGCGGCCGCCCAACGGGTCGCGGCGGATTCCAACACGGCGACTGCTCCTGGCTGCTGTGAAAAAGCTCGTTCGCGTTCCCGTGTACAGAGTACGCGGGCGGCGGTGGTCGGTTTCAAACTAACCATACGCGCCGGAGCCGGCTCTCCTTCACACGAAGGAATCTCGACCCTTGAACGGTGCCGAGACGCCGGGCGCCGCGCGGCGCCGATACCGGATGGCGGGAGTGGACCGGTCGGTTGGGATGGAAAGCGGCGGGCGCGCGCCCGCTACGGCAGGTCGACCCGCACGGCGGCGAAGTTCAGGTCCGGGATCTCCACCCGGAGCAGCCTGCCCGATCCGTCGACGTAGACGTGACGCAGTGGTCCTTCGCTGAACTCCACGACGAGGTGGGTCGCGTTCACGGTCGATCCCCCCGCCTCCACGCTGGCGCGCCCCGCGTTGCGGACGCTGGCCGAAATCTGCCGGCTGCGTCGGGGCACGATGACCGGCACGCTGAAGTCTCCGGCCGCGCCGCGCCCGGCGATGAAGTAGTGATGATGCGCGATCCCGTCATCGATCACGACCGCGCCCTCGCCGGCCAGGTACTCGCGCATCATCTCGCCCGCCGAGGACGTGATGCGCGCGCTGAACCTGCCTCCGGTGACGCGGCCCGTGATCCGTTCGCGTTCGTCGCCCCGGACCTCGAGCTGGTAGCTGGACGGCCGCAGCGCCGGACCGTTGACCTGCAGGTTGGAGGTGACCTCCCCCGCGGCGCCGGGATCGCTCCGCACGACCCGCCCCTGCGCGATCGTCACCGCGGCGTCGCCCTCGCCGGCACGCCGGATCGAGAAGGTTTCGCGGCCGACTTCGCGCCCCCCGACCAGAAGGCGGAAGGTGCCGTCATCGATCCTGGTGTCCTGAGCGGATACCCCCTCGGCGGACCAGACCAGGCCCGCGGCGGCGAGCATGAGGACCAGGTTGCGTCGAGTCATGTTTTCGGCTCCCTGCCATTGCGGCTCGTTCGGCATCTCCTGCGGAGGTCTACCCTCAGCTGCGCACGCACGATCCCGCAAGATCCCGTCC
>DATKCH010000094.1:0-10585 GCA_035513295.1 Longimicrobiales bacterium
GCGGCCCGCATCCTGCGCCCCCCCGCTCGGTTGACCCGCGATACCCCCATATCTAACTTCCGGCGCGGTATCGTGAACGATTTCACAAGCTCATAACGCCCGATGGCAGACGCATACATCCCGGTCCTGATCCTGCTCGGGATCTCCGCCCTCCAGGCGGTGGGGATGGTCGTGGCGTCGCAGGTGCTGAGCACGCACCGGCCGACCGCGATCAAGTCGGCGCCGTACGAATCGGGGATGATCCCGCTCGGGTCCACGCGCGAGCGCTTCTCCGTCAAGTTCTACCTGGTCGCGATCCTGTTCATCATCTTCGACATCGAAACCGTCTTCCTGATCCCGTGGGCGGTGCGCTTCCGTGAGCTGGGGATGTTCGGGTTCGTCGAGATGCTGGTGTTCATCGCGGTCCTGGCGGTCGGGCTGATCTACATCTGGAAGAAGGGAGCGCTCGAGTGGCAGTAGGGGCCCCAGAGTGGGTGACGACCAGGCTGGACTATGTGGTGAACTGGGCGCGCCGGAGCTCGCTGTGGCCGATGCCCTTCGGCACCGCGTGCTGCGCGATCGAGATGATGGCGTCGGCGGCGTCGAAGTACGACCTGGCGCGCTTCGGGATGGAGCGCATGTCGTTCTCGCCGCGGCAGGCCGACCTGTTCATCTGCGCGGGCCGCGTCAGCTACAAGATGGCGCCGGTGCTGCGCAAGATCTGGGACCAGATGCCGCAGCCGAAGTGGTGCATCTCGATGGGCGCGTGCGCGTCCTCGGGCGGGGTGTTCGACGCCTACTCGATGGTCCAGGGGATCGACACCATCATGCCCGTGGACGTCTACGTCCCCGGCTGCCCGCCGCGGCCGGAAGGGCTGATCCACGGCATCCTGATGCTGCACGAGAAGATCAAGGGCGAGTCGGTGACCGACCGCGAGCTGCACGAGCGGCTGCGCGCGGAGGACCCCGAGAAGGTCGGGCGCGCCGCGCTGCCCGACGAGGCGATCAACGAGCTGGCCAAGCCCTTCGGCAACTCCACCACCCAGAACAAGCCCAGCGGGATGGTCGCCACGAAGGCCCTCGAGCGCCCCCGCGACCGCAAGCCGTGATCGCACGGAGCCGCTGACGCCATGGCCGACGACAAGCGCTTCGACGACGCGCTCGACGAGCTCGAGCAGCGCCCGGCCACCGAGGGCCCGGAGAAGCCCGCGCCCGAGCCCGGCCCCGCCGGCGAGGAGCCCCCGCCGGTCGCCGCGCTGCGCGCCGAGTTCGGCGACGCGGTACTGCGCCACGAGGTGCACGCGAAGGGCGAGCACGTCGTCTTCGTGGACCCCGCGCGCGTGCGCGAGATGCTCGGCTGGCTGCGCGACGAGGAGGGCCAGGAGTTCGACTTCCTGCTCGACCTCACCGCGGTGGACTACGGCGGCGGGCGCCCGATCCAGATCGTCTACCAGCTCTACTCGCACCGGCGCGGCGGGATGCTTCGAGTGAAGGCCGAGCTGCCGCTCGATGCGCTCGAGATAGCGTCCGTGACGCCCATCTGGTCGGGCGCCAACTGGCTCGAGCGCGAGGTCTACGACATGTTCGGCGTGACCTTCCGCGGCCACCCCGATCTGCGCCGCATCCTCATGCAGGAGAACTACGCCGAGGGCCACCCGCTGCGGAAGGACTTCCCGCTGCGCGGCCGCTTCACGCGCGCCGAGCAGACGCGCAGGGCGCTCGCGATGGAGGTCGAGGACTACTACATCCCGTCCGAGCTGGACGTGGTCCAGCGGGCGCACGACCACGCCGCCGCCGAAGCCCGGGAGGACGCGTGACGCGCACCGTCGAGTACGAGATCTCGCGCGCGCCCGAGCTGGGCATCGCCGGCCGGCCCGTGCACGTCCCCGCGTTCCCGCGCGGCGTGGACCCGGAGCTGCACGGCGAGCGCATGCTCATCAACGTCGGCCCCCAGCACCCCGCCACCCATGGCGTGCTGCGGCTCGTGCTGGAGCTCGACGGCGAGACGGTGATCCGCTGCATCCCGCACATCGGCTACCTGCACTCCAGCTTCGAGAAGCTCGGCGAGTACCGCACCTGGAACCAGATCGTCCCGCTCACCGACCGGATGGACTACCTGGCGCCGCTGATCTATAACTGCGCCTACGTGATGGCGGTCGAGAACCTCATGGGGATCGAGGTGACCGAGCGCTGCAAGGTCTTCCGCGTCGCCCTGATGGAGCTGGACCGGATCTTCAGCCACCTGCTGTGGCTCGGCACCACCGCCATCGACATCGGCGCGTTCACGCCGTTCCTGTACACGTTCCAGGAGCGCGAGCGCATCCACCTCCTGCACGAGGAGTACACGGGCGCGCGCATCACCACCTCGGCGACGCGCGTGGGTGGGATGATGGCCGAGGTCCCCGACGGCTTCCTCGACAACGTTCGGCACTTCGCGGACACCCTCCCGAAGACGCTCGACGAGGTCGACACGCTGCTGCACAACAACCAGATCTGGATCGGCCGCAACCAGGACATCGGCGCCATCGGGGCGCAGGACGCGATCGCCGCGGGGCTCACCGGGCCCAACCTGCGCGCGTCCGGGGTCGACTACGACGTCCGCAAGGACCGCCCGTACTACGACTACGAGACCTACGACTTCGAGGTCCCGCTGGGCGAGCACGGCGACTGCTACGACCGCTTCATGGTGCGCATGGAGGAGATGCGCCAGTCGCTGCTGATCCTGCACCAGGCGCTCGACCGCCTCCCCGACGGGCCGATGAACGTGGACGACCCACGCGTCATCCTGCCCTCGAAGACCGCGTGCATGAACGACATGGAGTCCATGATCCACCACTTCAAGGTGGTCATGGAGGGCGTCGAGGCGCCGGTCGGCGAGAGCTGGACCAGCGTCGAGAGCTCCAAGGGCGAGCTGGGCATGTACGTCGTCAGCGACGGCGGCTCCAAGCCGGTCCGCTGGCGCGTGCGCGGGCCCAGCTTCGTCAACCTGTCGGCGCTGCCCGCGATGGTCGAGGGGCACCTGCTCAGCGATGTGATCGCGGTGAACGCGAGCCTGGACATCGTGCTCGGGGAGATCGACCGGTGAGCGAAGTCCGCAACCCGGGCTGGGCGGGGGAGACCGGCGCGTTCGAGGTCCTGTCCGAGGGCGACGTGCGGGGCACCGCGTACGTGGGCCGGCGCCCGCTCGAGGGCGGCGCCCCCGGGGCCGCGCCGTCCTACCCCTACCAGCTCGCCGAGCGCGACCCCGACGCGCCGCTCTTCGAGGGCCCGTACCGTGAGCGCCTCGGGAAGATCCTGTCGCGCTACCCCGACGCGCGCGCCGCGCTGCTGCCCGTGCTCAACATGGCGCAGGAGGTGCGCGGCCACGTCTCGCCCGAGACCATGGACGAGGTCGCCGAGCTGCTCGGGCTGGCGCCCGCCGAGGTGCGCGGCGTCGCGACGTTCTACACGATGTACAACCGCCGCCCCGTCGGCCGGTACCTGATACAGGTCTGCACCAACGTGAGCTGCAACCTGTGCGGGGCCGACGACGTCGCGGCGCGCTTCCTGACCGAGACGGGGACCGCGCCGGGCGAGATCAGCGAGGACGGCCTCTTCACCGTGATCGAGGCGGAGTGCCTGGGCGCGTGCGGCTTCCCGACCGCCGTGCAGATCAACAACCGCTACTTCGAGAACGTGGACGCCGACGCGGTGCCCGCGATCCTCGAGCGGCTGCGCGCGGAGGGGCTGAGCACGCCGCAGGAGCCGCGGCCGGGCTCGGGGAACGGGCGGGGTCGCGCGACGGTTGAGGCCGTCGTGTCCGCGGGCACGCCCGCGGGGAGCGGCGCCCCCGGCGCCGATAGCGGCGCGCGCCACGTTTCCGCGGAAACGCGTGACAGGGCGGCAAGCGACGAGGCGGCCGGAGGCGATAGCGATTCGCGCCACGTTTCCGCGGAAACGCCGCGCTCGGACTCCGGCGCGCATCAGGATCGCGCGCAGCCCGCCGACGGGGAGTCCGCCTGATGGCCTACCCCTACGAGCACCCCTCCGAGACCCGCGTCCTCAGCACGCATTTCGGCGAGCCGCGCGCGCGCGCGCTGTCCTTCTGGCGCGAGCACGGCGGCTACGACGCGCTTAAGAAGGCGCTCGAAATGGGGCCCGAGGCGGTCGTCGAGACGGTCAAGGAGAGCGGGCTGCGGGGCAGGGGGGGCGCCGGCTTCCCGACCGGCGTGAAGTGGAGCTTCATGCCCCGGGAGAAGGACGGCCCGCACTACCTGCTGATCAACGCGGACGAGTCCGAGCCGGGCGCGTTCAAAGACCGCGAGCTGCTCCGCTGGACGCCGCACCAGATGCTCGAGGGCGCGCTCATCGGCGCGTTCGCGATCCGCGCCGAGCACGTCTACGTCTACATCCGAGGCGAGTTCTTCGAGCCCGCGCAGGTGGTCGCGCGCGCGGTCGAGGAGATCTACGAGGCGGGCATCGCGGGCGACGACGTGATGGGCTCCGGGCACGCGATCGACGTCACGGTGCACTGCGGCGCGGGTGCCTACATCTGCGGCGAGGAGACCGCGCTCATGAACTCGCTGGAGGGCCGGCGCGGCCAGCCGCGGGTGAAGCCGCCGTTCCCCGCGGCGGTGGGCGCGTTCGGCAGGCCCACGACGATCAACAACGTCGAGACGCTGTGCGCGATCCCGCACATCGTCACCCACGGCGGCCAGTGGTACCGGCAGTGGGGGACCGAGAAGAGCCCGGGCACCAAGCTCTTCAACATGTCCGGGCACCTCGAGCGGCGCGGCAACTATGAGCTGCCGCTGGGCTTCAACCTGAAGGAGCTGCTCTACGACGTGTGCGGCGGCATCCCGAACGGGCGCTCGCTCAAGGCGGTCATCCCGGGCGGCAGCTCGGTGCCGATCCTGTCGGCCGACGAGATCGACATCCCAATGCACTACGAGGGCGTCATCGAGGCGGGCAGCATGCTGGGCACCGCGTCGGTCATCGTGATGGACGACGCGACCGACATCATCAAGCAGGTGCGCCGCATCGTGGACTTCTACGCGCACGAGAGCTGCGGCCAGTGCACGCCCTGCCGCGAGGGCACGACCTGGGTCGCCAAGATCATGTGGCGCATCGAGCACGGGCGCGGGACCATGGCGGACTTGGACACCCTCGTCGAGCTCAGCAGGAACATGATCGGGACGACCATCTGCGTGCTCAGCGACTCGGCCGCGGCGCCGGTGCTGAGCTCGCTCGAGAAGTTCCGTGACGACTACCTGGCGCGCATACCGAAGACGCGTCTTCCGGCCCCGGGACCCGCCGAGGGCGCGGGCGCCCCGGCGGCGCTCGCGGCCGGCGACCCGGCGGGCGCGCCGGCGCACGCCGCGGTGGAGGCGTAGAGCGATGGCCGAGGGCGCCGTCACCTGCACGATCGACGGGCTGGAGGTCAGCGTCCCCGCCGGCACGCGCATCATCGACGCGGCGGACGCGGTGGGCATCGGGATCGCGCGCTACTGCTATCACCCCGCGCTGTCGGCGCCGGCGATGTGCCGCATGTGCCTGGTGGAGGTGGAGGGCGCGCCCAAGCTGCAGCCGGCTTGCATCACCGCGGTCGCCGACGGCCAGGTGGTCCGCACCGAGGGCGACGCGGCGCGCGTCGCGCGCGAGGGCGTGCTCGAGTTCTACCTCGCCAACCACCCGCTGGACTGCCCCGTGTGCGACAAGTCCGGCGAGTGCTCGCTGCAGGACTACGTCCACCGCGAGGGCCGCAAGCGCGGCCGCTCGGTGGAGCCCAAGCGCGTCCTGGGGCAGGACTTCTTCGGCGGCAAGTTCGGCGGGATCATCTACGACGGCGACCGCTGCATCATGTGCACGCGCTGCACGCGCTTCATGCGCGAGATCCCACAAGACGACCTGCTGTGCGTGGTGCAGCGCGGCAATCGCTCGGTGATCGACACCTTCTTCGAAGAGGGGCTGGACGAGTCCGCCTGGGCGCACAACATCATCGACATCTGCCCGGTCGGCGCGCTGCTCGCGCACGACTTCCACCACAAGGCGCGCGTGTGGGACCTGGACCGCGCGCCGTCGGTCTGCTCGGGCTGCTCGCAGGGCTGCAACGTCCACGTGGACGTGCGCGACAACGTCATCCAGCGGCTGCGCCCGCGCGAGAACCCCGAGGTCAACTCCTACTGGATGTGCGACTACGGCCGCTACGACTACGAGTGGCTGAACCGCGCCCCCACGACCGTCGGGGGAGACCTCGCGGAGACGCCCGCGGCCGACGGCGGGCGCGGCGGAGCCGGACGCCTGGACGCGCCGCTGGTGCGGGGCGCGGGCGGCGCCCTGGAGGAGACCGGCTGGCGCGAGGCGATCCTGGCGCTGGTGGAGCGGCTGCGCGCGCACGCGGGCGGCGGCGGGCTGCTGCTGGTGTCGCCCTTCCAGTCGAGCGAGGACGCGGGGCTCGCGGCGCGCCTCGCGGGCGCGCTGGGGATCGCCGAGATGGTCTACCGGTGCGCGCGCGCCGGGGAGGAGATCCCGTGCCGCGGCGTGCCCGGCCTGGCGCGCCGGCGCGACCTCGCGCCCAATCCGCGCGGCCTCGAGATGCTCGGGTTCGAGCGCACCGGCGACGATCGCGGCGCCGGCGGGATCGCGTCCACCGGCGGCGCGCTGATCGTGCTGGGCGACGACCTGGCCGACCTGCCCGCGGACTTCGACCCCGGCGCGGATCTCTTCGTCTACCTCGGCCGGCGGCTGACGCCCGCGGCGCGGCGCGCCGACTTCGCGCTGCCGGTCACGACGTTCGCCGAGCAGGACGGCACCTTCGCCAACCACGAGGGCCGCCTGCAGCGCTTCTGGCCCGCGCTGCAGCCGCCCGCCCGCGCGCGCCCGGCGTGGCAGGCGCTGGGGGTGGTGCTGGCGGGTCTCGAGGACGGCGCGGCGCCCGCGTCCGCGGCCGACGCGTTCCTGCGCCTGGGCGAGTGGCACGCGCCCTTCCGTGGCCTCAGCTACGAGGACCTGGGCACGCGCGGCGCGCTCGCCAACGCGTCGGTGCGCGTGACCCCGGACGGCGCCGAGGTCCGGTGAGTCAGCACGACCTGGGCGCGCTGTCGCCCACCGCGGGGCTCATCGCGATCCACGCCAAGGTGCTCGTCGTGTTCGGCATCACGATGGTGCTGGTGGCGCTGTTCACGCTGATGGAGCGGCGCGTCTCGGCCTTCATGCAGGACCGGCTCGGCCCCAACCGCGTGGGCCCGCAGGGGATCCTCCAGCCGGTCGCCGACGGCATCAAGAACTTCATCAAGGAAGAGACCTCGCCCGCGCAGGCGTCGCGGACGTACTTCCTGCTGGCGCCGATGATCGCGATCACGCCCGCGCTCGTGACCTTCGCGGTGATCCCGTTCGCGTCCCCGCTGCCCACGCGCTGGGGGCTGGTCGACATGATCGTCGCGGACCTGCCGATCGGGATCCTGTTCATCCTCGCGCTGTCCAGCCTGGGCGTGTACGGGCTGGTGATGGCCGGCTGGTCATCGAACAGCAAGTACTCCTTCCTGGGCGCTCTGCGCGGCGGCGCACAGATGGTCAGCTACGAGGTCGCACTGGGGATGAGCCTGATCCCGGTCTTCATGCTCGCGGGCAACGTCACGCTGACCCACGTCGTCTGGCTGCAGCAGGAGGAGCTGGGCCTCTGGCTGGCGTTCCCGCTGGGGCTCGCCTTCTTCCTGTTCGTGGTGTCGTCGTTCGCCGAGACCAACCGCCTGCCGTTCGACGTGCCGGAGGCCGAGGCCGAACTCGTCACCGGCTACCACACCGAGTACTCGTCGATGAAGTTCAGCATGTTCTTCATCGCCGAATACGCGCACATGTTCACCGCGGCGGCGCTCATGGCGACGCTCTTCCTGGGCGGCTGGGACGTGCCGTTCACGGACTTCGACGACATGCGCGTGATCGCCCCGGGGATCGTGGAGGGCGCGCAGCCGGCGCTCTGGAAGACGCTGGTCACCGCGGCGGCGTTCCTCGCCAAGACCCTCTTCTTCGTGTTCGGCTTCATGTGGGTGCGCTGGACGGTGCCGCGCTTCCGCTACGACCAGGTGATGCACCTGGGGTGGAAGGTGATGCTGCCGACCGCGCTCGCGTTCATCCTCCTCACCGGCGCGACGATCCTGGTGCTCGACGCGCTGGGCCTGGAGTACGGGCTCGCGTACGGGTTGGCGCTGACCGCGGTGAACGCGGTGGCGATGGCGCTGTTCTTCTTCTGGCTGGACAACGACCGCGTGATCACGGGCTCGCCGAGGGGCGGGCGGCACGCCGACGCGCCCGAGGCCGAGGTCGTGGAGCCGGCGCAGCCGACGCTCGCGTCGGCGGGGAGCGAGGGCTGACATGGCGATCCGCACGAAGGTGTTGAAGCGGCCCGAGGAGGGCACGTCCTACATGCGCGCGGCGCTCAAGGGCATGGCGCTCACCTTCCGGCACCTCATCGACACCGACCACGTGACGCTCGAGTACCCGGACGAGAAGGCGGATCTGGCGCCGCGCTGGCGCGGCACCCACCGCATGGAGGTGCACGCCGACGGGCGGCCCAAGTGCGTCGCGTGCGGCCTGTGCCCGGCGATCTGCCCCGCGAACTGCATCCGCCTGGTGCCCGGCGAGGACGACCAGGGCAACCGCTACCCGATCGTCTACGAGATCGACGAGTTCCGCTGCATCTTCTGCGGGATGTGCCAGGAGGTCTGCCCGGTCGAGGCGATCCACGTCGGGCAGGACTACGAGAACTCGGAGTACACCCGAGAGCGCTTCGTGTACGACCTGGACCGCCTGATGGCCCAGGACCACCCGGTGACCGCGCTGTGGGACCCCTCCGACCCGGCGTCGGAGTGATGGCGGACCTGCTCTGGTGGATCTTCGCCGCGCTGGCGGTCTCGGGCGCCGTGGCGATGGTGATGGCGCGCAACCCGGTCGCGAGCCTGCTCTTCCTGGTCGTGACGCTCTTCTCGCTGGCCGGGATCTTCGTGCTGCTCGAGGCGCACTTCATCGCCGCGATCCAGGTGATCGTCTACGCCGGCGCGATAATGGTGCTGTTCCTGTTCGTGATCATGCTGCTGAACCTCGGCGAGCAGTACCGGCCCGACCTCAAGGCCGGAATCTGGCTGGTGGCGGGAGGGGTCGCGTCGGGCACGCTGGGCTGGCTGCTGGCGAGCGCGCTGGGCGCGAGCGGCGTGGTTGGCACCGAGCCCGCGCCCGTGGACCGCGATGTCGTGGGCGCGATCGCGGACCCGCTGTTCCGCGACTACCTGGTGCCCTTCGAGGTGACCTCGATCCTGCTGCTCGCCGCCGCGGTCGGCGCGGTCCTCCTGGCCAAGCGGAGGGTGTGACGTGCCGATCGTCGAGCACTCGCTGATCCTGGCCGCGTTCCTGTTCGTCATCGGCGTGGCGGGGGTGCTCGTGCGGCGCAACGCGATCATCGTCTTCATGTGCGTCGAGCTCATGCTCAACGCCGCCAACCTCGCGTTCATCGCGTTCTCGCGGACGCTGGGCGTAGACGGTCAGGTGTTCGTCTTCTTCGTCATCTCGGTGGCCGCCGCCGAGGCCGCGGTCGGGCTCGCGATCATCATCTCGATCTTCCGGCTGCGCGAATCCGTGGACCTCGAGCGCTTCAACATCCTGCGGTGGTGAACCGGTGAGCGGATTCCAACCGGTCGCGCCGTGGGCGATCGTGCTGCTGCCGCTGATCGGCTTCCTCGTGAACGGGCTGGCGGCCTTCCGCGCGCCCGGCGTGAAGGCGATCCCCACCTGGGTCGGCCCGGGCGTGGTGGGCCTCGCGTTCGCGCTGGCGGTCGCGAACTTCCTGGGCATGTCCGCGGCGGACCTGCGCGATCCCGTGGTCGTGAGCTACTGGACCTGGCTGCCGGCGGGCGATCTCAGCGTGGACGCGGCGCTGCAGCTCGACCAACTGTCCCTGCTCATGACCCTGGTGGTCACCGGCGTCGGCTTCCTGATCCACGTCTACAGCGTCGGCTACATGGGCGAGGACCCCGGGTACGCGCGCTACTTCGCGTACCTGAACCTCTTCGTCTTCTTCATGCTCGTGCTGGTGCTCGGTTCCAGCTTCGCGCTGATGTTCGTGGGCTGGGAGGGCGTGGGGCTGTGCAGCTACCTGCTGATCGGGTTCTGGTTCCGGGACCGCGAGAAGGCCGACGCGGGCAAGAAGGCCTTCATCGTGAACCGGATCGGGGACTTCGGGTTCCTGGTCGCGATGTTCCTGATCTACGCGCGCGTGGGGACGCTGGACTACGTCGGGGTCTTCGAGGCGGCGCCGGCGACGTTCGCGTTCGGCGGGGCGGTGGTCACCGCGATCTGCCTGTTCCTGTTCCTGGGCGCCACGGGCAAGAGCGCGCAGATCCCGCTGCACATCTGGCTGCCCGACGCGATGGCGGGCCCGACGCCGGTCAGCGCGCTGATCCACGCGGCGACCATGGTGACCGCGGGCGTCTACCTGATCGCGCGCGCGTCGGTCCTGTTCGCGTTGAGCCCCACGGCGTCGCTCGTGGTCGCCGGCATCGGCGTCGTGACCGCGCTCTTCGCCGCGACCATCGCGCTCGCGCAGACCGACATCAAGAAGGTGCTGGCGTACTCCACG
>DATKCH010000095.1:0-76798 GCA_035513295.1 Longimicrobiales bacterium
TACGGCTCCCAGGTGGCGCCGATGTACGCGGACATGGACCTCAGGAGGTGGTACTGACGGATCCCGGTCGCCTCGCCCGCCGCCGGACGCTGCTCGTGCGGCTCGGCGCATGGGCGTTCGGCCTGTTTCCGCTCGGCTTGCTGGCTCTGCGCTGGCTGGATTCGGGGCTGGGCGCGAATCCCATCGAGGCCCTGATCCTGCACTTCGGACGCTGGGCGATCGTGCTCCTTATCGCCGCGCTGGCCGTCACGCCGACCCGTCACCTGACGCGGCTCAACGCGCTGGCGCGCGCGCGCCGCATCCTCGGGCTGTTCGCCTTCGCCTACGTGGCGCTGCATTTTCTCACGTACCTCGTGCTCGACCAGTACTTCGCGTGGGAGTACATCTGGGAGGACATCGCGGAACGGCCGTTTATCACCGTCGGGTTCGCGGCGCTCGTGCTGCTGATCCCCCTCGCGGTGACGTCCACCAGGGGCTGGATCCGTCGGCTGGGCAGGAACTGGGTCCGACTGCACCGGCTCTTCTACGTGGCCGCCGTCTTGGCCGTGATTCATTACTACTGGAACGTGCGCGCGGACGAGCCTCAGCCCGTTCTGGCGATCCTCGCGGTCTTGCTCCTCCTGGGACTGCGCGTGCCGTGGGTCGCGCGCCGCGTCAGGGCATGGGCTTCGTGACCCGGAGGCGGCCCGATACGAAGGGGCACGAGCCGTTCTACGCGATTGTTCGGCGCATCCCGCGGGGCCGCGTCGCCACGTACGGACAGGTCGCCGCGCTCGCCGGGAGGCCCGGAGCCGCGCGCCAGGCGGGGTACGCGCTGGCCGCCCTTCCCGCGGACAACGAGGTGCCGTGGCATCGCGTCATCAACGCCCGCGGCGAGGTGAGCGAGCGCGCTCCCGGAAGTCCCTTTGCGCCCATCCAGCGCGATCTTCTCCGGGAGGAGGGGGTAGCCTTCGATGACCGCGGCCGCGTCGACCTGGCTCGGTTCCGCTGGGATCCCTGACGCCGCGCGGGACCGCTCACTTCCGGCAGGCACGGCCCCGCGCTTCCCTCCTTCCTCTTCGAAGCGCTCAACGACCTGAAGCCGGAGATGATCGCCGAGGCTACGGCGAGCGCGCGCGAGGCGACGGAGCAGTTCGCCGCCGATTCGCGCAGCACGCTGGGAGGGATCCGGCGCGCGAACCAGGGCGTGTTCGTGATCCAGGCGCGCGACATGGCGCCCGGCGTCGTCGACGAGAACCAGATCCGCAAGACGGTGCGCATCGTCTCGACCGTGGAGTACTACCTGGAGGACTGATCTCTCCCGAGCGCGCCGGGCCCGGGGATCAGAACGCACGCGCGCCTCCACCATCTGGGAGCCTCCGCTCGCACCGGCGACGGTGCGAGCAATTCTGCACGCCCCGAGGATACCGCGCGAGCGCCCCTCAGGTTGCACGTGGGTCGTCCGAGTGGCGTCGCGGCGCCGCCCGCCGGCCGTCACACGGCATCGTGGCGCGGCGGACGCCGTCGCACGACATTCCTTTCGTCGCGCGAACCCACGGGCGCGACGTCCAAGGCACACGCAACTGCCGCCAGGAGTTCGCCATGACTCGCCGCGCCACCGGACCGATGCGGGCAGCCGCGCTGCTCGCGGGCTCGATGCTCTCGCTGTCTCCCGCCGGACTGTCGGCCCAGGGGGTCACCACCTCGGCCATGAGCGGTTTCGTCACGGATCAGGGTGGGCAGCCGCTCGAGGGAGCGACGGTCACCGCCGTGCACGTTCCCAGCGGAACGCGCTACACGAGCCTGGTGCGGCAGGGCGGCGCGTACTCGATCCCGAACATGCGCATCGGCGGCCCCTACTCGATCACCGTGGAGATGATCGGGCACCGGCCCGGCGAGCGGACGGAGGTGTTCCTGCGGCTTGCGCAGACCGAGCGGGTCGATTTCACGCTGGTGACGCAGGCCGTCGCCCTCGAGGGCCTCGACGTCGAGGCCGAGCGCGGAGAGATCTTTTCCGGAGACCGAACCGGCGCGGCCACCGTGCTCGACCTCCAGGAGGTGACGCAGCTTCCCTCGATACGGCGCAGCACCCGGGACCTGATCCGCGTAGATCCGCGCAACGATGGCAATTTCGCGTTCGCCGGGCGCAACTGGCTCTACAACAACATCTCGCTGGACGGATCCTACTACAACAACCCGTTCGGCCTCGACGACCCGGCGCCCGGGGGGCAGACCGGAGCCGAGCCGGTTCCGTTCGACGCGATAGAGCAGGTGACGGTGTCGGTCGCTCCCTTCGACGTGCGGGAGGGCGGATTCACCGGGGCCAACATCAACACCGTGACCAAGAGCGGCACGAACGAGTTTCGCGGGTCCCTGTACTCGTTCTTCCGCAACGAGAGCTTCATCGGCAACGAGGTGAGCGGAGAGCCCGTCATCGCCGACCCGGATCTCTCCTTCAACCAGTCCGGGATCACATTCAGCGGCCCCATTGCGCGCGACAAGGCGTTCTTCTTCGTCAACGCGGAGCTGGAGCGGCGGGATGATCCGGGCACGAACTTCGTGGCCGACACGGACGGCACCGTCGGCCTCGGGGAGTCGCGCGTCGACGCCGCGGTCATGGACCAGATCAGCCAGCGGATGATGGAGGTGTACGGCTACGACACGGGCGCCTACGAGGGATACGTCAACGAGACGAACAACAACAAGCTGATCGCGAAGCTCGACTGGAACATCAACGACAACAACAACCTGACCTTCCGCTACAATTACCTGGACGCCGAGCGCGACCTGCCGCCGCACCCGTTCGTCCTGAGCTTCAACAACGCCGGGCGCGGCCCCAACTCGACGACGCTCCCCTTTCGGAACGCGGGCTACACGATCAACAACGAACTCAATTCGTTCGCGCTCGAGCTGAACAGCCGCGGTACCGGCTTCGCGAACCGGTTCTTCGCCAGCTACAACATCTTCCGGGACTTCCGCGAGCCGTTCAGCGAGGATTTCCCGACCGTAGAGATCGGGGAGAGCGGGGTCGGCTACACCACGCTGGGGTCCGAGCCGTTCTCGGTGCACAACATCCTGGACCAGGACGTCCTGCAGCTCACCAACAACCTCAGCTTCTTCCGCGGCCGGCACACTATCACCGTGGGCAGCAACTTCGAGTGGTTCGGGTTCTTCAACTCGTTCAACATCTTCCGGCACGGCGTGTTCTTCCTGCCCGACGAGTTCGGGATAGGATCGACGTTCGAGTCGCTGGACGACTTCTTCACGCAGACGGACCCCAGCGACCCCATCGATCTGCGCGGCCTAATCGGATCCGGTCCGTTCAAGGGAGAGAACATCGACGTGGGGCAGCTCAGCTTCTACGCGCAGGACGAGTTCCTGTCCTCCGACGAATTGACGCTGACCTTCGGGCTCCGGGTCGACCTGCCGATGTACTTCACCGACCCGGTGGACAACCCGTTCTCGCGCGGCCTGACGGCGCTGGACGAGAACGATGACCCCGAGACCGTGGACCAGAGCGACCTGCCGGGCGCGAGCCCCCTGTGGTCGCCCCGGATCGGCTTCAATTACAACGTCGGCGGCGCCAACACGACGCAGCTGCGCGGAGGCACCGGCATCTTCACCGGCCGGATCCCGTTCGTGTGGTTCGGCAACGTCATCTCGAATCCCGGCGGGAACCCCAACATCTTCCCGGGTGCCGAGCCGGTCTTCACGAGCGATGACGCGGTCCTGCAGCAGTCGTTCGACCTGAACGCCATGGACCCCGACTTCGAGTGGCCCCAGGTGTGGATCAGCGACTTCGCGATCGACCAGGACCTGGGCGCCGGCTGGATCGGCACCGCGGAGGTGATCTACGGCAAGGACATCAACGCGATCTACATGCGCAACGCGGACCTCGTCGCGCCGGTGCGAACGATCCCGATCGACGGCAGACCGTACTTCGGAGGCGCCGGCAACTCCGAGCTGAACGCGGACGGAGGGGCCGGCATCTACGTCATCGACAACACCAACGAGGGCTGGAACCTCAACCTGACCGGGCAACTCCGGAAGGCGTTCGACTGGGGTCTGAACGGAATGGTGGCCTACAGCTACACCGACGCGCGCAACAAGCTGAAGACCACTGAGATCGCGAGCGTGCTCTGGCAGAATCAGCCGGTGCGGGGCGACCCGAACGACCCCGAGCTGTCGTTCGCGGAGTTCAACCAGCGTCACCGGATCGTCGGTTCGGCGACGTACACGGTGGACTGGTCGGAACGCTTCGCGACCCGATTCGGCCTCTTCTTCGAGGCGGCCGAGGGCAACCTGTTCACCGCCGCGGGCGGCAACCGCTACTCGTTCATCTACGCCGGCGACGTGAACGGCGACGGACAGGGCGGCAACGACCTGGTCTACATCCCGGCCGACCAGAGCGAGATCGTCCTGGCGGACATCCCCGGCGGGGCGACGGCCGCCCAGCAATGGACGGCGCTGAACGCGTTCATCGAGCAGGACCCTTACCTCAGCGAGCACCGGGGCGAGATCGCCGAACGCTTCGGCCTCGTGAACCCCTGGTACAGCACGATCGACCTGCGCATCCTCCAGGACATCGGGCTAAGGTCGGGTGCGCACCGCCTCCAGCTCAACCTGGACATCCTGAACCTGGCCAACCTGCTCAACTCGGACTGGGGCGTGCGGCAGATCGCCAGCCCCGCGGCCACGTCGCCCCTGCTGCTGACGACGGACGGTACCGGCGCGCCGGTATTCGACGCGAACGGAAACCCGGTGCTGCAGTTCGTGGGGCCAGCGGAGACGTTCATCGACGACCCGAGCATCTTCAGCCGGTGGCAGATCCAGATCGGAGCGAAGTACCTGTTCAACTGAACGCCGGCGCGGCAGGCGCCGCGCGGACCGCCGATTTCGCCGACCGATCCGGGAGACCCATGGCCAAGCGCTATTGGCTGATCAAGTCCGAGCCGTCCGTCTACTCGATCGAGAACCTGCGCTCCGATGGCACGACGTGCTGGGACTCGATCCGGAACTACCAGGCGCGCAACAACATGCGGGCGATGTCGGTGGGCGACGAGGTTCTGTTCCATCATTCGCAGGCCATCCCTCCCGGAGTCGCCGGAATCGCGCGCGTCGTCCGGGAGGCGTATCCCGATCACACCCAGTTCGATCGCGGGCACGAGTACTTCGATCCCGGGTCGGACGAGGACGATCCGCGCTGGTGGATGGTGGACGTGGAGTTCGTGCGTGCCTTCGACGAGGTCCTGCCGCTGAACGAGGTCAAGGAGGACCCCGCGCTCGCCGACATGGTCCTGGTCCGCAACAGCCGGCTCAGCGTCCAGCCCGTGAAGGCCGAGGAGTTTCGTCGCATACTGCGCCTCGGGGGTCAACCATGAGCGGGCGCGCGACATCCAAGCTACGCGCAGGACCGCTGGCCGCGGGGCCGGCCGGTACGCGGCGTTGAACCCGAAGATTCGAGCGCGCAGGCGATAGATGGTGGACCCAGGCCACCGACCGGGTGGTTTTTTCGATGAGCTGAAGCGCAGACGCGTCGTGCGCGTGGGAATCGCGTACGGCGCGGTCGTGTTCGTGCTGCTCCAGCTCGCCGACATCATCCTGCCGGCGCTCAACTTTTCGGACGAGGCGCTGCGCCCGTTCCTCATCGCCGCGGTGGCGGGCCTTCCGATCGCGCTCCTTCTGGCGTGGCTCTACGACCTCACGCCGGAAGGCATCGTCCGCACCGCCCGCAGCGGGGAGGGCAGGGGACGCCTCGTACTCTCGCTGCCGCGCCCGGTGGCGCTGGGGTTGGGCGTGCTCGCGCTGGTGGCGATCGCGAGCGGCGTGGTCCTGCTGCGGCCGGGCGGGGCGGAGGGCGCGGTCGCCGAAGACGCGCGCGTCATCGCCGTGATGCCGTTCCTGGGCTCCTCGGAAAGCATCATGGCCGAGGGCGTGATGGACCTCCTGTCGCGCAACCTGGACGGGATCGGCTCGATCCGGACGATCGACCCGATCAGGACGCTCGGCCGGCTCAGCGAGGCGGAGCAGGCGGGGGACATTGCCCAGGAGAGGGCGCGCGCGGTCGGCGCGCTTATCGGCGCGGGCTCCGTCCTGACCGGCAGCATCGCCACGGGCGGAGGATCGGTGCGGCTTTCGGCCGACCTCGTCGCGACCGCCGACGGAAGACAGCTCGCCACCGCGTTCGTCGACGGCCCGGAAGGGGAGTTCTTCGCGCTGCTCGACGAGCTGAGCACGAAGATCCTGCGGATCGTATGGCGCGGCGACGACCTGCCGACCTTCGACGTGGCGAGCTTCACGACCGATAACTTCAACGCGATCCGCGCCTTCCTGGAGGGCGAGCGCTACTACCGCGCGTCGCAGTGGGATTCCGCCATGGCGTCCTTCGCGCGCGCGATCGACGAGGACGAGGAGTTCGCGCTCGCGTACTACCGCTTCGCCAACGCCGCGGGCTGGGGCGGATCGTTCCGCCCGTCCCAGATCGGCAGCTCGGGCCGGATCGACCCGAGCGCGGGCGACCTCGTGCGTCAGGCGGCGGAGCTCGCGCGGGAGTACTCGGCGGGCCTGCCCGAGCGAGAGAGGCTGCTGATCACGGCACAATGGCTGCGCGCGAACGATCGCCGGGCCGAAGCCCTGGATACGGTCCGCGCGCTGGTCGAGCGGTTTCCCGACGACATCGAGGCCGCCTACCAGATGGCGGACGACACGTACCATCTGCGGGACGAACCCTCCGGCCTGCTGGGCCGGCCGCTGGAAGAGCAGTTGGGGTTGTTCGATGACGTTCTGGACAAGGAACCCGGTTTCCGTCCCGCGCTGATCCACCCCATCGAGATGGCGTTCGCCGCCGGCCGGCTGGACCTCGTCGACCGCTACCTCGAATTCCTGCGCACGCCGAACCCGCACCCGTTGGACGAGGCGGCGCAGGGTACCTACGAAGCCGCGCTCGACGCGCTCCGCGAGCACGATGTGTTCGGGTACGCTAGGGCGTTCGAGACCGCGCTGGCGGCGCGCGAGCAGACCGGCTTCGTCTGGCAGGCCGCCAACGGCGTCCTGCCCGCGCTGCTCATCGCGGCGGCCCGGCTCGACGCCGACGATCGTGACGAACTGATCGCGTACCTCACGGACGGGCTGGACGATCTGCGGCCCGAGACGCGCGTGCAGCGCGCGCTGATGGCCGCCGACTTGCTGATCGCGGGCGGCCGTGGCGAGGAGGCGTTGGGCCTGCTGGATGCCCCTTCCGTCGCGCGCCTCGTGGGGGACCAGCGGGCGGACGTGGCGCGACGCGCGGCCTTCGCCGGCCTGCTCCCGCCGAGCGCGTTGGAGCCGCCGTGGGCGCGCGTCGGCGCCCGGGCCCTGGCCGCGCTGGACGCGGCGGACGCGGGCGCGCTGCGAGCCGCCCTGCGCGACGCCGCCGATCCGGAGGCTGTCGCCGACTCCGCACGCCGGCGCCAATTGGAGACCGGGCTACGGCCGTTTCTCATGATCCTGGAGGGCGACACGGTCGGCGGGCTGTCCGCGGCGGAGGCGGCGCTGGCTCGCCGCGCCCCGGCGCGCGGCCTCCTCGACGAGGCGCTCTGGTTCCGCTGGGCGGTCACGGCGGTCCATCACCGCGATGCCAGCGCGCGCGCGCTGGAGGCCCTGCGGCCGCCCTGGCGCGGGTCGGGAATCTACGAGGTGGGCCGCCTCGGACTGCGCTCCGGCGGTTTGCGGGCCACCGGGGCCGCCGACGCCGGTCTGGCAGAGGCATCCTGGTGCGCGGCCACGCCGGAGGGCGGGTATGAGGGCGTCGGGTGGGCGCGCGCCCTGGACGCACGACGCTGCACGGAGGCCGACCGGGCGGTCGTCGCGGAGGAAGCTCCCGACGACGGGGGCTGAGCGCTCTTGGGCCTACCGGTCGGAGAGCCGGGCGAGGCCGTTCGTGGCGCGCCGCAGCTCGTCGTGCAGATGCCCTTCGGCGCCGCGCATTCGCTCGACGAACCGAGCGTAGTGGAGGCGGGCGGCTTCGAGCTGGCCGAGCGACTCGTACAACTCCGCCCTCCGGAGTGCCGCCGGCGCGGCGTACCAGAGATCGGCCGCCTCGTGGCCCGGGAAGGTGGCGTACCAGCGGAGCGCGTCGCGCGGGCGCCCGGTCGCGGCCAGGGTCTCGGCGCGCAGCCAGCGCTCCAGCGGGCGCGCGTAGTCCCTCAGCGTCTCCCCGTGCCCGCCGGACGGACGCCGCGGAGGCCCGAGCGCGGCGAGCGCCGCTCCCGCGTCGCCGTCCTCCAGGGCGACCGTGGCGCGGATCAGGCCCGGATACGCGACGGCGTCCTCCGAGCCCAACCCTTCCAGTCGGTCCGCCGTGCGGAGGGCGTCATCGAACGCTCCCGCGCGCGCCTGCCGAATGCCCACAAGAAGCAGGCGACGCTCCTCCATGAGGCCGTTCCAGCGTAGCGGGGGCACCGAGTTGGACTCCATCCAGACGGGATCCGTTTGCGGTGGTAGCGCGCGGTCGAAGGAGGGGTCGCCGATCAGCGCCTCGACCAGCGCCTGGCGGGCCGAGTCGGGCCGGTGGAGCGGCAGCAGCTCGAGGGCGGCCGCCAGCTCCCGGCGTGTCGCCTCGGGGAGTTCCGGCGCCTGATCGACCTCCGCTCGGGCGAGGGAAAGACGCCCCCGCGCGTACTCGATGCGGACCAGGAGCGCGCGTACCGCCGCGCGCTCGCCCGCGCCCCGTCCCGACGCCAGCAGGGCGCGCGCCAGCTCAGCGGCCGCGTCGAAACGATTCGTATTGGCGGCCAGGCTGGACAGCAACGTCGTCCCGACCCGCTCGCCCGAGGCGACGATCGCGTCGATCGCGGCTTCGATGAGCCGCCGGTCATCGGACAGGAAGGCGTCGAGCGCCTCCATCTCGAGCGTCCACGCCGCCGTGGCTCCCCCGCCCGCCGACGCCGCCAGCGTCCGGACACCTTCCCGGTCTCCGTCGCGCGCCAGGATCCGCGCCAGGTGGAGTGCCGCGCCCGCGTCGCCGGGCTCGAGCGCGAGCGCCTGCTCGAACGGACGCCTGGCCGCGGTCAGGTCCGTACCTGTCGTCGGACCCCAGTGGAACAGCAGCTCGCCCAGCTGGCGCCAGCCGTCGACGTGCGTGGGCTGCAGCGCCGTGGCCTGGCGGTAGAACGTTTCGGCCTCCGGGACGCGGGCGTCCAGGTGGTTCAGCCACGCCTCGAGGAACAGCTGGTCGGACCGCGGCAGGCTCGCGGAATGCCGGCGCGCGGCTTCGGCCGCCTCCGCGGGGACGCCGGAGACGCCGGCTCCGTAGGCCGCCGCGCTCAGTCCGTAGTGGGCCAGTGCAAACGTGGAGTCCTCGCGCACGGCCATGCCGAACTCGTCCATCGCCTCGCGATACCAGCCGTCGCGCGCGGCCACCTCTCCCCTCAGGAACGCCTTCAGCGCGCCCAGCGGAGAGCCGGCGCGTACGGCGCTCCGCTCGAGCCCGTCATAGCCGATTCCTTCGAGGAGCTGGCGGGCCAGGCGATCGGCCAGGCCGAACACCTCGCTCGCGCGGCCCTCGGCCGTCGCCACGTGACCCCCGGTGGCCCGGTCGTCGTCGAGCCGATGGAGCGTCACGGTGACGTGCACGGCGCTGTCCTGCTCCATCACGTCACCCTGGATGAAATAGGAAGCCCCGAACCGCCGCGCCGTCGCGATCGCGATGGTGATTTCGTCGGCCCTTGCGCGCTGCGCCACGAACGAGTCGATCGCCCGACGGTCCACCGTCCGCAGGTCCCCCGCGCCGTTCAGGGCGTCCGAGACGAGCCGCGCCACACCCTCCCCGAGGAACCGGAGCGATTCGGCGCCTTCGTAGCGGAATGGAAGCACCGCCAGGACCGCCTCCGAGGCGGCCGGCGCTTCGGGCGCTGGCTCCCCGCCCCCGAAGCCCGCGGCGAGCGCCACCGTGATCACGGCCGCGGCGCTCGCCAACCAGGGGGCCAGGCTGCGCCGCGACAAGGTCGAAGCCCCGCGGCGGGAGGCGGTCGGGCCATGCTGGGCCGCGACGACGGTCTCGGGGGCGCGCGGCGCGACGGACTCCGAATTCGCCGGGGCCCCCGGCAAGGGGGCGGCGGGCGAAAGGGCACGGCCAGGGACGGGGGCCGCCTGCAGCCGCTCATCCCTCCCGGGGGCGTCGGCCGACGCTCGCTCCGGCGGGCGCACATCGCCGCGCCGGATCGACGCGATCAGGCGTTCGGTTTCCTCGCCGGGTCCGATCTCGTACAGCCGCTCCAGCCGCTCCGTGAACTCCTCGTGGGCGCGCAGCGCACCGGTGACATCCCCGGAGCGCGCGAGCAGCGTGAGCAGGCGTCGCGCCCCGATCTCGTCGGTCGGCGCCAGCCCGAGCGCCCGGCGGGCGTATCGGGCCGCGAGCGCGAACCGGCCCGTTCCTTCCGCCTCGTTCACGAGGCTCCAGCACGCATCGACGGCTCGCCGGCGGATCCGCCCGCGCTCCTCCTCCAGCCAGGATTCGAAGTAGGGTGCGTCCGAAAGATGGAAGCCCTCCATGAGGTCGCCGCGGTACAGCTCCAGCGCTTCCTCCGGCGCGCCCCGCTCCAGCAGGTCCTCGAACTCGGTCGCGTCGCACCACGCGTCCGTGAGCCGCAGACGGTCTCCCTGCGAGTCTATGGTTCGTTTGCCCAGGCGGGAGCGGAGAAAATGCAGGGCGTTGCGAAGCGCGCCGCGAGCTCGGGACTCGTCCGACTCGGGCCAGAAGACAGGCAGGAGGGAATCCCGGGCGAGCGGCGAATGGTTCGCACGGAGGGCCAGGTAGGCCAGCAGCGCTACGCGCTTCGGGTGAGCCAGGAGCGCCCGCGAACCCGCGCCGTCGCCCTCGATGTCGAGGGCTCCCAACAGACGAAGTCGGATCATCTCGTGTGGATTACGGCGCGTGTCGGGCCGCCGTTAGCCCGCAGCTAACGCCTGGCACACGGTAGCTCGGCAGATTGCTTCCCGCAAACCCGCCGAACGGGTCCGCGAGTCGGTCACGGACGGGTCGGGGTTCGCGAAAGAGACCAGCGTTCGACTCCGCCCGGCGACCGTCCGGATGTGAATCGTGACCTGGTCAGGGGCATTCGGCCGTGGCGGGCGGCCGGTGCCCCTTTTTTCGTCGCGGGCGGCTCGCCTTCAGCGGCGCCGCAGGACCAGGTCGCCGTTGCCCGAGGACACGATGAGGCGGCGCCCGCCCCGGCCGATGCGCGCCTCTACGCGGTGGGGATCGAGCCGGCCCTCGATGGTCATGGGAAAGTCGCTCTCGACCTTCCCGTTCCCCAGGCGCGCTTCGAGGTCGGCGTTGAAATCGGCCGGCAGGGTAAGCTCGATCCTGCCGTTGCCGCTGCTGAACCGCATGGGACCGTCGCCGGGAAGCGACGCGATGTCGATTTGAAGGTCGCCGTTGCCGGAGCTGGCGGTGACGGGTCCCCGCGCCGTGGAAACCTCCACGCGGCCGTTGCCGCTGGACGCCTCCACGGGCCCTCCCGCGCGCGCCACGGTGACCGCTCCGTTCCCGGACGCTGCGTGCACTCGACCGGCCGCGCCGTCCACGTCCACGGACCCGTTGCCGCTCGCGGCGGCGACGTCACCGCCCGCGCCCTCGACGCGGACCGCGCCGTTGCCTGATCCGGCGGTCAGATCGATCCCGGCCGGCAGCAGCACCCTCAGGTCGCCGCGGGAGTCGTCGTCGGACCAACGTCCGTTGCGCGAGTCGACGCCCCGATCGGTGCAGCGGTCGATGCCGGCGCGCAGTGCGCAGACGATCATCTCGTCGCCGTTCCGCACCACCTCGAAGGTGATGTCGCCTTCGTGTCCGTGCGCCACACCCGTCACCTCCAGGGTCGCCCCGGACGCCGGACGAACGTCGACCTCGCCGGTGGCGGTCGCCAGGCGCAGCGCGCCGCCCTCGGGCAACGCGCCGGAGAAGACGGTTTCGGTGCGTTGAGCGAACAGCGCACCCGGGATCGGCAGGGCACCGAGGAGGGAGAGCAGGAGCGCGACGCCTGGAGCGGCGCCGAATCGTGCTGTCGAAGTGAACATGAGCGGTCCGGTGCTGGTGTGAGCGCCCGAGCGGGCGCGCCGGGCGGCAGTCCCGGCAATGCTACGATGCCGCCCGCTCCATTGAGGTTTGGGCGGGCGACTAGAACGTGACGGCCTCGCCGACGTAGAAGGCGGTGCGGCCCCCGCCCCGGGCGAAGTACGCGGAGACGACCGCCCGACGCTCCAGGAAGGCGATCCAGATGCCCCCTCCCGCCGCCGCCCTCCAGCGGTCGGAATCCTCCCCCTCGAACCAGACCCGGCCGGCGTCGGCGAGCCCCAGCAGGCCGACCTGCGCCGGCAGGAGCGCGCGGAAGCGGGCGACCGGAACTCGCAGCTCCGTGGTTGCCGCCAGCGCCGCGTCCCCGGCAAAGCGGTCGCTGCGCAGTCCGCGCACGGTGCCGCGCCCACCGATGTAGGCCGCCTCATGGTACGGCGCTGATCCCCACACCCGCTCGCCGTGGATGCTCGCGCCCAGCGTGGCCTCGAACGGCGCCCGAGCGGTCAGGTAGGCGCTCGCTTGCGCGCCGATCTTCCCGAACGCGTCGGTCACGTCGAAAAGGGGCGGCGTGACGAGTCCTTCGACCGTCAGGACCGCGCCGCCGGTGGGATACACGGCATGGTCGAGGCCGTCCCAGCCCGCACGCGCTCTCAGCCCGGCTTCCCGGAAGTCGCCCGACCCCAACGGCATGAGGAGACCGACGAACCGGCCCTCCCCGTGCCGGTCCCGGGTCAGTCGGAGGAAGGGACCGGCCTCCACGAACAGCGTCGCCGACGGGTCCCAGCGCAGGCTCGCGCCGACGCGGGCGTCCCACCTCTCCGCGCGAAAGAACTCCTCGGCGTCCCCGGTCGCGCGCGCCGGGGTGTCGATCGGTGGCTCGTCCGACGTCTCGTTGCCGAAGCCGTAGAAGTGGTTGCGTTCGAGTCCGCTCGCTCGCGCCTCCGCGAGGAAGCTCAGTGAAGGCGCGACCTCCCGCAGCTCCAGCTCGAGCGCGGCGCGCGGGAGCCCGGTGAAGGTCCCGACCGCGGCGCTGAACGTGAGCCGCCGCGCGAAGGGATGCTTCCGAAAGCCATAGCGCAGCCAGTTCACCGTTCCGCCGATCACGAGGCCGTGGTCCGGATCGACCCCGGCGGCCGGCGCGCGCGCGGACAGCGACCCCCAGTCCCGCGCGAACGCCTGGTGGGACGGGCTCGCAAGGTCGCGCGGCCGATCGTAAGCGCGCGCATCGATCCCGGAGCCCGTGTTGTCGCCCCGGTCATCGTAAAAGCGCGCGATCGCGCTCGTGGACCGGTCCTCGAAGCGGTCGTCGCCGCCGCCGCCGATGACGCGCACGACGATGGGGGTCGGGCCATCTCCGCTCGCGACGAAGCGGTCGTCGTCGCCGCGCATGTAGACCCGGACCTCCGACGTCTCGTCGGGCAGGAACGTGCGGTCGAAGAACGGGCGCCCGGGGGCGCTTCCGTTCGCGGGGGCGGGCGACAGGGTGAACCGGACCGAGCCGTCCGCGAGGACGCGCGCCTCGGCGAGCTCCTCCTCGTCGGTGGCGTACACCTCGGGCGCCTCGGCGAGCAGCGCGTAGTACTCGGCCGCGAAGCTCGGGAGCGCGTCGCGTCGCGTCCGCAGCGCGCGCGCGACCTGGTCCCCGATCCGCTGGCGGTGGGGATCGGGCATGGCGGCCACCGACCGCTCGATGACCTCGTTCGTCAGCCGCGCCCTCAGGTCCGCGGAGATCTCCTCCCAGTCCGACCGCGACAGGCCCGAGAGCAGCTCGCGGTCCAGGCGCCGCGCGCTCCAGGTCGCCCGCCACGCGGGCGGGAAGCGTTCCCCGAACCCCGTGTATTGGGGCCAGATCCCGGCCACCGCGAGCGCCAGCATTCCGTCGAGCCGACTGAACGCCCAGTCGCGGTCGCGAGGTATCGGGCGCCATACCCGAACGCCCGCGGTGTCGAACGCCGCCCAGCGCCACTGGTCCGGGTGTCGGTCCCAGTCGCCGACGAACGCGTCGAGGAGGCGGGCGCGCAGATAGGCTCCCGCGTCGATCACGTCGGCCTGGTCCCCCTCGATGCGGTCCAGAAAGCTCTCGGAGCCGACGACCCGGCTCGAGCCGGCGAAACCCCGCGCGCCTTCCTCGCCCTCGTTCGGGCGCACCTCGACCAACCCGAGCAGGCCGGCGAACGCCTCCCGGAAGGTCCCGAGGCGGGGGTCGTCCGGCATGATGTACAGCGCCGGCACGGCGTGCAGCACGCCGGCGGCCTCCAGGATCGGATCGACCACGAGCGCGGACGACGGCAACATGTGCGCTATCTGGTCCTGGAGAATGTCGGCCGCGAGCGACTCGCGGATCACCGGGTCGAGCGCCTGCGTCGCGTCCTTGTCCACGGACCGGAACTGATACGTGTCGCCGTCGGCGCCGCGCAGGCGGAGCGACCGGGTCTGCGCCCCGCCGCCGAGCTCGATGGGCTCGAGGCCCCCGGCGAACGCGTCCAGGTCGAGGACCCGGACGCGGATCGGAACCTCCCACAGGTCGCGGTAACCGGAGCCCAACAGGAAGCGGTGAAAACCCCCCGCGCGGTACGACAGGCTGGGGACCACGGTGACGGTGTCCCCGGGCACCGCCCTGGCGGGCGCGACTCGCCCGACGTCCAACTCGGCGGTGTCTCGCGGGTCACCCGGCGCCTGCGCCGACAGAGGCGGCGTCCAGGGGGCCGTCGACACCAGCAGCGCGGCGCCCAGCGCCATCACGGGCCGGATGATTTCGTCCAGCGGTGTCGTGGGAAACCCATCCCGCCATCCGTTCGGGGATCGCGCCAGACCAGCGGAGCGCACAGGTTAGCTCGGCGTGGGCCCTCGCGCGACGTCGCGCGCGCGGGACGAGACCTGCGGCCCCAGGGGCCGTGCTCCAGGCGAGCGCCGAAGGAGAGCGTGGCGAACGACCGAACCGGCGCGCCGGCCGCCGAATACGCGCTAGGGCTGCTCGAACGCCTGGTGCGGACGCCGTCCGTCAATCCGGCGCTCGCGGCAGGGCCGCAAGCCGCGACGCGGGCCGGGGAGACCGCCGTGGCGAGGCTCGTCGAGGCCGAGCTTCGGGCGCTCGGCTACGACGTGGACTGGCGGGAGCCGCGCCCCGGCCGACCGAGCGTCGTGGGCCGGCTGCGGGGGGCGGGCGCCGGTCCGTCGCTGATGCTGAACGGCCATCTCGACACCGTCGGCGTGGCCGGGATGCCGGAGCCGTTCGCCGCGCGGCGCGAGGATGGCAGGCTTTACGGGCGCGGGGCCTGCGACATGAAGGGCGGAATCGCGGCGATGCTCGCGGCGGCGCGCGCGCTGGCAGGGTCGCCGGCGGCGCTCGCGGGGGACCTGCTGGTGGCGGCGGTGGCGGACGAGGAGACCGAGAGCCTGGGGACGCTCGACGTGCTGGGGCACTACCGCCCCGACGCGGCGATCGTGACCGAGCCCACCGGACTCGCGCCGTGCATCGCGCACAAGGGGTTCGTCTGGCTCGAGGTGACCGTTCCCGGCCGCGCCGCGCACGGGAGCCGGCCGGACCTGGGCATCGACGCGAACGTGAGGCTGGGCGAGCTCCTCTCAGGCGTCGGAGCGCTCGCACGCGACCTGGGCCGGCGGCCGCCGCACCCGCTGCTCGGGACGGCGTCCGTGCACGCGGGCCGCGTGCGCGGGGGCACCGGCGAGAGCACCTACGCCGCCACGGCGTCGGCGGTACTCGAGCGGCGCACGCTCCCGGGCGAAGGCGCGGCCGACGCCGAGGCCGAGGTGAACGCGATCCTCTCGACCAGCGAGTGGGGCCGCGACGCGCGGGTGCGGGTCCTGCTGGACAGGGCGCCGTTCGAGACCGGCGTGGACGCGCCCATCGTAGGAGCGCTCAGGGCTGCCCTGGTCGCCCGCGGCCACGACGCGGCGTGCGTGGGCCAGCCCCCCTGGATGGACGCCGCGCTGCTCGCGGCGGCAGGCGTGGACACCGTCGTCATCGGGCCCGCGGGGGAGGGCGCGCACGCGGCCGTCGAGTGGGTGGACACGGCTTCGGTGGTGGAGCTGGCGGAGGTGCTGGCGGCTACCGCCCGGAGCTACTGCGGCACGGTCGGACCTTGACCGCTCCTCGCACGCCCCCCCGCCCCGGTCCCCGTCACGCGGCCTCCGTCGGCCCCTGAGTCGAGGCGGGCTATGTGCGCGACCGCGTCCCCGCGATTGACCAGCGGGTGCGACGCGAGCCCGACGACCAGACCGTCGGCGCGCGCTCGCACCACCGACGGGCGGTTGCCGAAGGCGTCGGCGACCGTCCCCAACCGCCCGCCCTCGCGCACCGTCTCGCCCAGCGCGGTTTCGATCCTGAGGATGCCGCTCCGGCCCGCGCGGACCCACAGCGAGCTGCGCGCGACGCGCACTTCGGACGCGGCCGGCCTCACGGGGGTCTCGGCTTCGCCCGGTCCGGCTTCCGCGAGGCCGAGCGCGCGGAACACGTTGCCGACGCCGTCCACCCCGCGGCGGATCGCGCTCTCGGTGAACTGGCCCGCCTGACCACCCTCGTACACCAGCACGCGCGCGCCGACCGTCCGGGCCGCCGCGCGCAGCGAACCGGCGGGGGGCTCGGCGTGCATCACCACCGGGGCCTCGAAGGACAGCGCGAGGCGCCGTATTTCCTCGTCGTCCAGGTCCGCGCGGACCTGGGGCAGGTTGACCCGCCCCGCCGACCCGCAGTGGAAGTCCAGACCGACATGGCACTGCGCCACGACCTCGTTCATGAAGAGGCGCGCGATCCGCGCGGCCAGCGAGCCCGCTTCGGACCCCGGAAAGGACCGGTTCAGGTCGCGCCGGTCGGGGAGGTAGCGGGATTTCCCCACGAGGGCGAAGACGTTGACGATCGGAACCCCGATCACGGACCCGGCCATGCGCGCGGGATCCAGGTCGGAGAGCACCCGCCGTACGATTTCGATGCCGTCGAGCTCGTCGCCGTGGATGGCGCCGCTGAGCCATACCCGGGGGCCCGGTCGGGCTCCGTTCACGACCTCGACGGGGATCGAAAGCCAGCCTCCGATCACCAGCCGGGCCGCTTCGATCTCGAAGCGGCGGCGCTGTCCGGCGGGCGTCGACTCTCCGGCGACCGTGACGGGCCCGGCCGGGTGGGCCGCGTAGGGCGCACCGCCGGTGGCCGCTCTCTCGCCCTTCGCTCGCCGGGGCACGGCTAGCCCGTCCGGCTCCTGCGCGACTTCTTCTTCGGGTCGACGTGGTTCTCTATGTACTCGATGATCTCGCCCGCGACGTCGATCCCGGTCGCGCCTTCGATACCCTGCAGCCCCGGAGAGGAGTTCACCTCCATGACGACGGGCCCCCGGTCCGAGCGCAGCATGTCGACGCCGGCCAGGTCCAGTCCCATCGCCTTGGCCGAGCGGATCGCGGTGCGACGCTCCTCGGCGGTGAGCTGGACCACCTTGGCGGTTCCGCCGCGGTGCAGATTGGACCGGAACTCGCCCGGCGCCGCCGTCCGCAGCATCGAGGCCACGACGCGGCCCCCCACGACGAGGGCGCGAATGTCCGAGCCGCCGGCCTCCTTGATGAACTCCTGCACGAGGATGTTGGCGTCCAGTTGCCCAAAGGCGCCCATGACCGACTGCGCCGCCTTCTTCGTTTCGGCCAGGACGACCCCCTTCCCCTGCGTGCCCTCGAGCAGCTTGATGATGAGCGGGGCCCCGCCCACCAGGTCGATCACGTCGTCCACGTAGCGCGTGGAGCGCGCGAACCCGGTCACCGGAAGCCCGATTCCCTCCCGCGACAGGAGCTGCAGCGAACGCAGCTTGTCGCGCGAGCGCGCGATGGCCTGCGATTCCGCCACGGAGAACACTCCCATCATCTCGAACTGACGCACGACCGCGGTGCCGTAGAACGTGATCGAAGCGCCGATCCGCGGGATGACCGCGTGCGGGTGCAGCCGCTCGTGCTTGAACAGGACCTGGGGGGCCTCCGCGTTGATGTTCATGTAGCACCGCAGCGGGTTGACCACGCGCACGTCGTGCCCCCGCTCGCGGCCCGCGTCCCTCAACCGGCTCGTGGAATACAGGGACGCTTTTCGGGACAGGATCACGATCTCCATCGGGCTCCTACGGTGTTGGGCTGTGACAGGCGCGACGGGGTCCGCGGGCAGCCGGGCTCACCGCGGCCGCCCGAGCACGAACGAACGACCGGGGTCGACAACATAACGCCCCCGCAGCGCCTGCCTGCCCAGGAGCAGCCGGAATCCCATCGCGTCCCGGCGCGCGAGGGTGAGCTCGATGGGCCAGCGGTGGCCGTCCATCTCCAGAATGGTCCGGATCACGCGCCGGAGCTGGTCCACGCCGCTGGACGGTCTCACGACGCGCCGCTCGAGCAGCTCCGCGACGACCTCCACCGACCTGTCCGCCCGGCGCTGGTAGGGGTGCACCTCGAAGCGCACCATGCGCCGCCCGCCGTCGGTGAACTCACGGACGGCGAAAGCGTGCAGCGCCGACGACCGCGCGCCTGTGTCGAGCTTGGCTTTGATGCGGGGAACGCCGAGGTCCGGGAAGGCGACCCACTCTCGCCAGCCCGCGACCCGTCCCCGCCGGGTGGCCGGATTCACGCCTCCATCGTCCGCGCGCGGGGCCGGGATGTCAAACGACTCGCACGGTCCGCCGCGGTTCCCCAGATTGGCCCGCGGTGACCATGCTCGGCCTTGCGCTCGCGATGTTGATCGGCCTTTCGCTCGGACTCCTGGGCGGCGGCGGATCCATCCTGACCGTACCGGTCTTCGTCTACGTGCTCGGGATCGAGGCCAAGCCGGCGATCGCCATGAGCCTCGCGGTGGTTTCCGCCACGGCTGCCGTGGGGGCCGCCAGCCACTGGCGTGAGGGGAACGTCGCGTGGCGGACGGCGGCCCTGTTCGCGCCCTTCGCGATGGCCGGCACGTACGCCGGGGCGCGGCTGTCCCAGGCCTTCAGCGGCGCCGCGCAGCTCACCCTGTTCGCGCTCGTCATGCTCGCGGCCGCGGCATTCATGCTGCGCGGCCGTCGGGAAGCGTACATCGACGAGCGTGCCGCCTCCGCGGGTGGCCTCGCGCTCGTGGCCCTGCTCGGCCTCGCGGTCGGGGCGCTGACGGGACTGGTCGGCGTGGGCGGCGGCTTCCTGATCGTGCCGGCGCTCGTGCTGCTGGCGCGCGTCCCCATGAAGCGCGCCGTCGGCACCTCCCTGCTGGTCATCGCGCTGAACGCCGCGAGCGGATTCTGGGGGTACCTGGGCCTGGTGGAGGTCCGGTGGGGGTTCATGGCGGCCTTCGCGGGCGTGGCGATCATCGGCATCCTGGTCGGAACCAGCCTGGCGCGACACGCGCCCGCCCGCGCGCTGCGCACGGCGTTCGGCGTGTTCCTGATCGCGATGGGCCTGCTGATCCTCTACCAGAACCGGAGCGTTCTGACGGGCGAGGCCGCCGCCAACGCCGCCGCCGGGCGTCCCGACATAAGGGAGTGGCGTGAGGCGCGGGCGCCCGCCGGCGGCGCCGCGGGGGAGGCCACCGCGGACGCGGCGACGGACTCCCGTCCCCCGGGCGCATCCGGCCTCAGCGCGTAAGCGCGCGCACTTCCTCCAGCCCCTCCGGCTCCCAGCCCGGAGCTTCGGGATCGTCGGCTACAGCGAGCCCGGTCAGGAACGCCAGGCGGCCCACGCGCGCGACCTTGTCCGGGTCGATCTTGTCGACCTCGTCCGAAGGACGGTGGTAGTCCTCGTGCACCCCGGCGAAGAAGAACAGCGCCGGGATCTCGTGGCGCGCGAAGTTGAAGTGGTCGCTGCGGAAGAAGAAGCGCTGCTCCGGCCACAGGTCGTCGGCCACCGTGAGGCCGAGTTCCGGGTAGCCGGTCGCGATGCTACGCACGAGCGGACCGAGCGACGAGTATTCCTGCCCGATCACCACGATCGAGTCCGCCGCGTTCCGGGCGATCATGTCGATGTTGACGTTCGCGACGATCGATTCCACGGGCACCGTCGGGTGGTCGCTGAACCAGCGCGATCCCAGCAGGCCCTTCTCCTCGCCACTGACGGCCAGGAACATCACCGAGCGCGCGGGGGGCGTTTCCAGCGCGGCGAACGCCTCCGCGATCTCCAGCAGCGCCGACGTTCCCGACGCGTCGTCGTCCGCCCCGTTGTAGATGGAGTCGCCGGTTTCGTCCGGGGTGCCCACGCCCAAGTGGTCCATGTGGGCGCTGAAAACGAGGTAGGTGTTCGCCAGCTCCGGGTCGGACCCGCGCAGCACGCCCGCGACGTTCGGCGCGGTCGCGTCGTCTACCTGCCTGGCCCGGGCGGCGTAGGTGAGCGTTCCGGCGACGCGCGGCTCCGCCGCGCCGGCCGCGGCCTCCGCGACGAACCCCGCCACGTCGGCCTCCGGGAACAGCCGCGCCGCTCCCTCGGGAGACACGTAAAAGACGGGAATCATATCGGCGACGCCGCCCAGGACTCGCGTGGGCGCAGCGCCGGTTTCGTCCAGCCGCTCGATTCCCGCGGGGCCCACGGAAGGGCCGAGCAGCAGCACCGCCGCGCGGGCCCCGGCCGCGGTCGCCTGGCGGACCGCCGAGGTGCGCGCGATGCGCCACGCGCGCTCGGCCGGGTCCCCGGGCAGCGGCACGAGGGCGACGCGTCCCTCGGCTTCGGCGAACGCGTCGCTCCGTCCGTCCAGGTCGAGCAGCACCGCCTCGACCGCGCGCCCCTCTCCGGGCGAGCCCGGCGACGCGGCGAAGAGCGCGCCCGGCGCCAACTCCTCGCCGCTCGCGGCGAGGAGCCGCGGGAGACCCTGCCGCTCGACGAGCGGGTACGGGTAGCGCTGCACGAATCCGTCCCGGTCCCCGGCCGGCTCGAGGCCGAACCGCTCGAACTCTCGTACGATGTAGGCGGCCGCGGTGTCCAGGCCGGGGCTCGGCGTGTCGCGCCCCCGGAGCTCGTCGCTCGCCAGGAAGCTCACCCGCTCGAACACGTCGTCCGCGGTGATCGTCGCGAGCGCGCCGGCGAGCGCGTCGGCCGACCTGAGCGCGACCGGCGGGTCACCCTCGCGCGCTTGCGCCGCGTCCCGTTCCCCGCAAGCGGGCAGAACTGCGGCCGCGACCAGCGGGAGCACCATGCGGGTTCTGTTCGTCATCGACGCCATGCCTCTCGATCGTTTCCTCGCCCTGGTCAGCCGTGTGTGGGAGCCAGCCGTCCGCCGGTTCACCCGCCGAGCAGCGCCCGCGCCACCAGGAAGGCGACCCACAGCGCGACCCCCAGTAGCCCGACCAGCGCCACGACGACGAGCGCGACGAACCCCGCGCTGGCCCGCCGGGTCGGAGCGGGGTCCTCCAGGAACCTTTCCAGCAGGGTCGCGTTGCGCGCGTTCGCCTTCCACGCGAAGTCGAACAGGTCTCCGACGACCGGGATCGCGCCGAGCGCAGTGTCGAGCGCCACGTTCGCGAGCATCCGTCCCAGCACCGCCCGCGACGCTCCGGCGCGGATCGCGGCGAGTACGATGACCCCGGACAGCGCCGCCCCGGCGGCGTCCCCGAACCCCGGGACCAGCCCCAGGATCCCGTCGAGCCCGACCCGGAAATTGGTGCCGGGAATCCGTATCGCCCGGTCCAGCACGTGCGCGAGCGCCCGCACGTTCCCGACGTCTGCCAGTGTGGACCTCCTTTCGACCCGCGTCTCGCCGCTCCGGTTGGCTCCGTTACGCCCTGGCCCCCGGCAAAGCAGGTTTCGGTCCGTGCCCGACAGTCCGCCGTCCTCCACTGCTTCCGCCGGGCCGCCGGGGCCGGTGAATCACGGTGTTGACCACCGGCGTCGCCGACGTGCGTCGGCAGGAGAAGCTGGAACGGACCGTCCGCGACCCTGGCGCGCAGGGGCGCGCGCGCTCGTGCGTCTCGTGAGCGCGCCCGACCTGTATTCGGGGGCCGAGCGGCTCGCCCGGACGTACGGACTGGGCCCGCTCGTCCCCAACACGATCCTGATCGGGCGGAGCGAGAAGGAGGAGAGTCGCGACGGATGATCACCAATCTCCACGCCGCGCGCCGCAACGTGATCATCCTCCAGAAGAACGGCGGACTCATGATCCTGCTGGCCTACCTGCTGCGGACGAGCGTCGACTGGGGACTGGCGCACGTGCGCCTGAAACTGGTCGTGGAGGACGCAAGCGCCGCGGCAGGGGCACGGGCCAACCTCCGCGAAGTGATAGGCGACCTCCGCATCGGTGCTTCCTCGGAGGTCCTGGTCAGCGGAGGCAGGCCGTTCCCGGAGATCCTGCGGGAATCATCGGCGAGCGAAGACCTGGTCTTCCTGGGGCTCGCGCAGCCGGGTGAAGACTTCACCGAGTACTACGCGCGCACCGTCGCCCTCGCGGACGATCTGCCGTCCACCGCCTTCGTGCAGGTCGGCGGCGAACCTGCAGTTCGCGGAGGTGCTGGTGTAGGCCCGACGTGCCGACCGGCGGGCCGACGCGGGATTCCCGGGGCCGGGCGGCGCTACGACCCGGGCGGCATCCGGATCACCCCGTAGGACTGCACCCGGATCTCGCTCGAGCCACGAAGCCCAACCACCCAGATCTTGCCGCCCGTGGCCTCGCCGATCGCCTGCGAGACGCCGATCAGCCGCAGCCGCTCGCCGCCCACCGAATCGGGCTCGGCGAGCCAGAAATCGCTGTCGACCCGCAGGAGGGTGCCGACGATGGGGACCTCGCCGCCGATCTCCAGGAGCTCGTAGTCGACGACGTGGAACGCCTGGCCGATGCCGGCGTGATCGACGCGAGCGCCGACGATGCGCACTCTCGCGCCCTGCAACGAACCGATCTCCGATTCCATGTCACCGACGACGCGGAGCGCCTCGGCCGCGTCCGTCCGAACCTGTACCCAGGTTTCTACATCGGTGCCAACCACGTGCGTGACGCCCGTGACGGATTCGTTCGCCTGGATAGGCGCGGCGTTCTCGTCCCCGGTTTGATTCGCGCAACCCGCAGTCAGCATGGCGGCCGCGATCGCCGGAACCAGCCTCATTGCAGCCTCACGATCCACATCTGGGTGAACGTGGGCAGGGGCACCCCCGACAGTGTACGGGCGCGTACCGCCGTATGTGGCCTGTTCAGTCCCGATACCAGGAAATAGGCCGACGATCCGGCGCGGACACGCACGTCCGTAGAAAACGCTGAAAAGCCGCGCGAATAAGGTTCGAGTCGTGTCGACGGGTCGACGGCCCCGAAGATCGCCGGCAGGTTCCAGGACGGCATTGCAACGCGCGCGTCCAGCGTCGCCGAGCGGTCGTCCGCGTAGAGCATCGCCGCCCATTGCGCGAGCAGCGTCGCAAACGGCTCGCCGACGATATCGGCGATGTTCGCGAATCCCGCGAGATCGTTATCGATGAATCCCCGCTGGAAGGCCTGTGCCTCGGCGGTGGATGAGGCGACATTGTCGCTCAACCATCGATAAAACAGCGACATCATGTACCGGCTAAGCTGGCCGTCGATGCACGGCCCTGCGCCTGGATCGTCGAAGTCGAAGGCGAACGTACATTGTTCCGGGGCGCCGGGTATCGAAACGTTTGCGGTGTTCGCGTTCCCGTCCCACCCCTGGTAAGACGCGATCCGCGAAAACCCTGATGCGAACCACCTCGAGCCCAGCGAGCCGTCCGCGCCCCACGCAACGCTCGGCCCGTAGTTCTGACCGGCGGAGCGCCCCGTGTCGACGAAGCCGTTGACCTCCTCCGCGAAGGTCGCCTGCGACTCGAGCTCCCACGCGGTCATGATGCCGGGGAAGGGGCTCTGTACGAACCGGCGCCCGAACTGAATGACATGCGTCAGCTCGTGGGCAATCAGCACGGGAGAGAGCGCGAAGAGTGCCGCCGCGTCGAGTACCGGCCCGCCGAGACTCCCACTCGGATCGGGCGTGATGGAATAGTACACTTCGCCGTCGTTCGAACCGGCGCAACTCACGCCCACGCCCGGCAGCAAATCCGAACTCGCCACGAATCCCAGCACGGTGGCGAAGGCGTTCACCTCCCGGGTGATCAGCACGGCGATCCGATCGTTGTCGTCGAAATCCGTGAAATCCCCGAACCATGCGACGTTGACTCCGTAGACCTGGTCGTCGAGGACGTCGCTCAGGGTCTGAATCTGGGACAGGCTGAGTCCGCCCGTCGGATTCGCCACGTCCTCGAGCCAGATTCCCCGCGTCCCGACCACGCGGACGACGGCGCTCACCGTAGCGAACTCCTCGCAAAAGTCGCTGCTGTCGATGTCGGGCACTCGCATCTCCAGGGTGTCGCCGACCTGTAGCGTATTCGGAATCGAGGACGAGGAGGTGCGCGCCGAGCGGGCCATCGGTCCGGCGCCGGCGCCTATCAACGAGCGCACCAGCTCGCCTTCCTTGCGGCGCAGCTCCGCCTCGGCCCGGCGATGCTCCGCGACGAGACGGACAAGGCGCGAATCGTCGGGCGAAACAGCCGGTGAAACGGCGCGCGCGAGCGGGAGAGCCGTGGCGGCCACTCCGACGGCCGCGACCGGAACCTGACCGCGAACCCTCACGTCGGTCAGGTTGGAGGGCTCCTCCAGCACCGACTGCACGCCGAACACGTACTCCTGGTTCAGCAACTCCGGGGCGAACTGCAGGCAGAAGTCAGCCGGATCCGGGATGAGCAGGAACTCGCCGACAGCCATCGCCAGCGGAGGCGTGACAGGCTGCATGGGGTGCGTCACCGCGCCGCTCGACCCGGTGGGCGTGGAGATGGCCAGCGAGACGTTCCCCTGGGGGAAGCACTCCTCGGGGACGTCGATCACGAGTTGGGTTCCGGTCGCCGACGTGACCACCGCCCGGAACCCGTTGATCGTGACGATGTTGTCGGCGGGGTTCGAACTGAAGCCCTCGCCGGTGATCGTGGCCGACTGACCCTCGACCATCGGACTCGGCGAGATGGAACTGACCTCCACGTTGCCGGGAGGGATCACGACGATGGTGGCCGGGGCGCTCGTGACGCCGCCGGCTGAAGCGGTGATCTGCGTGGTGCCCTCGGCCTCGCCCGTCACCAACCCGCTGCCGTCCACGGTGGCGATGCTCGTGTTCGCGCTGGACCAGCTCGCGCTGGTGGAGACCGGGTCGCCATTGCCGTCGAGGACCGTGGCCGAGAGCTGCACGGCCTGGCCGACGGCGACGTCCGCGGAGTCCGGCGTGATGGCCACGGTGGCGGGCCCGGGGGTGACCACGGTGAGCTGTGCGCTCCCGGTTATGCCGCCGGTCTCGGCCCGGATCGTGGCGGTACCCGCGGCGACGCCCGTGGCGACGCCGCTCGAGGTCACCGTCGCCGTGCCGCTGGCCGAGCTCGTCCACGTGAACGACCGGCCCGAGAGCACGGCCCCGTCCGCGTCCCGCGCGGTGGCGGTGAACGCCTGCGTGTCCCCCACGTCGACGGACGCGCTCGCGGGGGACACCGTCAAGGACGCGACCGACTCGGGTCCGTCGCCGTCGCTGGAGCACGCCAGCAGCAGCGCGACAGCGAAGAGGGGGAAAGCGGTGCGAGATTCGATGCGCAAGCGAATGTCCTCCGGTCCGGATCGTGATCGGGCGCACGAACGCCCTCCCGCGAGACTCCGGGGAGAGGAGGGGTCGCAATCCCTACTACGCCTTACACCTGGGCGGCGTTCCAGGGTCGGGATCGGCCGGGGGCGGGCTCGCCCATGGCCTTGCGCGATCGGCGCGGCCCGCCGAAGCTCGCCGCCGGACCTCGCAACTGGATCGGGGAGTGCCTGTGAAGCGCGTGCTGTATGGAGTGTCACTCGCGGTCGGCGTCGTTCTGAGCCTGATGGGGATCTATTCGGTCGCCGTCGCTGTCGTGTCGGGCGCGCTCCTGGGCCCGCGCGTCGTGTGGCTGCAGCTGATCGGGTACCTGGCGCTCGGGTACGTCGGCTTGCTCCTGTGGCGATTCGGGCAGCGCGGGTGGGCCTCGCTGCGCCGGGCCGAGAGTCGGGGGGCGGTGGTCGGGCCGCCGGACTACTCCGGCGAGGGGGAGGAGCCGGTCGACCCCTGAAACCGGCCGGGACGCCGACCGTACGGTTCCGCATTGAGGACGGCGACACGAGTTCGCGTTCGTCCCGCCCGACGGGTGGACAGCGACGCGGCCCCCCGACCCTGGAGACGAACCCCATGGAAGAGCTAATACCGATTTTCCTGTTCTTCATGATCGGCGCGGTGGCGATCCTGAGGCCGATCAGCAAGAAGCTGGGCCTGTTGATCGAGGCCATGGCGGAGGAACGCAAGGCGGCGACGCGAGGGCCGAGCGAAATGAGCTTCGCCCAGTTCGAGAGGGTGACGAACCTCCTCGAGCGCCTGAGCGACCGGTTCGACCACATGGAGGAGCGGGTCCAGTTCGTTGAGCGGCTGATCGACAACCGCGAGCCCCGCAACCGGCTGAGGGTCTGATCGAGGGTCGCACGGCCGTGCCGAAAGGGGCTCGAACGGAAGCCGGCGTCGCCCGGATGGCATGGCAATTGCCCGACAGACCGCCGACCGCTCGCGCGCCGGCAAGGCCGCTGCGTTTAACTCGCCGAAGGGATTGAGGAGCTGCGACATGTATGCACGACTTGGCACCGCACTGCTCATGGCGTCGCTGGTGGTGCCGGCGACTGCCTTCGCGCAGGAGTCCGGACCGGAAGACCCGCCGCACGACCAGCGCGTTGAGCAGAGCGAGGTGAGGCCGCAGGCGGGTCCCCTCAGTGACAACGGCGCGACCGAGCTGGAAATGGGTCCGCGCGCTACCGAGCCGCGCTTCGGCGACCACTCCATCGCCCCCCGCGCGCAGAGCGAGTTCTCCGCGGCCGACGACATCGCCGTGCTGCTACCCGCGACCGCGCGGCAGGCTTCCGCGCTCATGATCGCGGGTGGAGCGCTGTTGATTACCGGCCTCATCCTCGGTGATGACGCCGGGACCGTCGTCGCGGTGACGGGCGCGGCGCTCGGCGCTTACGGCCTCTACCTGTACTTCAGGTAGCCGTTCGCCCTGAGAGCCGCGCGTCGCCGCGCGCGCCCGGACAGAAGGCCCCGGCGGATTCTCCGCCGGGGCCTTCTCGTGACCGGACTCTCCGAGCGCGCCCCCGGAGGACCCCTCCGGCGCCTATTTTTTGTACGCTTCGGGAATCGGGCCCCCGATCGCGCGATATCGTTCCAGCAGCCTGTCCTGGCGGGTGTCGCCGACCATCTCCCGTCCCGCGATGAATACGTGCTCCGCGCGCGAGAGAGGCTCGAAGGGGTCTTCGTTCCAGACCACCACGTCCGCGCTCTTGCCCGCCTCCAGGGATCCCGTTTCGTCCGCGATTCCCCAGATCTCGGCCGGAGTCAGCGTGAGCGCCCGGAGCGCGTCGGCGTAGGGCATGCCGTTGCGAACCGCTGCGCCCGCCAGCAGGCGCAGATTGCGGACGTTGTGCGTCCCGAGCGCCGGCGAGCCCCCCAAAACGCCGGTCGAGAAGGCCACGGGCACCCCGGCGGCGACGAGGCGGCCAGCTCCCTGCACCGAGATCGCGAGTCGGTCGTAGCCCGGCAGGTTCTCCATGGGGTTGGTGATGACCGGAACGCCGGCGGCCAGGATGTCGCCCGACACGACCCAGCCCTCGGCGGCGCCGGACAGCACCAGGTCGAGCCCGAACTCCTCGGCGAGCGCCAGCGCGGACAGGATCTCGGTCGTGCGGTTCGCCTCCATGATCATCGGGAGCTCGCCGTTCACGACCGGGCCGAGCGCCTCCAGGTCAAGACGGCTGAGCGCGTACTCGCGCCGCGACCCGGCGTCGAACGCGGCGCGGTTGGCGGCGTAGTCGCGCGCGTCCTGCAGGGCCTCCCGCAGCCGCATCAGCGCCGCGCCGTGCGATCCGCCGAAGCGCGCGGCGGCGCCCTGGTCGAACGCGGACACCATGGCGAGCGGGTCGCGCCGTACGAGCTCGGACGGCCTGCCGCCGTCGAGGTCGATGAGCGCCGCCTGTCCGACGATCAGCGCCTGCCCGCCAGGCACCACCACCGCGCGCGTCACGCCGCCCGTCGCGGCGATGGGGATGAGCGTCGAGAACGGATTCAGGCCGTCGCTCACGCGGAACGCGGCGGTGACGCGGTCGTCCGAGCTCGAGGCATCCACGGTCTGGTCGACCGCGCTGATCTCCACGACGCCGAGTTGCGACGCCGACTCGATCAGCCCCGGCGTGACGATCCTGCCCGTGCCGTCGATCACGCGCGCGCCGGGCGGGGCGTCCACGTCCGGCCCTATGGCGGCGATGCGGCCGCCCTCCATGACCAGCGTGCCGTTCTCGATCACGCCACCCGACACCGTGTGGATGCGGGCGTTGGTGATGGCCACCGCCTGCGCGGTCCCTTCGGATGCCCATGGCCCCGTCGCAATCGCCAGAACCAGGACCGCGAGAGGTGGGCGCCTCATGGGATCACCTCCTCGGGCAGGTTGCCCAGCATGAAGTCGGACAGCGGCTGGCGCGACGCATCCGCGCGGTCGTAGGCGAGCGCGCCGTCGATGAAGACCAGCTCGGGTTCCGAGTAGATGCTGAAGGGGTCGCCCGACCAGACCACGACGTCCGCGCGCTTGCCCGCTTCCAGAGATCCCACCCCGTCCGCGATCCCGAGCGCGCGCGCCGGATTGATGGTGATCCAGCGGAGCGCGTCGTCCCGATCCAGGTCTATGCCCGCCTCCAGCCCGGCGGCCAGCGCGACCGCGGCGTCCACGTTCATGCGCTGGATGCCGCCGGCGTCGTCGGTGTGCAGGATCGCGCACGCACCCGCCTCGTCCACCAGCGCGATGTTGGCGCGGATCCCGTCGTAGGACTCCAGTTTGAAGCCCCACCAGTCGGCCCACATGCTCGCGCAGGTGTCCGTCTCGGCGAGGCGGTCGCGGACCTTGTAGGCCTCCACGGCGTGATGGAAGCTCGCGATCCGGTAGCCGAACTCGCGCGCGATGTCCAGCATCACCGCCATCTCGTCGCCGCGGTAGCAGTGGTTCTGGATCAGGATGTCGCCCGCGAGCACTCCCGCCAGCGTCTCGCTCTGGAGGTTGCGGCGCGGCTCCTCGTCCGGATCGCTTCCGTCGGCGCGCCACCTGTCCCGCCGCCGCTTGTATTCGGCGGCCTCGATCCACGCGGAGCGGTAACCGGCGACGTTGCCCATGCGCGTCGACGGCGACCGGCCGCGGTTGCCGTACACCCGCATGGGGTTTTCGCCGCACGCCATCTTGAGCGTGTACGGCGCGCCCGGGAACTTCATCCCCTGCGTGGTGCGCGCCGGCACGTTCCGCAGCGTGACCCCCCGGCCGCCGAACAGGTTGGCCGACCCGGGCAGCACGTGGAACGTCGTCACCCCCGCCGCGAGCGCCAGCGCGAACTGCGGGTCCTGGGTCCACACAGAATGCTCCGCCCACACCTCCGCGGTGTTGGGCGCGGTCGCCTCGTTGCCGTCCGAGAGCGACGCGCCGCCGGGCGCGGAGTAGACCCCCATGTGCGAGTGGGTGTCGATGATGCCGGGCGTCACCCACTTGCCGGCCCCGTCGACCTCGATAGCGCCGGCCGGAGAGTCCAGCCCCGCACCGACCGCCTCGATGCGGCCGTTCACCATCAGCACGTCGGCCGCCTCCATCGTCGGCCCCGCGGCAGTCATGACGGTCGCGTTGCGAATGACGGTGGTCTGCGCCGGCAGGGGCACGTACGTGGACGCGAACGCGGCGTCGGCGGTGGCGGGGTCGCCATCCCGCGGGGTCGGGGGCGTCGTCTGCGGTCCGCCTCCCGCGCACGCCGCCGGAACGAAGACCAGGGCCGCGCACGCCGCCGCGGAGAGTGCTCGCTTACGCATGGCAATTTCGCCGTGTTTCGGAAAAAAGGGGCGCGCGCGCGTCGCGGAGCGCACCCACGGGAAGTCGGCAAAGTGGGCAGCGGCGATCCCGCCGGGCAAGAAACGACACTCGCGCCCGGCGGCGCGGATGCGCCAGCTTCAGTCGCCAGCCCCCAGGAATCGCTGCAGCAGCACGTGGAAGTGGTGGGTGCCTACCTCGCGGCGGGGCGAATAGCGCCCCCGGTCGTAGAGCCGGGACCGGACCCCGGCCTGCACGGACTCGACGATCTCCTCGTCCTCCATCTCGACCCGGTGCAGGTCGCCCCCCAGGCCGGACCCCCGAAGCGTCGGATCGGCCACGTACGAGAGGAATCGCACGCGCGTGCGGCGAGGACCGAGCGGCTCCACCACGTTCAGCGACAGGCCCCACGGGTAGACGTTCAGCATGAGGTTGGGAAACAGCCAGAAGTAGAGCGCGCCCGTCCGCTGGCCGGCCTCGGGGTGCCCGGCGGGGAGCTCCAGCGTCGGCTGGCCCCCGCTCGCCGCTCCCACCTGCAGGTTGCCCAGCTCGAACCGCACCGTGTGATAGCCCTGGTAGTCCATCGCCCCGGCCAGGCTGGCGCCGTGCACGTAGGGGATGTGGAACTCTTCGAGGTAGTTGTCGACGTACAGCGCCCAGTGCGCGTCCAGCACGTAGTCGCGCGACGTGGCGGGGTCGAGACGCCACTCCTCCGGCCGCAGCCAGTCCACCCGATCGCGGACGGGACCGATCCACTCCTCGAACGGGAACGCCGGATGGAGCGCCGCGAACGTCAGCGGGCCCCAGCGTGCCAGGGCAAGACGGGGCAGGTCGTCGTCGGCCGACGGGAACGCTTCGACGCCCTCGAACTCCGGCATCGACTGGAAGCAGCCGTCCAGCCCGAACTTGCGACCGTGGTATCGACACCGGAACCCGCGCAGGTGCCCCTCGCCCTCGGCCACGAGCGCGCCCCGGTGAGTGCACACGTTGGACAGGCAGCGCAGCTCGCCGTCGGCGCCCCGGCTGAGCACGAGGGGTTCGTCGAGGCACCCCGGCAGCAGCGTGAACGGCCGCACGTGCCCCGGGGCGCGCACCTCGCCCGCCCCGGGCAGGAGGTGCCAGGCGCGCGCGAACACGCGCTCGCACTGCCGTGCGTACGAGGCGGGGTCGTGGTACTCGGCCGACGGGAGGGTGCGGGCGCGGGCGATCTCGGCGGCCACGAGGCGTTCGGCGTTCATCGGGGCAAGGTGGCGGGCGCCGTCCCGGCCGGCAACGGCCGCGGCCGGCGCGGCCGGCGTCGCGCGACCGAGCGCGTCCGGTCGGTGATGATGAACGGCGCCGGGGCGCGGCGCCTCGATCGGCGGATCCGAGGCACCGGCGCCCTCAAGCGCGCGAATCGGGTGTCAGATCGGGCGCCGGCCCTGGATGATGCGGACCAGAACGACGACGAGCGCTATGACCGCCAGGACGTGGATCAACGGTCCGCCGATGCCGCCGATGAACCCGAGCAGCCACAGGATCAGGAGTACGACAACGATCGTCCAGAGCATTTGGGCCTCCGTTGGAGTGAGTTTTCGCCGTACTGCCGAGGCAAGGAGCGAGCCAAAGCGGTGAAACCGCCCGTGACGCTCGAGCGGAAGGGAGCCTCGGAGGGCACCACACGGCGTTGCGCCGGCCGGAGAGTGGCAGGGATCAGCGCCTGCGAGCGCGCGTACCGCGGTCCTCGCGCGAAGGGAGCTGGCGTGCGTCGGTCCGAATTGCGAAGGGGAACTGGTGCGGTGCGCGAGGCGGCAGGTCTCCTCGCCCGGGGTGACTACTTGTACCGGTAGGTAACGCGCCCGCGGCTGAGGTCGTAGGGAGACATTTCGATCTTCACCCGGTCGCCCTCGAGGACGCGGATGTAGTACTTGCGCATCTTGCCCGACAGGTACGCCAGGATGTTGTGTCCGTTGTCCAGCTCGACCCGAAAATTCGCGTTCGGCAGGACCTCGGTCACGATCCCTTCCATCTCGATCGCATCGTTGGCCATCCACCTCTCCCTTTTGCGTTGGCCGCAAACTCAATAATATACGGGGGCGTCGCGAAGAGCAGCAATCGAACTCGCGCGGCACCGCCGGGAACCCCGGTGAGGTCCCCGGTGTTCCGAATGCGGCATGTTGCGCCGTAATTATCCCCGTCGCCGACTCCGGCGACGGACATCCCAAGAATCAAGCAGGTATCGTGTCGAACGAAGGATTCCTCGGCGTGCTCGAGGTGCTGGGAAGCGGTTCCGGATTCGTGCGGAGACCGGATGCGGGCTACATCCCGGGCGACGAAGACATCTACGTAAACCAGAAGCTCATCCAGCGCTTCGGACTTCGTACCGGCGACGAAATCACCGGCACCTCGGGCCAGGTTCCGGGCAGGGGCAAGAGTCCGCCGCTAACCCATCTCGAGCTGGTCAACGACCATCCCCCCAAGGACGCGTCGCACCGGCCGCAGTTCAACAAGATGGGCGCCAAGCACCCGGACGCCCAGCTCGTCCTCGAGTGCGACCTGAAGTACAACGGCCAGCCGGATCCGACGAATCGGATCATCGATCTCTTCTGCCCGCTGGGGAAGGGTCAGCGCGCGATGATCGTGGCCCCGTCGAAGGCGGGGAAGACGACCATCCTGCAGTCCGTCGCCGAGGGCGTGGTCAAGAACCACCCGGGGTGCAAGGTATTCATCGTGCTGGTCGACGAGCGGCCCGAAGAGGTCACCGAGATGCAGGTTCACGGCTTCGGAGAGGTGATCGCTTCGAGTTTCGACCACCCCGCGGACCGCCACACCTCGGTGGCCGAGATCACCATGGAACGCGCGCGCCGGCGGGTCGAGATGGGTGAGGATGTCGTGATCATCCTCGACTCCATAACGCGTCTCGCGCGCGCCTACAACACCGTCGAGCAGGGCACCGGTCGGACCCTGTCGGGCGGCCTCGACGCGAACTCCCTGGAGAAGCCCAAGCGCTTCCTGGGCAGCGCCCGCAACATCGATCCGTCCCAGGGAGGGGGCTCGCTCACCATCATCGCCACGGCCCTGGTCGACACCGGGTCGCGCATGGACCAGGTCATCTTCGAGGAGTTCAAGGGCACCGGGAACAGCGAACTGGTCCTGGACCGCCAGCTCGCCGACAAGCGCATCTTCCCCGCGATCGACCTGCTCGGGAGCGCGACACGCCGCGAGGAGCTGCTGATGACGCCCGAAGCGTTGCGCGCCTCGACGGTCCTGCGCCGGGACCTGAGCCGCTCCAGCCCCGCCGACGCCATGAACGACCTGCTGGGCTTCATGCGCCGCACCCAGACCAACGACGAGCTGATCCGGGCGATCCTGGGTGGCTGAAGTGGCCGGACCGCGGCACCAGGGGCCCACGTTCATCCCGCTCCCCGACTACCGGGAGTATCCGCCGGACGAAATGCTGTCCAGGGCGCGGGCGTTTCGCGAGCAGGCCGAGCGACGCCGCACCGTACGTTCGTTTTCCGATCGAGAGATTCCCGCGGGTGTCCTGGAGGAGTGCCTGCGGGCGGCGGGGACCGCGCCCAGTGGCGCGAACCTCCAGCCCTGGCATTTCGTGGTGGTCCGCGATCCCGCCAGAAAGGCCGCGATCCGCGCCGCCGCGGAGGAGGAGGAGCGGCTGTTCTACCGCGAGCGCGCGCCGAAAGAATGGCTGGATGCGCTCGCGCCGCTGGGCACCGACGAAAACAAGCCGTTTCTCGAGGCCGCTCCCTGCCTGATCGCGGTGTTCGTCCAGCGCTACGGGACGGCCGCCGGTGGAGCCCGGGTGAAGCACTACTACGCCGTCGAATCCACGGGACTAGCGACCGGGATTCTCATCACCGCGCTGCACAACGCCGGGCTCGCGACGCTCACCCACACGCCCAGTCCGATGGACTTTCTGAACGACCTGCTCGACCGCCCGGAAAGCGAGAGGCCCTTCCTGGTCCTGGTGGTCGGCTATCCGTCGGAGGACGCCGTCGTACCCGACATCTCGCGCAAGCCGCTGGAACGGTTCACGACGGAGTTCGGCGCCGGCTGAAGGCCAGCCACTCGGCGAAGGCACGCTCGACGCAGTCCGGATAGCTGGCGCAGGCCGGCTCCCAGCCCACCTCCTCGGCGCGTTCGGTGACGATCTGCTGGTCCATCACCAGGGCGTCCGCCACTGGTCCCAGGGACGCCCGTCCCTCCTCCAGGCTCAACCGCTTCACGCGCCCCCCGGCGCCCGCCGCGCGGCTGGCGGCGGCGACCGCGTCCCCGGCGAGCACCGGGGCGTTGTCGACCCCGTGGAAGACTCCCCCCGCGTCGGATCCCGCGACCGCGACGTAGAGCCTCGCCAGATCTTCGACGTGCACGAACGACCAGTGGTTCTGCCCGTCGCCGATGAGCCGAGCGGCCCCTCCGGACGCCGCGGCCCTGTACCAACCCGCTGTCAGCGACCCGGGTCCCCCGTACACGAGGCCGGGCCGGAGCACCACGGTGCTCGCCGTCCCTCGCCCGGCCTCCAGCACCGCCCGCTCGTGCGCCGGACGCCACCGGACGAGCGGCGCGGCGCCGTCGGTGCCGGCGTCCTCGGCCGCGGGTGCTCCGCCGGTATCCCCCAGGACCCAGCAGCCGGACGTGTACAGGAAGCGGCGCGCCCTGCCGCCCGCCTGGAGCGCGCCCACGAAGGTGTCGATCGCCACGCGATCCGCCGCCACGGTCTCGCCCGCGTAATCCATCGCGGCGTGGATGAGGACATCGTGGCGCGCCGCCTCGGAGGCGTACGAGTCGGCGTCCGCGAGATCGCCGCCGTGCGCTCGCGCGCCGAGCGCCTCGAGCAGGTGGCGCTTGCCGGGACTGCGCAGCAGCGCGGTCACTACGTGGCCGTCGCCCGTCAGCGCGCGCGCGACCTCCGCGCCGATCGTACCCGTTGCTCCCGTCAGGAAGATCTTCATGGTGCTCGTCCGGTTTGACAGCCGTTACCGGCCTGTCTACTAAGAAGGCGCAGCCCCCCCAGCACAGGAGGTGACTTCGTGGACATCCTCGTGCCGGTCGGCCGCGCCCTGTTCGCGATGCTGTTCATCGGGAGCGGCGTGAGCCACCTGACGCAACACGGCGACATGACCCAGTACGCGCGGCAGAAGGGCGTCCCGGCCCCGGGCATCATGGTCCTGGTCTCGGGTGTGATGCTACTCGTCGGCGGCTTCAGCGTTCTGCTCGGGTACCGCGTGGACATCGGCGGCTTGATCCTCTTCGCGTTCCTGGTCCCCACCGCGCTGATGATGCACTCCTTCTGGAAGGAGGCCGATCCCATGCAGAAGGCCGTCGAGATGGCCCACTTCATGAAGAATCTGGCGCTCGCCGGAGGCGCGCTGCTCCTGGCGTACTTTGGCGGCGGACCTTACAGCGTGGGCTGAGGACAGGCGCCGTCTCCTTGCCACGGCCGGGCGCCGCTCACGTTCCGTCGTGGTCCCGCCGGGCACTCCCGGCAAGGGAATCAGTCACTCTCGGCGAACCCCCGCGTGTCCAGGCGCGCGCTGGCCGCGCGCAGCCCCGCCCTCCGCGTGCGGGGGCGCCCCGGTTCGGCCCGGTGGCCGCACGCGCGCGCGCGGTGCTATGCTTTTGCCTTCCCTCCGACCGGAGCAGGCATGCGGGCTACCAACGTGAAGAATCGGGGATCCTGCGGGCGTGGCGTGCGCTTCGCGGGCGCCCGGGCGCTCCCCCTGGCGGCCGCCGCCGCTGTCGCGTTGGTCTCCGCCGCGCTCGCGCCGGCAGCCGCGGCACCCATGCACGAGCTGGCCGGCCAGGCGGGCGCGCGGGCGCCGGGGGTCGGGCCTCCCGCGGCCTATCGAGTGGCGGCGGACAGCCTCATAGACGCGGCCCTCGGGGACAGCGCGGCATGGGAACGGCTCGCCGAGATGGTCGATCGGTTCGGGCACCGGTTCAGCGGATCGGAGAGTCTCGAACGAGCGCTCGACTGGATCCTCCGGGAGATGACCGAGGACGGCCTCGAGAACGTCCGCGCCCAACCCGTGATGGTGCCGCATTGGGTCCGCAACCAGGAATCCCTGCGCCTCCTGGAGCCGGTGCCGTCCGAGATGCCGATGCTGGGCCTCGGAGGGAGCGTCGGCACTCCGCCCGGCGGCATCACGGCGGAAGTGCTGATCGTCGGTTCTTTCGATGAGCTGGCGGAGCGCGCCGACGACGCCCGCGGCCGGATCGTGCTCTTCGACGTCCCCTTCACGAGCTACGGCGAAACGGTCCGCTACCGCGTCAACGGCGCCGTCGCCGCGGCGAGCGTCGGCGCGGTCGCGAGCCTGATCCGCTCCGTCACGCCCCACTCGATGCGGACGCCTCATACGGGGACGATGCAATACGAGGAGGGGGTCCCCCGGATTCCGCACGCCGCGATCACGGTGGAGGATGCGCTCAAGTTGCGCCGGATCGCGGGGCGCGGCGACGTGCCCGTCGTGCACCTCGAGATGGGGGCGGAGACGTTGCCGGACGCGCCCTCGCGGAACGTGATGGGCGAGGTCGTCGGCCGTGAGCTGCCGGACGAGGTCGTCGTCGTCGGCGGGCACATCGACTCCTGGGACGTGGGCGACGGGGCGATGGATGATGGGGGCGGCTCGGTGGTGGCGTGGGAGGCGGTCAGGCTGATGAAGGACCTCGGCCTGCGACCGCGGAGGACGGTCAGGGTCGTGCTCTGGACGAACGAAGAGAACGGACTGCGGGGAGCGAACGCCTACGCCGAGGAAGCCCCGAGCACGGTGCTCGCGATCGAATCGGACGCGGGCGTCTTCCGCCCCGCCGGGTTCGGCTTCACCGGGTCCGACGAGGCGTTCGAGACCGTGGCCGCGGTGGCCGCCCTGCTCGACAGGATCGGAGCCGGCGAGGTGTGGCGCGGCGGGGGCGGCGCCGACATCGCACCGCTCATGCAGCGAGGGGTCCCCGGGATGGGACTCCGCGTCGATGGTACGCGCTACTTCTGGTATCATCACTCGGCGGCGGACACCCTGGACAAGCTGGACCCCGCGGAGATGGCGCTGTGCGTCGCCGCGATGGCGGTGATGGCGTACGTCATCGCCGACCTGCCCGAGGCCTTGCCGCGGGTGGAGGAGGGAGGAGCGCCGTGAGCGCGTCCCCGGCCGACTCCATCGACAGGCTCGTCGAGACGTGGGACGGCGAGGCCGTGGTCATCCGCTTCGACAGGCCGACTGGCACGTGGATCTTCGTCGCGCTCCACGATACGACGCTCGGGCCGGCGGTCGGCGGGTGTCGCATGCGCACCTATCCGGCTCCCCATGACGGCCTGCGCGACGCCATGCGCCTCGCCGAAGGCATGACCTACAAATGGGCCGGCATCGGCTTTCCCTTCGGCGGCGGCAAATCGGTGCTCGCCGTTCCCCGGCAGCTGCTCGGCGCCGACAGGGACGGCCTGCTCAGGCGCTTCGGAAAGCTGCTGAATTCCCTGCGCGGCACGTACATGACCGGAGAAGACCTGGGCACCACGCCGGAGGACATGTCGGTGATCGCCGAGGAGACCGAGTACGTGCATGCGCGCCCGGGCGAGTTGCTCGATCCCGGCCCGTACACCGCTCTGGGGGTGTTCGCCGGGATCGAGGCTGCGGTGAGGCACTGCGGCGTGAACGGCGGAGGGGTCGACGGCCTCCGCGTTCTGGTCCAGGGCGTCGGCGACGTCGGCGAACCGCTCGCTCGGATGCTGGCGGAGCGCGGGGCGCGCCTGCTCCTGTGCGACCTGGACGCGGAGCGGGCGGCGGCGCTCGCCGAGGAACTGGGCGCGACGGTCGTGCAGGCGCCGGACGCCTACTCGACCGAATGCGATGTCTACGCGCCCTGCGCCGTGGGCGCCACGCTCAACCCGGCGACGATCGAGGAGCTGAGGTGCGAGATCGTCGCGGGATCGGCCAACAACCAACTCGACAGTCCTCGGGTCGCCGATCGCCTCCTCCAGCGAGACATCGTCTACGTACCCGACTACATCGTCAACGCCGGGGGAGCGATCGCGCTGCCGCTGGTGGCCGAGGGCGCGAGCGAGAAACGGATCCGGGCACGCGTCCTGCGCGTCGGCGAGACGGTCGCCGAGGTTCTCCGGCGCGCGGCCGAAACCGGGACGACACCGGCCGCCGCCGCCGATGAGCGCGTGCGCGAGACGCTCGCGAGAGCGGCGCGCGGGGAGGTCGAATTGAGCGTCTCCTGGTAACGCTGGCCGAACCGTCGGTCACCGAACGAAACTTGCATGGTGCTAGCTTGAATCCGTGGACCACGAAAACGCACCCCCGAGGAGGAACTCGATGTCCTATCCCTTCAAGCTCCCCGACCTGCCGTACGCGTTCGACGCCCTCGAGCCCCACATCGACGCGCGCACGATGGAGATTCACCACGACAAGCACCACGCGGGCTACACGAAGAAGCTCAACGACGCGCTCGAGGGCCACGCCGACTTGCAAGGGAAGTCCATCGAGGACCTTCTACGCGGCATCGACGGAGTGCCCGGTGACATCAGGGAGACGGTCCGGAACAACGGCGGCGGCTACGCCAACCACGCCCTGTTCTGGCGCATCATGGGCTCCGACGCCGGCGGCGACCCCGACGGCGCGCTGGGCGACGCGATCGACGACGCCTTCGGGTCCATCGGCGCGTTCAGGGCCGAGCTGGCATCGGCGGCGACCGGCCAGTTCGGCAGCGGGTGGGCGTGGCTGGTCGCGAACGGGCCCGGCGGTCTCGAGGTGTACTCCACACCCAACCAGGACAGCCCCTACATGAAGGGGCACACGCCCATCCTGGGGATCGACGTCTGGGAGCACGCCTATTACCTGAAGTATCAGAACCGGCGCCCGGATTACGTCGACGCGTGGTGGCACGTCGTGGATTGGGCGGCGGTCGCCAAGGAGTGGCAGGCGGTGTCGACGTCGCCGAGCCCGACGGTCTGACGGGTCCGGCCGTGACCCGCCCCCGGGTCCGGCCCCTTCGGGGGTCGGACCCGGCTTTCTCTGGAACCCGCAAGCCCCGCGCGGGGAATCATCTCGCATGCGCTCGCCCAGCCTCCACGCCGTCGTGGCCGTGCTCGTCGCGGCGGCGGCCTGCGTACCGGCCGGCCCCAGGCGGGCCGGCGACGAAAGCGCGGCGCGCGCGGCGGCCGATTCCCCTCCGCGCGATCCCCCCCGACCCGCGCAGGCCGATCCCGGCGCCGCGCCGGCGACGCCATCGGCCGGGCGCGACGCGCTGGAGATGGAGATGGCCGGGCTCGTCAACCGGCACCGCCTGGCGGCCGGATGCCCGTCCCTCGAGTGGGACTCGGAGCTGGCCCGCGTGGCACGGGCGCACAGCGCGTCGATGCGCGCCGAAGGATTCTTCGATCACGTGGATCGCGAGGGCAGGGACCCCTTCGCGCGGCTGCGGCGCGCGAACGTGGTCGGCTGGCGGGTCGCCGCGGAGAACATCGCGCTCACCCCCCGGCCGCCCGCGGACGTCCTCGGCATGTGGCTGCGCAGCCCCGGGCATCGCGCGAACCTCGAGAACTGCGATCTGACGCGACACGGCCTCGGCCGCGTCGAAGGGTTCTGGACCCACGTATTCATCGGTTGAACGCTTGACGCTGCCGGGGCGCCCCGGGTAGCCTCTCCGCGCCCGGTACGCCCCGATCACACAGCTTCGGCGGCCACGATGACCGATTTCGGCTGGATCGCGCTGCTCCCGCCGCTGCTCGCGATCGCGCTCGCGATCATCTCCCGGCAGGTCTACCTGTCCCTCGCCGCGGGCGTCTGGCTGGGGGGCGCGATCCTGGAGGGCTGGAACCCCTTCGCCGGGCTGGCCCGAGCGATCGACATGACGGTCGCCGTCCTCGCCGACGCCGGCAGCGCCCGCGCCATCCTTTTCACGCTGGTGATCGGCTCGCTCATCGCGACCATCGAGACCGCCGGCGGCGTGCGCGGTTTCGTCCACGCGATCGAGCGCCGCGAGCTGATCACGAGCGCGCGCCGTGCCCAACTGCTGCCATACATCCTGGGCGTCCTGATCTTCATCGAGTCCAACATCACGGTGCTCGTGGCGGGCGCCGTCGGACGGCCGCTCTTCGATCGGTTCCGGGTTTCCCGCGAGAAGCTCGCCTACATCGTCGACTCCACCTCCGCCGCGGTGTGCATCATGATCCCCCTGAACGCGTGGGGCGCGTACGTCCTGAGCCTGCTGGGCGGCCTGGGCGTGGCCAACCCGCTCGCGACGTTCGTCCGGTCCATGCCGTTCAACTTCTACGCGATCGCGGCGATCGTCCTGGCGGGCATCGTCGTCTCGACCGGCTGGAACATCGGACCCATGCGGCGCGCGGAGGCCCGAGCGCGGGCAGGGAAGGTGCTATCGGAGGGCGCCGCGCCCATGGTCGACCCGGATGTGATCGCGCCCGAGCCCGATCCCGGGGTGGAGCCCCGCGCGCGAAACATGATCCTGCCGATCCTGGGGATGGTGCTCATGATGCCCGTCGGCCTCTACGTCACGGGCGGGGGCGACCTGCGCGCGGGGTCGGGATCCACGAGCGTTCTGTGGGCCGTGATGTTCGGATTGGCCGTGGCCTGGGTGCTTCTGCTGGCGCAGCGGGCGATGCGGGTCCCCCGGTTGATGCAGGTCGCGCTCAAGGGAGCGGGAGGGCTGGTCCCGATGGCGACGGTCCTGCTGCTGGCGCTCGCGCTGGCCGCGGTGGCCCAGGCGCTCGGCACCGGCGCCTATGTGGCGCAGGTCGTGACCGGCCGCCTCGCCCCCGCGGCGCTGCTGCCGCTGATCTTCGTCGTGGCCGGATTCACCGCCTTCTCCACCGGCACGAGCTGGGGCACGTTCGCGATCATGATGCCGATCGCCGTGCCCACCGCCATGACCATGGGACTGCCGGTCGCGCCGTTCGTCGCGGCCTCGCTGTCCGGTGGCATCTTCGGCGACCACTCCTCGCCCATCAGCGATACGACCATCATCAGCTCGATGGCGTCCGCGACCGACCACGTCGACCACGTGCGTACCCAGCTACCCTACGCCCTCCTCGCGGCCGCGTTCGCGGTCCTGGGGTTCGCCGTGGTGGGGGCGTCGATGTAGCCGTCAGGAACCCGCCGCCTCCCAGACGTTGTTGGATCGGTCCACGTCCGGCCACGCCAGCGCGGGCGCGGCCTCCACGCGCGTGACCGCGGCGCCGGGTCCGACGCGCAGCGTCGCGCTGCGATACCCCCGGAGCCACCGTTCCACGGGCACCGTGAGCTCCACGGTCGTGCCGTCCGCCCTGGTCACCGTGACGGGCGTCGGCAGGGGCGCGTCGCCGTCGTCGCGGATCGTGATGGTCGCCGACCCGTCGGGCGCTCGCGTGACCGCCTCGACGGCGTGGTCGACCAGCCACGTCTCTTCGTAGAAGCTGCCCCAGAACCAGCCCAGGTCACGCCCGGTGACGTTCTCGACCGTGCGGAAGAAATCCCACGGGTAGGGGTGCTTGAAGCGCCACCGAGCGTGGAATTCGCGGTACGCCCGGTCGAAGTCCTCCTCACCCAGCACGCCGCGCAGCAGCGCGAGCAGCGTGGCCGGCTTGCGGTAGGACGCGGTGACGAAGCCGGGACCCGGGACGTGGTAGTCGGACCGCGTCATCATCGACCCTTCGTGTCCGGCCAGCGCGACGTCGATGTAGTCGTCGCGGTCCGGCTGGTCGTGGTCGAGCCCGGGGTAGAAGTCCTTGCGGGACTGGTTCTCGAGGAAGCTCGTCATGCCTTCGTCGATCCACGAATACCTCCGTTCGTCGCTGGCCAGCAGCATCGGCACCCACATGTGCGCGATTTCGTGCGAGGTGACGTTGTAGAGCGCGCTGTCCCCGGCCTCATTGTAGTCACCGATGATGGTCATCATCGGGAACTCCATGCCGCCGCCTATTATGCCGGCGCCCTCCACGATCGACATGTGTGGCCAGGGGTAGGGCTGGCCGGTGAAGCGCGAGTGGAAGGACAGCGAGTGCTGGGCGTAGCGCCACGCCTGCGCCCAGCGCGGTGCTTCCGCCCGCCAGATCGCGTCCACGCGTGCGTAGTCCTCGGACCCGTCCCCGTCCAGGTCCCCGATCGACGCGCGCGCGGCGTCCCAGTTCGAGGCGCGCGTGGCGCTGAACGCCACGTCCCTGACCGAGTCCGCGCGGAACTGCCACGTGAGCAAGCCGTCCGCGGACGCGACGGTGGCCGAACCGAAATCCCCCGTTCCGACCACGCGCACCACCCGATCGCTCGCGCCGGCCGCGGCGAGCCGGTCCAGCACGTGCGGCGCGAGCACGTCGTCGGGGTTCTGCAGCTCCCCCGTGCCCACCACCACCCAGTTCTGGGGCAGCGTCACGGAATACTCGAAGTCGCCGAAGCCCTGGTAGAACTCCGCCCCCAGGTATTGGTCGGCGGACCACCCCACGACGTCGTCGTAGACCGCCATGCGCGGGTACCAGTAGGCGACGAACAGGAGGTCGTCGCGACTCCAGCCCATGCGCCCCCCGATCCCCTGCCGCGGGATCGTGAAGGCGTAATCGATCTCGATCCGGGCGGTGCCGCCGGAGGCGAGCGGCCGGGGCAGCCGGATCGCCATCACCGTTCCGTCCACCGCGTACGCCGGCTCGGCGCCGCTTGCCCGCCCCTCCGACAGCGCGCGACCGTCCACGACCACGCGCGTCAGCGAGACGCCCCCCGTCACCTCCAGCTCCTCCAGCCGGCGGGCGCCCTCTTCGTGCGCGTTCTGCGTAAGCTCGAGCACCACGCCGGGAAGGGCGTCCGGCGACCCGTTGTGGTAGTCCATGCGCAGCGAGGCTTCCAGGCGCTTGGAGTCCGGGTCGACCTGAACGTCGATGGAGTGGTCGGTCCACTGCTGCCAGTAGCGGCCCCCCGGGGCGCCGGTGGACGAGCGCGTGCCGCGCGTCTCGGCGGCGGCATAGGCCGGCGTAGGCGCCAGGGGGCGGGCGATCGGCCGGGGCGGGGGCCAGTCCGCCAGGGGCGCCGCTCCCTCGGCGTCCGGCGCGGGCGGCTCGGGCGCGCCGGTCGCGGCGCCGGCGCACGCCGCGAGGAGCACGGCCAGCGCAACCGGGGGTGCGCCAAAGATCGGGGGCGCGAAGCCCCGGGGGCGGGCTCCGGTCGGGGTCGGCGTCATGGGTGTTCTCCTCGGAGTCTCGGTCGTCCCTGCCGTGCGCCCGTTCATGCAATCGCGGGACCCGGCGCGTGTCAACACGTCCCCCCTCCCCGCGGGCCGGCGATACGCGCCGCGCCCGTCCTCGCTGGGGGACGCACGCGCGACCCCATGGGGCGACAGGGATGCGCGATCCGCGCTCGCCGGAGCGACGGCTCGAGTCCGGCTTTGTGGCTCCGGGAAGGGGCAAAGGCCGGGACGGAAAGAGCTGGCACCGCCCTTGCACCCGAAACGCCGCGGGGGGACGGATACGGGTGGGAAGCGCGAGAACCGAAACAGGGAGGATCGTCCGCCATGATGAAGATGCGTAAGGCAGCGCCCACGGTAGCGTTGCTGATTCCGTTCACGCTTGCCGCGTGCGCGAGTATGAGCAACACCGAGAGAGGCGCGGTCATCGGGGCCGCGGGCGGCGCCGCCGTCGGCGGCGCGATCGGGAAGGCCACCGGCTCGACGGCGCGTGGCGCGATCATCGGAGCCGCGGTAGGCGGCGTCGCCGGAGCGGTGATCGGACGACAGATGGATCAGCAGGCGGAGGAACTCGCCGCCGACCTCGAAGGCGCGGATGTCGAGCGCGTCGGCGAGGGCATCCTGATCAACTTCCCGTCCGGTCTGCTGTTCGACTTCGACTCGTCGAACCTGCGGGGCGCTTCGCGCGAGGATCTCGCCGACCTGGCGGCGAGTTTCAGCAAGTACGAGGGCCGCGAGCTCATGGTCGTCGGTCACACCGACGCCACGGGCACCGACTCCTACAACATGGACCTGTCGCGCCGTCGCGCGCAGGCGACCGCCGATTATCTGATGTCGCGCGGCGTGCCGTCCTCGCGCGTGCGCGTGGTCGGCCGCGGTGAGGAGGAGCCCGTGTCGGACAACGAGTCCGCCGACGGCCGGCAGCTCAACCGGCGCGTGGAAATCGCGATGTTCGCGACGGAGGAGTACAGGCAAGAGGTGGAGCGCGAGCAGGGGCTGTAAAACGGGGTCCGCCCCGCTCGCAAACGACCGGGGCGGCGGGAACATTCCCGCCGTCCCGGCGTTTTTCCTGATATCTTCACTTCATCGAAGAACGGGGTCGTCTCCGTTCTAGCCGCGGCGTCGACCTGACGCCCGAGCGATAGGAGCGCGCGGGGAGAGCGTGCAGCTGGCGTGCTCCGATGACGACGTGGTGGGCGACCTGCACGGCGACCCATCGAGGGAAGCCCCTCACTGGAGTTCCGGGAGGGGCCTTTCTTCATCATCCCCAGCTCGTCGGCAGGGCCTCCCCAGGAACCCCACGAGTGCCGGATTGACGATGTCGGGCCGCTGCGCGTGCGGCACGTGCCCGGCGCCGCGGACGAGGACGAACTCTGGGTCCAGGATCTCCCGCAGCCGGTCGCTCGCCGCGACCGGCACCGTCGTGTCCCGCTCCCCCCAGATCAACAGCGTCGGCTTGTCGTGGCGCGCGGCGGCCTCGAACAGGGGAAGCGGCTCGCGGCCGATGAAGTCGCGCGCGGTCGCTAGCAGAGCGCGCCGGAACCCGTGGAGCTCCGACTGGTCGCGGTACGCCGCCACCCACCGGGAGAACCAGGGGGTGTCGCGCACGTCGCCATGCTGCCGGCGAAGCAGCGCCGGCACGAAGTGCACCGTCGCGAGGAACTCGCCCACGCCCCGGATCGCGAGCGGCCCGATCCGCCGGCGGACAGTGTACGGATCGATGAACACCAGGCGCCGTACGCGTTCCGGATGCCGGTCCGTGAAGCCGGCGGCGATGGCGCCGCCCATCGACAGACCCACGAGGTCCACCGGCGATCGGATGTCCAGCGCATCGAGCAGTCCGGAGAGCTGAGCCTCGAAGAGCTCTCGATCGTAGCTCGTCCTCGGCCGGTCGCTGTAGCCGCGGCCGTACAGGTCGTACCGGATGACCCGGAATCCCGACTCCGCGAGCGCCGGGACCGTCGCGTCCCAGATGTAGGCAGGCACGGAGAACCCGTGGATCAGGATCACCGGCTGGCCGGCGCGCGGACCCCGATCTTCGTAGTGGGTCCAGCCGTGCGCGAGCCGCTGGAACGATCCCGGGGCGCGGGCGCGGACCTCGCCGTCCAGGCGCCGCCGCTCCGGGTCACGGAGGCGCGCCGCCAGCAACGCGGCGATGCCCAGTCCAGCGGTCGCCGCCAGGAGCCACGTCACCCCCCTGTCGCTGTCGTCCGGTCCCGTCATCGCTCTCCTTCGCTGAGCGTCTGGCGCTCGGGCGCGGCGCGCACCAACTTCGCGCCCCGCGTCTCCTTCCAGAGGAGCGAGCGTCCATGGATGTGCTGCCAGTCGCCGTCGTTCAGGCGGGTCCGGTCGTTTTCCAGCGAGATCCGACGCTGGAAAGGCTCGCCGGCCGCGTCGCCGAAGCCGCGGCGCTCGGTGCGCGCTTCATCCTCTTCCCCGAGGCGTTCGTGCCCGCGTATCCGTGGGGGCTGCGTTTCGGGACCCGCGTCGGCGGGCGTATCGAGGATGGCAGGAGAACATTCGAGCGCTACTGGGCGAACGCAATCGAGGTGCCGTCGCCCACTGTGGACGAGAACGGCCGCCCGGCGGCGCGCTCGGCGGGCGCGCGGTGAGCGCGCTCGACGGACGCCTCGCCCTCGTCACCGGGGCCGGTCGCCGCGTCGGCCGCGGCATCGCGGTGGCGCTCGCCGGGGCGGGGGCCGACGTGCTCGTGCACTACCTCGACTCCGAAGACGGGGCGCAGGAGACCGCGCGCGCCATCCGAAACCTGGGTCGGTCGGCCCACACCTACCAGGCGGACCTGGCCGACCCGGGCGGGATCGACGCGCTGTTCGGAGCGATCGGCCGCGACCAGGGCAGGCTGGACGTTCTCGTCAACAGCGCGGCGTCTTTCGAGAGCGCGCCCTTCGAGGAGATCTCGGCGGGCGACTGGGACGAGGTGCTGGCGCTGAACCTGCGCGCGCCCTTCCTGTGTACACGCCACGCCGCGCCCCTGCTACGCAACGCCGCCGACGGCCGGCCCGGCGCGGTGGTCAACATCGCGGACCTGAGCGGCATCGTTCCGTGGCGCGGATTCGCGCACCACTCCACGAGCAAGGCGGGGCTCATCCACCTCACGCTCGCGGCGGCGAAGGAGCTGGGCCCCCGGATCCGCGTCAATGTCGTCGTGCCCGGCCCCATCCTGCCGCCTCCGGGAGAGGACCCCGAGAGCGAGGAGTGGCTTCGGCGCGGCGACCGCCTGCCGCTCCGGCGGACGGGCGATCCGGCCGATGTGGGAACTGCGGTCGTCTTCCTGGCGGCGAACGACTTCGTGACCGGCGAGACCCTCATCGTCGACGGCGGCGAGCACCTGCTCGCCGGACGCTGACGCGGGCGGACGGACCGTACGACCGGCAACCGTGCCCGCACGCCGGCGAGGGCACCGAAACCCAACCACGAGGAGCTGACCAGTGGGCGCCACCGACAGGATCCTGATCAAGGATCTCCTCGCGCGCGGCATCATCGGCCTGAACGACTGGGAGCGCGAGAAGCGACAGGACATCCTGATCAACATGGAGCTTTACGTGGACGCGCGGGCCGCGGCGCGCTCCGAGGACATCGCGGACGCGCTGGACTACCGTTCCCTGACCAGGGACGTCGTCGCGCACGCGGAGTCCGCGGGCCACCGCCTCGTGGAGACGCTGGCCCACGAGATCGGGCGCATCGCCGTCGTGGGCCACGGCGCGGAGCGCGCCGTCGTCCGCGTGGAGAAGCCCGGTGCCGTGCGCTTCGCCCGGATGGTTGGGGTGGAGGTCGAGCGTACGGCGGCCGACTACGACTGAGCCGGCGGCTCGCTTCCTTCGTCCGCGACCCGCCAGTCATCCCATGGACGCGCCTCGTTCCTTCCTGCTCGCCCTCGGCTCCAACATCGACCCGGAGCGGAATCTTCCGCTCGCGCTGTCGGAGCTGTCGCGGGTGCTTTCGGTGGAGTCCGTGTCAGCGGTGTACGAGACGGACCCCGTCGACGCACCCGGCACGCCACGCTTCCTCAACGCCGCCGTGGGGGTTCGCGCCGCCACGACCCCGCATCGGCTCCGGGCGGACGTCCTCCGGCCGATCGAAGCGAGACTCGGGCGCGTGAGGACGGGCGATCCGAACGCCCCCCGCACCATCGACATCGACCTCGTGTTCGTCCCCGGACTCGTTCTGGAGGACCCGGCCTCGGGCCTCTCGCTGCCCGACCCGGAGATCGCGCGGCGCCCCCACCTGGCGCTGCCCGTCGCCGACATCGCCGGCGAGGCGGTCCACCCGGTGCTGGGCGAAACGCTGGCGGCGATCGCGGCTCGCCTGAGCTCCCACGGCGCCTACCCGGTCAGGACGGACGTGGTGTTCAAGGTGTAGCGGCGACCTAGAACAACTCCCGCTGGGCCGCCAGGCTTTGCGGGTCGACGGCGGGGATGTTCAGCCGTCTCTGCAGCGCCCGCGCGCTCGCCGGCGAGTGTCCCTGCCAGTCGTTGTTGAAAAACGCCCAGACGATACGGTCGCCGGTGGCGGCCTCGCGCAGCGCGCGGGCCCACGCGTCGAGCTCGTCGTCGCGCTCGACCTCGACGCGCTCCAGCCCGTAGCGGTGGCGCACGTCTCCCATCCAACGCGCGTAGACGAGGGGCCCGGTGGCGCCCACGCCGCGGGCCAGCAGGCGTCTCGCCTCCGGGCCGTCCCGCCACGGCCCGACGCTGATGGCGGGCGCGATGCCCCAGTCGTCGAGGAAGGCGAGCGTGGCGGGCTCCAGCCAGCCGGGCGCGCGGAACTCGATGGCGAACGTGAAGTCCGCTGGCAGGCCCGCGACGAAGCCCTCCACGTCCGCCCGCGCGCGAGGCGAAAAGGCGGGCGGGAGCTGGATCAGGAGCGGCCCGAGCTTCTCCCCGAGCAGCTCCGCGCGCAGCAGAAACGTCGTGAGCTCGGCGCGGCAGTCGCGCAGCCGGCGCTCGTGGGTGATCTCGCCGGGCAGCTTCAGCGTGAAGCGGAACCCTGCGGGCGTCCGCTCCTTCCAGGACGCGACGCGGCCGCCGTCGGGGACCGCGTAGAAGGTCGAGTTCACCTCGACCGTGTCGAACGCCTCGGCGTAGACCGACAGGAGGTCCTCGCCCTGCCGCTCCGGGGGATAGAACGGCCCGACCCAGGCGGGATAGCTCCAGCCCTGGGTCCCGACCCGGAAGCGCGCGGCATTGCCGCGAAGTGACGCCATCCTATCTTCGCCAGCCATGGACCTGATCGACGAGCTGGGCTGGCGGGGACTCCTCTACGACTCCACGGAGGGCGCGCGGGAGCACCTCGCCGGGCGGGCGGCGGCGGGCGAACCGGTGGCGGGCTACATCGGCTTCGACCCGTCCGCGCCGAGCCTGCACGTGGGATCGCTCGTCCCCGTCATGCTGCTCGTGCACCTGCAGCGCGCGGGTCACGCGCCCGTCGCGCTGGTCGGCGGTGGCACGGGCCTGATCGGCGACCCCAGCGGCAAGGACCAGGAGCGCGCGCTGCTGACCCGCGAGGAGGCCGAGGCCAACGCCGCGGGCATACGCGCGCAGCTCGAGAGGTTCCTGGACTTCGCGCCGGGACCCGCCGCCGCGCGCGTGCGCAACAACCTGGACTGGCTGGGGGAGATCGGCCTCGTCGATTTCCTGCGCGATATCGGGAAGCATTTCTCGGTGAACGCGATGATCCGCAAGGAGTCCGTGCGACGGCGCCTGGAGCGCGACGAGGCCGGCATCAGCTACACCGAGTTCAGCTACATGCTCCTGCAAGCGTACGACTTCCTCGTGCTGCACGACCGCGAAGGCTGCACCCTGCAGATGGGCGGGAGCGACCAGTGGGGCAACATCACCGCCGGGGTCGACCTGCTCCGGCGCGAGCGCGGCGTGGCGGCGCACGGCATCGTCTCGCCCCTCCTGACGACGAGCGCCGGGGCGAAGTTCGGCAAGACGGAATCGGGCGCGGTCTGGCTGGATGCGCGGCGGACTTCGCCGTACCGGTTCTACCAGTTCTGGCTGAACGCGGACGACGCCGACACCGGGAGATACCTGCGCTTCTTCACGCTGCTGGACGAGCGGGAAATCGTGGCGCTGGAGCAGGAGCTGGCCGAGCACCCGGAGCGGCGCGCGGCGCAGCGGGCGCTCGCGGAGGACGTGACCGGGCGCGTGCACGGCGACGACGGCCTCGCCCGCGCGACCCGCGCCACGGAGGTGCTGTTCGGGGGCTCGCTGGAGGGGCTGGACGCCGCCGACATCGAGGACGTCTTCGCCGACGTGCCGTCGAGCGCGCTGGGCGCGGCGGCGCTGGAGGGAAGGGGGGTCGACATCGTGCAGGCGCTCGCCGACGCCGGCGTCGTGTCATCGAAGGGAGAGGCGCGCCGGGCGCTCCAGCAGGGCGCGATCTACCTGAACAACGAGCGCGTCGCCGACTCCGATCGGCGCCTGACATCCGCCGACGCACTGGACGGCAGATTCCTGGTTCTGCGCCACGGCAAGCGCCGCTACCACCTCGTCAGGGTCGCGTCCTGAAGGCGGGCTGATGCGCGAGGAGCACCTGCGCGTGAGGCGGACCGCCCGCTACGTGGTCCTGGGCGAGGACGGCGCCCGGGGCGCGGAGCTGTGGGTCGCGTGTCACGGGTACCGCCAGCTCGCCAGGTATTTCGCCCGCCCCTTCGCCGCGATCGCTGGGCCCGGACGGCGCGTGGCCGTTCCCGAGGGCCTGTCGCGCTTCTACCTGGAAGACGACGGAGGCCCCCACGGCCCCGAAGCCCGGGTCGGCGCCACGTGGATGACGCGCGAGGACCGGCTCCACGAGATCGACGACTACGTCGCGTACCTGGATGCGCTGGTCGCGCACCTCGGCGGTCCCGCCGGAGCGGCGCGCATCACCGCCTTCGGCTTCTCGCAGGGCGCGGCTACCGCGAGCCGGTGGGCGGCGTACGGCGAGGCGGAGATCGACCGCCTCGTCCTGTGGGCCGGGCTGCCGGCGCACGACCTGGATCTGGCCGCGGCGGGGACCCGGCTCGCCCATCTGGACATCGTGCTCGCGCACGGCCGTGACGATCCCCACGTCGCGGAAGCCGCCGTCCAACGCGCCGTGGAGGCGCTCCACGCGGCCGGGCTCCCGGCGCGCGCATGGCGGTACGAGGGCGGGCACGAGGTCGGGCCGGACGCGCTCGGCGCGTTCGCCGCGGAACTGTCCGGCTCGCGGTGACGCTCTTCGCGGGCCCGTGCTGACCCTGTACGCGGTGACCGCGCTCGCGGGGTGGTCTATCGCGTGGGCCACCCTCGCGCGCGGGCTGCGCCGGATTCCGCGTCTGCGCGCCGGGTCGGTCCCGGCGGTCTCCGCGTCCGTGGCGATCGTCGTCGCGGCCCGCAACGAGGAGCGGGTCGTGGAGGCCGCGCTCCGCTCCCTCCTGGCGCAGCGGCACGGCCGCCTGCGGATCGTGGCCGTGAACGACCGTTCGGACGACCGGACCGGGCCGATCCTGGACCGCCTCTCCCGGGCCGAGTCGCGCCTGGACGTGCTGCACGTGAGCGACCTTCCGCCCGACTGGCTGGGCAAGAACCACGCGCTGCACCTGGGCGCGGGACGCGCGGACGCCGAATTCCTCGTGTTCACGGACGCCGACATCGTCATGCACCCGGATGCGGTCGCGGCCGCGGTCGGCTACGCCGTCCGCCGCGGGCTGGACCACGCGGCGGTGTTCCCGCGCATGCGCGCGGACGGGCCCCTCCTGAACGCCGCCATCGGCGTCTTCACGGTCCTGTTCTCGCTGCGCTTCCGGCCGTGGCGCGCCGCCGACCCCGGGAGCCGCGCGCACGTGGGGATCGGAGCGTTCAATCTGGTGCGGCGCGCGGCGTACGAGCGCATGGGCGGCCACGCGTCCATCTCGCTGCGGCCCGACGATGACCTGCGTCTCGGGCGGGCGTTGAAGGAGGCGGGCTGCCGCTCGGAAGCCGTCTTCGGCGACCGCCTGCTGTCGGTGGAATGGTACCGGAGCGTACGCGAGATGGTGCGGGGCCTGCGCAAGAACGCGTACGCCGCGGCGGACTACAACACCGGCCTGATCGTCCTGCTGGTCACGCTCCTGTTGGCGTTCCACGTAGCCCCCTTCGCCGCCGCCTTGCTCTCGGATGGCATGCCCCGGGCGGGCTTCGCGCTCGCGGCGCTGCTGGCGGTGTCGTCCTTCGACCTGAGCGCGAGGCGATTCGGCGTGCGCCGGGCGGCCGCGTTGCTCTATCCTTTCGGCGCGTTGATCGTGGCCTACGCCGTCGTAGCGGCCACCGTCCGCGCTCTGGTGACCGGCGGCGTGGAGTGGCGGGGAACCGTGTATCCGCTCGAGCGGCTGCGGCGCGCGAGCGGGCCTGGCGGGCGCCACACGACCCGCTGGCGTACCGGTGCGTGACGCCGATGAATGGCCGAGACCCGTTTACGCCGGTACACTAGGTCGATGATCCGGCCCGTCGAGGTCGCCGGCGGTCCGGCGACGCGGCGCGGGCGCGAACTCAACAGAATACGCGAGTCGTTCCTGCCATGACTTCTTCCGGCCGTGTGGTTCTCATCACGGGGACGAGCAGCGGCATCGGCTTCGAAGCCGCCAGGCTGCTCGCCGAGCACGGACACCGGGTGTACGCGACCATGCGCGACCCGCTGCGCCGGAACGCGGCGGCTGCCGACGAACTGCGCCGCGCCGGCGAGGCGTCCTCCGGGGAGCTGCGCGTCATCGAGCTGGACGTGTCGGACGACGCGGCGGCCCGCGAAGCCGTGGAGGAAGCGGTGACCGGCGGCGGGCGCCTGGACGTCCTGGTGAACAACGCCGGGGCGATGTTCGTCGGCGTGGGCGAGGCCTTCACGCCCGAACAGCTCACCCGCCAGCTGGACGTGAACGTCACGGGTCCATTTCGGATGATGCGGGCCGCCGCGCCCGCCATGCGGGCCGCGGGCGAGGGCCTGATCATCAACGTCAGCTCGACCGCGGGCCGCTTCGCGCGGCCGTTCGCGGCTCCCTACCACGCCAGCAAGTGGGCCCTGGAGGGGCTTTCGCAGGCGCTGCGATACGAGCTGTCGGTGTACGGCGTGGACGTCGTCCTGGTCGAGCCCGGGCCGTACCGCACGAACCTCCAGAAAGTGGCCGAGCGGCCGGACGACCGCGCGCGCCTGGAGTCGCTCGCGGCCCTCGTGGAGATCCAGTCCGACATGTCCGACCGGTTCTACTCCGTGTTCGACTCCCCCGGCGCTCCGACGGACCCCATCGACGTGGCGCGCACGATCGTGGACATCGTGCAGACGCCGGCGGGCGAGCGGCCCTTCCGCACGGTCGTCGGCATCGACTTCGGGATGGAGGAGCTGAACCGGAAAACGGAGCCGTACTACGAGGGGGTCCTGGAGTCGTACGGCGTGCGCCACATGCAGGGGGTCGTGCCGGGTCGGTCCATCGTGAACGTGGGGCGCGACCCCCGCCCGGAGGGAGCATGATCGGTCTCACGACGTACAAGATCCTCCACATCGCGGCCGCAGTCGGCCTTTTCGGGGCGCTCGGCGGCGCGGCCGTGCACGCCGGCAACGCGCTCCCGCGCGAGCAGAACGCGTTGCGGAAGTCGATCGGGATCCTGCACGGCGGGTCGCTCCTGCTTCTCCTGGTCGCGGGCTTCGGCATGCTGGCCCGGTTGGACGCGGGCCTGCCCGCCTGGGCGATCGCGAAGCTGGTCCTCTGGTTTGTGATGGGAGGCCTTCTGGTCCTGCCGTACAGGGCTCCGGGGCTCGCGCGGACGGTCCTCTGGAGCCTGCCCGTGCTGGGCGCCCTCGCCGCCTGGCTGGGCATCGCCAAACCCTTCTGATGGAGGACATCCCCGCGGCGGCCGTGGCGCTGCTGCCCGCCGTGGGCGTCGCCTGGGCGGACGGGGTCCTGTCCAGCGCGGAGCTGGAGTCCATCCGGGAAGCCGTGCGCGCCGCGGACTGGGCGGACGACGCCTGCCGAGCGTGGGCGGATCGCTGGTTGGACCCGGCGTCGCCGCCGGCTCCCGGCGACCTGCTGGAGCTGCGGGACCGGGTGCGGGCAATGGCCGGCGCGCTCGGGGACGGCGAGCCCGTCGAGGCCGCCCGGTTCGATTCGCTCACCCGCCTGGGCATCGCGCTGGCCCGCGCTCGGGATCCGGAGGCGGCGGCCGTCTGGGACTCTCCCGACGCGGTCGCGGCGCTCGAAGAGATCGAGGCGGCGCTCGGCGTCGCGCCCGCGGAGGCGGTCAAGTCCGTGCTCGGAGTCGCGCGCGAAGAGGCGCGCGTAGAAGCCGTCTCCGGCGTCGACGCGAACGCGCTGAACCGCGTCCTGGAGACCGTCTACGGCGACACGCGCGCCGAGGTCCTGCGGCTGCTCGCCGACCCCGCGTTCCAGATCCCGCCCGGCACGCGCATGCTGGACCACCGCGAACGCGTGCTCGCGATCTGCGCCCGTCTCGCCGAGCGGGGCTACGGCGCCCTCGGCTTCCCCGCGGAGTTCGGCGGCGGCGACGATCCGGGCAGGTTCATCGCGGTGTTCGAGACGCTCGCCTACGGCGACCTCAGCGTGGTGGTGAAGTTCGGCGTTCAGTTCGGCCTGTTCGGGGGAGGCGTCCTGCAGCTCGGGACGCGTCCGCACCACGAGCGCTACCTGCGCGCGATCGGAGCCCTCGAGCTTCCGGGCTGCTTCGCGATGACCGAGACCGGACACGGCTCGAACGTGCGCGACCTGGAGACCCTGGCCCGGTACGATCCGACCTCGGGATCCTTCCTCGTGACGAGCCCGAGCCCGGCCGCCGGCAAGGACTGGATCGGCGGCGCGGCGCGCGATGCACGGCTGGCGATCGTGTTCGCGCAACTCGAGACGCACGGCGAGCGGCACGGAGTCCACGCCCTGCTCGTGCCCATCCGCGACGCGGCGGGGACGACGCTCCGCGGCGTCCGGATGGAGGATCGCGGGCTCAAGGAGGGCCTGAACGGCGTCGACAACGGGCGCATCTGGTTCGACGGGGTGCGGGTCCCGCGCGCGAGCCTCCTCGACAGGTTCGGCACGGTCGCCGAGGACGGCGCGTACGCGAGCCCGATTCCCGGGGCTGACCGCCGGTTCTTCACGATGCTCGGCACCCTGGTGGCGGGCCGCGTGAGCGTCGCGGCCGCGGCGGTGAGCGTCTCGAAGACTGCTCTGACCATCGCGATCAGGCACACCGACCGGCGCCGGCAGTTCGGACCGGAAGGCGGTGCCGAGGTGCCCCTCCTGGACTACCGCGCGATGCAGCGGTCGCTGATCCCGCGGCTGGCCCATACGTACGCGCTCCACTTCGCCGTCCGATCCCTGATCGCCGACTACGTCGGCTCACCGGGGGGATCCGACGCCAGGGTGATCGAGGCGCGGGCCGCGGGCATCAAGGCCATCGCCACATGGCACGCCATGGACACCATCCAGGCGTGCCGGGAAGCCTGCGGCGGCGCCGGGTACGCGGCCGAGAACAGGTTCGGCCGGCTGATGTCCGACGCCGACGTGTTCACCACCTTCGAGGGCGCGAACTTCGTGCTCCTGCAGCTCGTGGCCAAGGGCCTGCTGACGGGCTACCGGGAGCAGTTCGGCGACCTGAAGGTGTGGACCATCGTGCGCCTCCTGGCCGCGCGCGCGGGCGAGCGCCTGGCCGAACTCGATCCCATCGGACCGCGCCGGGCCGACCCCGAGCACCTGCGCGATCCGGACTTCCACAGGTCCTCCCTGGAGCGGCGCGCGGAGCGGCTCACGGCGACCGCGGCGGCGCGCCTGAAGGCCCGCCTGGACGACGGCGCCGGTTGGTTCGGGGCGCTGAACGAGGTGCAGGACCACCTGATCACGCTCGCCGAGGCGGAGGTGGACCGCGCGGTGACCGCGGAGTTCGCGCGCGCGCTCGACCTGCACCCGTCGCCCGGCAGCCCCGAGGCGGGCGCGCTGCGGCTCCTCTACACGCTGCACGCGCTCCACCGGATCGAGCGGGCGCGCGCGTGGTATCTCGAGAGCGGCCTCATGGAGCCTCCCAAGACGCGCGCGATCCGCCGCGAGATCAACGCCCTCTGCGCGGGCATACGCCCCCACGCTGCGGCCCTCGTCGACGCCTTCGGGATTCCGGACGGGGTGATCCTGGCTCCGATCGGACGGAAGCGCCCGCCCTCCGAGGGCGTCGTCACCGGCGCGTGACAACGAGCCGCTTCGCCTGGGGCACGCTGGCCCTTACCGTGGCGGTCATCGCGTGGGGGGCGTTCGTCCGGGCGAGCGGCTCCGGCGCGGGCTGCGGCGCGCACTGGCCGCTGTGCAACGGCGAGGTCATCCCGAGGCCGGAGGCCGTGGAGACGGCGATCGAGCTGACGCACCGCGCGTCCAGCGGACTCGCGCTGCTCGCCGTCGTAGCGCTGGCGCTGCTGGTGTTCCGGCGCTCGTCGCCCGGCGCGCCCCAGCGCCGGGCGGCCGCCGCGGCGGTGGTGCTAATGGTCACCGAGGCCGCGATCGGGGCGGGACTGGTGCTTCTCGAGCTCGTCGCCGACAACGCCTCGGCCGCGCGCGCGTACTGGATGGCGGGACACCTGCTGAACACGTTCCTCCTGCTCGCGGCGCTCGCGGCGACCGCGTGGTGGACCGGGCCCGGCGCCGGCCCGGCGCGCGCGTCGGTGCCACCATCGGCGAAGCTCGCGGCCGGGGCCATGCTCGCGCTGGTCCTGCTCGTCGGCGCGAGCGGCGGGGTGGCCGCGCTGGGCGATACGCTTTACCCCGTGTCCTCGCTCGGCGAGGGCATCCGTCAGGACTTCGCGCCCGGCTCGGCGCTGCTCGTCCGGTTGCGCGCGCTGCACCCGCTCCTGGCCCTCATCGTGGGCACGATCCTGGTGGTGGCCGTCCCCGTCGTGGGACGCCGGGCGGGCGGGCGGCTGACCGGGCCGCTGGTTCGCGCGGTCGTGCTTCTGGTCGTCGCGCAGATCGGAGCGGGCGTCGTGAATCTCCTGCTGTTGGCGCCGATCTGGATGCAGATCCTCCACCTGGTCCTGGCCGACGCCCTCTGGGTAAGCCTCGTGCTCTTCGCGCTGTCGCTCGCCGCGCCCGTCCGGGGCACGCCCGTTGCACGGAAAGGCAGGCTGGACGGCGTCCCGGCCGTCGGAGCGCGCTGACGCGCGCCGCACCGCGGCCGATCCAACACGAGGAGACCCATGCGCCGAAACGCCACAGCCGTCGTCACCGCGCTCGTACTGGGCGGGTGCGCGTCGCTCGGACTGGGCGGCCTGTTGCAGCCGCCCACCTTCCGGTCAGCCGACGACCGGGGCAGCCACCTTCGCCTCCTCGGTCCCAGCGCCCAGATGCCGCTCGGCGGCGTGTCCCTGCGAATCTGGTCGCACGTCACGAACCCCAACCCGTTCGGCATCGATCTGGCGGGGCTGAACGGCGACCTTTACCTAGACGGCTCGAAGGCCGCGACCGTCGACCTGCCCATGGGGCTCCCACTGCTCGCGGCCCAGGACACCGTGATCCCCGTCGACATCAACGTCGACCTGAGCGACCTGCCGTCCCTCGCCAGGGTGATCGGCGACGCGGCGGGCGGCGGCTCGATCGACTATCGGGTGGAGGGCACGATCGGCGTGTCCTCGCCGACGCTCGGGTACCACGAGTTCGGCCCGTCGACGGTGGTCAGCGGCACCGCCCCGGTGCGCGTATTTTGAACGTATCCACGAAGGAGCTGGAATGAACCGAGACACGAGCGGCTGGGACACGGTCGTGAACGTTGGAGACATCGAACGCCTCGCGTCGCTCGCGGGGGGTGGTTGGCTGGCGCTCACGGGCCTTTTCCGGAGCGGCCTCGTCGGCCTCCTGAAGCTGAGCCTGGGCGGCTACCTGATGTATCGCGGCACGACCGGATACTGCGCCGTATACGAGGCCGCGGGCCTGGATACCGCCGGCGGGGGCGAGGACTGGGACTGGGACTCGGACTGGGACGCCGAGGATGACCTGCCTCCACGGCCCGATCCGGTCGCCGGCCGCATCCGATCGGACGCCGGCGCGCCTCCGACCAACGGCGCCGAAGGCGGCCCGGCGGCGCCCGCGCGCAGCGGGACGCGCACGGAAGAGGATTGAGCCCGACGTTCGACGCGGACGGGACCGCGCTCCGCCTCGAGAGGGAGTTCGGCCCGGACCGCGTCGAACGCGCCGTCCCGCTCGCGCCCTTCACCACTTTCCGGATCGGCGGTCCGGCGGACCTGTTCTTCCGGGCCAGGACCCCCGACGAGCTCGTGCGCGTCACGCAGATCGCGCGCGAGTCGGCGACCCCGCGGTTCCTGCTGGGCCGCGGCGCGAACATCCTGGTAGCGGACGCCGGCTTCCGCGGGCTCGTCATCCGCAACGAAGTCCGCCACATCGAGTGGATCGACGAGACCGTGGTGCGCGCCGGCTCGGGCGTCGAGACGTACCCGGACCTCATCGACGCGGCGGTCGCCCGCGGGCTGGGCGGCCTGCACCACTTCGTGGGCATTCCGAGCTCCGTCGGGGGCGCGATGTGGCAGAACCTGCACTTCCTGTCGCCGGCGCCCGAGCGCGACCGGACGGTATTCCTCGAGGAGATCGTCGAGCGCGGCGATCTCCTGACCGAGGAGGGCGCGCGCACCTCGGTGGGGGTCGAGTACTTCGAGTTCGGCTACGACGACAGCATCCTGCACCGCAGGGACGACGTGGTGCTGGCCGTCGACTTCCGGCTCGTGCCGCGGCCGGAGGCCGAGCTGCGCAAGGTGATGCGGGAGAACCTAGCCTGGCGCGATGAGCGCCATCCGGACCTCTGGCTCTACCCGTGCGTCGGCTCGATCTTCCAGAAACTGGAGGGCGTGGGGGCGGGGAGGCTGATCGATGAGTGCGGCCTCAAGGGTCACGTCCATCCCTCCGGCCGGGCGGCCATCTTCCACCGCCACGCCAACATCATCGTGAACCTGGGCGGCGCCCGCGCGGCGGACGTGCGCGACCTGATCGAGCTCGCGCGCGCCACGGTGCGCCGCGATCTGGGCCATGATCTCGTCCCCGAGATCGGCCTCATAGGCGACTTCGGGACCGCCACGTGAAGGGGGCGCGTCGGCCAGCGGGGCCATGGCCCCCCGAACATCTTCCTGACATTTTCCTGACGCTGCGACGGCCTGCGAGCGGGCGACCACGGGTAGGATGGTGGGCCGCCCGGATCGACCGGTCCGCGCGCCGTGCGCGGGGTTCGTCCCGGACCGCCCCGCGCGCGCTCCCTGCGAATAGGCAGCCAGGATGAAGTACCTCCGCCGACACGGAACACACCGGTCGCGGTCCGCGTTCGTCGCCGGCCTGCTGGTGGTGACGCTCGTGCTGGCCGGGGTCCTCGCGCATCAGGCGCAGGACTCGGCGCGGTCCCACCGCGCGGCGGCGGAAAGCGCCCTGCGGGACTTCGCCGCGTTCGCGGGCGGGGAGTTCGGTCACCGCGTGGAGAAGACCCTCGACGAGCACCTCGTCCGGCCGGCGCTGTGGATCGTCCTGGGCGCCGACGACACGCTCGGCTACCCGGCGACGCAGCTGCTGCGCAAGGGCCTGGACAACGCGCGCTATCAGCGCCTGCCCGTCCGAACCGAGTTCTCCTACTCGCTCCTCAGCGGAGACCTCACCGCCGTGGGCGCGCCGATTTCCGCGGAGGTGCGGGCCTGGATCGCGGACTCGCTGGCGGTGACCGGTCTGGGACGGGAGTGTCCGTGCTGGGAGTACGACGTGTCGTTCCCGCGCGTCGAGGGGCCGGCCGTCATGATCGTGCACGCGCTCAAGGGCGCCCGCCCGGAGCGCCCCGACGCCGCGTTCGGCCTCATCGCGGACGCGCAGGCGCTCCGCGGGATGCTCGCCGCGGACTTCTACGGCGCATCCCTCCTGCCGGCGTCGCTGACCGGCGACGTCCCCAACGACTCGCTGCTCGCAGTACGGGTGACGGCGCCGGACGGCCGGGTGCTGTTCGCCTCGGAACGCACGATCGACGCGTCGCTCGGCGTGGTCGATACCCTCCGGGGATCGTACCGCGGCCTGGTCGTCGAGACTTCGATGCGGCCGGAGGCGGCCGAGGCTCTCGTGATCGGGGGCCTTCCGCGCTCCCGGCTTCCGCTGTTGCTCGTGCTACTGGCGGTCACGTCCGCGCTGATCGCGGCCGCGATCCTGCAACTCCGGCGCGAGTACGAGCTCGCGCGCCTGCGCTCGGAATTCGTCTCGAGCGTCTCGCACGAACTGCGCACGCCTCTCGCACAGATCCGGATGTTCGGAGAGACGTTGCTCCTGGGGCGCGTGCGCTCCGAACACGAGCGGATCCGGTCGCTGGAGATCATCGACCAGGAGTCGCGGCGGCTCACCTACCTGGTGGAGAACGTCCTCCAGTTCTCGCGCTCCGAGCGTCAGGTCCTGCGCGTCGAACCCTCCACGATCGCGCTCGGGCCGCTGGTCCGGGCGACCGCGGAGACCTTCGCGCCGCTCGCGGAGTCGGCCGGGACGAAGCTGGCCGTGCGCGCCGATGACCACCTGGTGGTCGAAGCGGACGCCCAGGCGCTGCGCCAGGTGCTGCTCAATTTGCTGGACAACGCGGTCAAATACGGCGGTCCCGGCCAGACGATCACCGTCGGCTGCGTGAAACAGGGAGACGCGGCGCACGTATGGGTGGATGACGAGGGGGCCGGCGTGGCGCCCGCGGATCGCGAGCGCGTCTGGGACGCGTTCTGGCGCACCGAGAACGCCTCGGATTCGGGCGTGGCCGGCGCGGGCATCGGGCTCTCGGTGGTGAGCGACATCGCAACCCTCCACGGCGGCGACGCGTGGGTGGAGGGATCGCCCTCCGGAGGCGCCCGCTTCGTCGTCGCGCTGCCCGGAGCGCGCCGCTTCGACCGGGCCCTCGAGGAGATCGACGTCGCGGCCCTGCCGGAGGTTTCGGCTGGCGGACGCGGGGCGGCCACCGACGAACCCCCCGGCGCGGCCATGCAACCGCCCGCCACGGCGGCGGCGTCCAAGGAACAAGGGGACGGCACCGGAGAGGAACGCGACCTCGCCGGTCCGACCCGACGACCGGCCGGATTGCCGTCCTAGGCGACCGGCCGATAAGGGGATCGAGATGAGTGAGATTCTGCTGGTCGAGGACAATCCGGACCTGGCTTACGGTCTCCGGAACAACCTCGAGATCGAGGGCTACGACGTGACGGTGGCGGCGGACGGGGAAGTGGGGCTCCAGCGGGCGCTCGAACTCGACCCTTCCCTCGTCATCCTCGACCTCATGCTCCCCAAGCTGGACGGCTACAGGGTGCTCAGGGCGATCCGTGAGGCGGGGTCTCAGGTACCCGTGTTGATCCTCACCGCGAAGGGCGAGGAGGCCGACAAGGTCCTCGGCTTCCGGATGGGGGCGGACGACTACGTGACCAAGCCGTTCGGCGTCCTGGAGCTCCTGGCGCGCGTGCGGGCGGTGCTCCGCCGGACGCGCAACGGCAACGGCATGGGGTACCCGGCCGACGGCGACCGTTTCGGCGACGTGGACGTGGACACGCGCGCGCGCACGGTCCTCAAGGCCGGCGAGTCCGTGTCGCTCACCCCGAAGGAGTTCGACCTGCTGGTGGCACTGCTGCGGCGCCAGGGCGCGGTGGCTTCCAGGCTCGAGCTCATGAAGGAGGTGTGGGGGCACCGCGCCGCCGTCGTGAGCCGCACGGTGGATACGCACGTGGCCGAGCTGAGGCGCAAGCTGGAGGACGACGCCTCCAAGCCGCGCCACATCCTGACGGTCTGGAAGGCGGGTTACAGGCTGGAGCGATAGCGCTTCAGCTCGCGCGCCCCGCGGCGTCGCGCGAAGGCAACGCGCGCCGCCGCTCGCGGCCGCGCTCCCCTTGTCCAGCGAGCTGCTAGAGGGCTTCCAGCAGGATCGCGCCGTCCACGCGGCCGTCGCCGTCGGCGTCCGTCAGCTCCGCGACCGGCACGCCGTCGGACTGCACCTGGAGCACCGACCCGCCACCCTGCACGGGGATCCAGCGGCCCACGAGGGCGTCACCCAGTCCCAGGTAGCGCGACCGTTGGTCCACACGGCCCAGCACTACATCGCCCAAAATCTCCGCCAGACTCCGTCGGTCCAGGGCTCCGCTTTCGGTCCCGCGCCGACCCAGGATGACGTCCGGCCACGAGGCGCGCTGCCAGAGCCGTCCGTCGTCGTCCCAGCCCTTGTCCCGGCACCAGTCCAGCCCGTGGACCGGGTGTCCCCTGCCGTCCCGGCAGAAGGGCGGGCCCTTGCCTCGGCGCTCGTTCCGGCCGGGCGCTCCGCCCGCCCTGCCGGTGCCGTCCCGCCGGCCACCGCGTTGCGCCGCATCCCCCGGCTCGACGCCGCGCCGCAGGCGCAGGTCGCCCCCGGCGGTCTTCAGCGGAGCTCCATCCAGGACCGCGGGCAGCGCCCAGTTCCACCAGCCGTCGTCGGCGCCGCCCTGCGCGGACACGGGCATCGCGGTGAGCCCGGCCAGCCCCGCCGCCAGGAGCGCGGCGGCCGCACACGTACCCCTCATAGCACGCCTCCCCGAAAAGGTCCCCATCCCGTGGAGATGGACGCCGGAACGGGCGCAACCGTCACCGTTGCGGCAGCCCGCGCCGGAGAGTCCACGCGAGCGCGGCGCCGGCGATTCCGATCCAGAGAAGACCCCACGCCAGGGTGGGGATTCCGGTCAGGTCGGCGAGCATCGCGGCGTCCGAGTCGAGGTGCGGGCGGCTCAGCACGTCGCTGCGGATGTCCAGCAGCGCGTAGAGCGCGCTGGTCAGACCCAGGAACGTCAGCACGAGGGTCCGCCCGCCGTGCCCGAGGCGCGCGGCCGCGAGGAGCAGCCCGGCCCCCGCGGCGCCGGCCACCGCGAGGGAGAACAACGACCTGACGTAGAGCGCGGCGATGGCCAGGACGAGGCCGCCGAGAAACCAGAGCGCCCAGGCGCTCACGCGCTCGCCGCGCCGCGGCGCCTCGATCATCGCGACGCCGAACGCCAGACTCCCCAGGTACCCGGCCGAAAGGGTGACGAGCGCGTTCCCACCCATGCAGTAGCACACGCCCCCCTGATCCGGCGTGATGGCGATCCGGTCGATGGACCCGCCGGTCGCGATCGCCGCCAGGCCGTGCCCGATCTCGTGCAGGAGTACGACGAAGAGCTTGAGCGGATAGATCACCGGCGTCGGCCACAGCAACCAGATCGCCAGGAAATACGCCGAGAAGGCGGCGAGGAACTCGAGGCGTCGTCTGGTCTTCTTGCGCATGGCGGAGGATACGATCGGGTTCGCGACGCGGTTTCGCGACCCTTGTATCCGGTTCGCGTGTAGCAGAGATTGAGAGCACTCCCCTGCTCGCAACCGGATTCAATGATGCGCATCGCCGCAATCGGCACGGCCCTGGCGGCCACGGCCCTCGCCGTGTCCGTGCTCGCCGTTCCCGTGGACGCCCAGGTACCGGATGTGACCCGCGCTCCGGGCGAGCTCCCGCAGGGGGAGGTACACATCGCGTCGGCGCCGGGCGGTTCCGGCTTCATCTCCGAGCAGCTCCGGTTCGGCCGCGTGCGGTCGGCGATGAACACCGAGCGCGTAGGCCTCGAGGACGCGTTCCGGGAGCTGGGCCTGGAGTTTCCTCCGCAGGGCGTCTACGTGCGCGTGTTCAAGGCCGAACGCGAGGTGGAGGTGTGGGTCCGCGGTCGCGGTTCGGAGCGCTACGTCCGGCTGCGCCGCTACCCGATCTGCCAGGTGTCCGGGGCGCTCGGTCCGAAGCGTGGCGAGGGGGACCGGCAGATGCCCGAGGGCTTCTACCAGATCGAGTCGTTCAACCCACAGAGCGACTACCACCTGTCACTGCGGGTGAACTATCCCAACTCCTCCGACCGGCTCCTGGGACGGAGCTCGCGTCTGGGCGGCGACATCTACCTGCACGGCGGCTGTTCGACGGTCGGGTGCGTGCCCGTCACCGACGAGCACATCCGCGAGCTGTACTGGCTGTCGGTGGAAGCGCGCTCGGCGGGTCTGCGGCGCATCCCGGTGCACATATTCCCGACGCGCATGGACCCGATCGGGATGGCGTGGCTCGAGCCGTTCGGCGCGACGCGCGCCGACCTCGGACCCTTCTGGGAGGAGCTTCGCGCCGGCTACGAGTTCTTCGAGCGGCACCGCCGTGTCCCGGGCGTGATCGTCGAGGCCGACGGCCGGTATTCGATCGTGGACGCGGGGTCGCCCGAGGGGTTCTCTCGGACCGTGCGCCCCGCCCGCCGGACGCGCGCGTTGCTCGGCGCCCCGGCCGACGCGGGATCGGCTCCGCTGGCGGAGGGCGGGCCCGCGATCGCGGCGACGGCCCTGGCGGTTCCCGAGCTCACCGGATGGCGCGTTGCGGAGGGGCCCGGCCCGGCTCTCCTGGGCGCCCCCGCCGAGACGAGGTCCGGCCTCGCGGGACAGGCGCTGGGTGAGGAAGTGGATGCGCCGCGACCCGCGGCGGCCGGTGGCCGAACGCCGCGGGTCGCTCGGCGGGCGGAGGCGCAGGGTCCCAGGCTCCTCGGTGACGCGCTGGCCGGCGAAGGCGACGCCTCGCCGGAAGCCATCGAGGACGGCGATCCCGGCCTCCGTACCACCTCCGAGGCGGGCGAATGGCTGACCGAAGAGGATCTCGGGGACCCGAGACCGGCGCTGCTGGGCAACCCCCTGGTCATCGGCCGGGAACTGCCGGGGCGCCCCGCCCCTCCGGGGGCTTCGCCGATCACGCTCCCGGGATTCGAGGTGCGTGAAGCGGACGCGATCCCGGGAAGGATGCCCTACCGACCGCCCAGGCTGCGGATCGTCCGACCGACGCTCTGAAGTGACCGAAGGAACGGCGCCCTAGCTGGCCGCCGCCGAAAGCCCGCCGAACCTGCGGTCGCGGTCGGCGAACGCCTCGAGGGCCTCGCGCAGGTCGTCCTCGCCGAAGTCCGGCCAGTTCCGATCCGAAAAAAGCAGCTCGGCGTAGGCGGCTTCCCACAGCAGGAAGTCGCTCAGGCGCTGCTCCCCGCTCGTTCTGATGAGCAGGTCGACGTCGGGGGTCGGGCGATCCCAGTGGCTGACATCCCCCAGCAGGCGCGCGAACTCGTGCTCGGCGTCGGCGCCCGAGCGCATCTCGCGCATGCGCTGCGCGGCCGCGACGATCGCCTGTCGGGCGGAATAGTCGATCGCCACGCGGAGCTCCAGCCTCGCGCCGCCGGCGGTGACCTCCTCCGCCCGCTCGATCGCGCGCCGCAGCGCGGCGGTCAGCCGGTCCCGCCGGCCGATCACGCGCAGCCGCACGCCGTTCTCCCGCAGCTCATCGGCCTCCCGCCGGAGGTACTGGTGGAACAACCGGAAGAGGGCCGCGACCTCGGTCTTCGGCCGTTTCCAGTTGTCGGCCGAGAACGCGTACAGCGTGAGCGTGCGCACGCCCAACCCGGGCGCGGCGCGGACGCAGCGCCGGACCGCTTCCGCGCCCGCGCGGTGGCCGGCGATGCGGGGCAGGCCACGCGCGGCGGCCCAGCGACCGTTGCCGTCCATGATCACGGCGACGTGCACGCCGCCCGGAGACGAACGTTTCGGGGATCCTTGGCTCATCGAAATCTGGTCGTGGTCTGTCCGGGGAGCGCCATCAGCTGCGCACCGCGTGGATCAACGCTTCCATGTGGTCGAGGTAGCGTTTCAGCGCCTGTCGCCCGCGTTCCGCGAGGCGGTATTCCGTCCTGGGCAGCCGGCCGTCGAACGACTTCTTGCAGACGACGTACCCGGCCTCCTCGAGGCGGCGCGCGTGCACGCTCAGGTTGCCGTCGGTCGTGCCGAGGAGGTCCTTCAGTTCGTTGAAAGTCAGCGACGAATTGACCGCCAGCGCGCTCACGATCCCCAGCCGGACCCGCGCGTGGATGAGCTGGTCGATCGCCGTGGGGTCCACCGGACCGACGTCTCCGGCGACTTCCCGCAGGCCTTCGGTTCCGGAGGGCACATCGCCGCTGCTCCGGGCCGCGCTGTTCCTAGCCACCGTAGCGCCGCGCAATGATCAATCCGAACACGAGATGGAGCCCGCCGAAGCCGACCACCATCAGGGCGTTGCCGTACTCGGGGGGAAGCGCCAGGGCGAGCGCGCCGAGGAGGACGAAGAACACCCCCATCACCGGCACGATGCGCACGGAGAACGTCCCCCCCGCGATCACGCCCGTGCCGTAGAGCGCGAGCCAGAGTCCCGGCAGCAGGTCCGGTTGGCCCCTGCGCAGCAACACCGCCGTCAGGAGCGCCGCGACCAGGACCGGGGGGGCGAAGCTCAGCGCCAGCTTGCGGCCGGGTCCGCTCAGGACGGGCAGGCCGACTCGCCGCGCCTTTCGTGCGACGGTGACGACCGCGATCGTGGACGCGAGCACTGCGGCCACCGACCAGGTGAGCGTCCAGCCCACGTCCCCGCGGCCGGCCGCGAGCAATCCCGCGAGGATCCCGACCGTTCCGATGGCCACGAAGCCCCAGCCCGGGACGGCGGTGAACGCGCCGGCGCGTTCGATCGTCTCGCGGATGTAGCGCAGGTTGTCGATGGCCCGGTCGTGCAGCGCCACCGAATCGGACTCGCGCTTCTCGCGCTTCAGGGGGTGTACCGTCGCCATGCGGGAAGGCTAGCGCCGGAGTCGACCGCGGTCAAGCACTTTGGACGACAAAGTAACCGCCGCGACGAACGGGGGGAAAGGACGGCCCGGCGGACGCGGCGGCGCGAATTCACCGGATCGAGACGAGCGCCTTGATCGCGACGGCCTGGTAATCCCCGGACGTCCACGCACCGGACAGCTTGAACGGGATCAGGTTCAGCGTCGCCCCTGCGGTGAAGCGGTTGACCGCCTCCATGTCCGGCGCAGCCGCGACCCGGAGCCCGTCGCGCGGCAGCGCCGGGTTGCCCGTCGGATTCGAGACGGTGTACCCGATGGTCACCTCCGGGTGCTCCCTCACCGCCGCCACGAACGCGGACAGGAGACCGGCGTCCGCCCCGGCGATGAGCCCGTATCCGATCACGTCCGCGTCCAGGTAGTCCCCCACGTTCGCGCTCTGCCAGGAGACGTGGGCGGACAGATCGAGCACCGGGACGGGGAGGTACTGGCTGATCGAGTGGGTGACGCCGACGCCCAGAGCGCCGATCGCCCCCACTTCCTCGTGCACCTCGACGGCGGGGAAGCCGCGCAGCGACACCTCGGTCCCGCCCGGCAGCCCGACCGCCGCCTGCACGACCGCGAACGGCACCAGCGGTACCTCCAGACCCCGCGGAAACGGAATGGCCAGGTCCGAGGGGTCCTGGCCGGCGGCGACGGCGGCGGCGGCCAGCTCCGGTCCGGGCTGGATGACGGCGCCGTCTCCGTCCCCGGAGACGGTCGGCGTCGAGGGCGCGGACGTCCCGTACGGGTCGTCGAACGTGCGGCCGTCGTAGGTCACCTGCTCGGGCAGGGTGGGAGTGAACGCGTCGTCGAACCCGGGCACCCAGGCGGCCATAGCGGCGATGCCGATGTCGAAGCCGAGGGCGCCGTGCGGCTCCGCGGAGTAGAAGGCGCCGCGGTTCAGCGCCGCGCTGACGCCGTGCGTTATGGGGCCCAGATAGAGCGGCGCGTTTTCCCGCGCCAGCATCTCGATCTGGCGCACGATGTCCGTGTCGGTGTCCTGCGCGCGCAGGGCGGCCGGAGCGGCGAGCGCGATGGTGGCCGCGGCCACCGCCGCGCGCCCGTGGTAGGACTTCCCGAACATGCTTCCCCCTCCCGAAGTCGTCGCGTGGCGCGCCCGGACGCGGCTGTCGCCGCCGGACACGCAAGGGAGAGGAGCGTCCAAACTGGAGCGGGTGCGAGCCGCGGTCAACGTTCTTTCAATCCGGGCGGACGACCTCCGCCAGACGCCGCGCCGCCAGTTCGAGCGTCTCCAACCGCTTGCAGAAGGCGAACCGGACGAGGTCGGCGCCGGCGCCCGCGCCGTGGAAGAAGCTGGAACCGGGCACCGCGGCGACGCCGCCCGGCGATTTCGGGCCGGGCGCCCGGCTCAGGTCTCCCGCCGCGAGCCGGCGCGAGAATTCCACGTCGTCCAGGTCCGACAGAGCCGTGAAATCCGCGAGGACGTAGTACGCGCCGGCCGGAACCGTGCACCGGAATCCCGCGCGGTCCAGACCCCGGACGAGCGCGTCGCGGCGGCCGCGGTAGTCGGACGCGAGGGTGGCGTAGTAGGAGTCGTCCAGCGTCTCCAGCCCGGCCGCCACTGCCTCCTGCAGGGGCGCGGGCGCACCGACCGTGAGGAAATCGTGGACCTTGCGGATGGCGCCCGTGAGCGCCGGCGGGGACACGATGGTCCCCACCCGCCAGCCCGTGACGCTGAACGTCTTCGAGGCGCCGCTGACCGTCACCGTACGCTCTCTCATTCCCGGGAGGGTGGCGAGCGGAACGTGCCGTCCCTCGTACACGATGTGCTCGTAGATCTCGTCGGTGACGGCGATCGCGTCGTGGCGCCGGCACAGCTCGGCGATCGCCTGCAGCTCCGCTTCGGACAGGAGCGCGCCCGTGGGGTTGTTCGGCGTGTTCAGCACGATCGCCCGGGTACGCGGGCCGAAGGCGGCGCCGAGGCGGTCGATGTCCAGCGAGAACCGGAGGCCTCCCGCGCCGCCGCCCGCCCGCTCCGTCTCCATGGGCACCCACACGGGCCGAGCCCCGCACAGGATCGCGTCGGGACCGTAGTTCTCGTAGAAGGGCTCCAGGACGATCACCTCCTCGCCGGGATCCACGGTCGCCAGCAGCACCGCCGCCATCGCCTCCGTGGCGCCGCACGTGACCGTGATCTCGCGGTCGGGATCGACCTCCATGCCGTACCAGTCGGCGTAGCGCGCCGCGAGCGCGCTCCGGAGCCGGGGCGCTCCCCAGGTGATGGCGTACTGGTTCAAATCGGCCGCGATGGCCTCACGAGCGGCCGCCTTCAGCACGTCGGGCGCCGGGAAATCGGGAAAGCCCTGGGCGAGGTTGATCGCGCCATGCTCGCGCGCCACGCGCGTCATCTCGCGGATCACCGACTCCGTGAATCCGTGCGTTCGGGCGGCCGTCCGTGGTGCGGTCATTGAGTCGGACCTGGGTTTGCAGGGGTTGCGCATCGGGTCATCTTAAGCGGGCGCCAGCGACGCCCGAACCGCATCCCGACGATAGAGCCACCATGACCGCCTTCGATACCCGCGCCACGATCCGCGTCGGTGGACGCGAGTACGGGATCCACAGCCTGCCCCGTCTCGCCGAGCACGGCCTGCAGGTCGGGCGCCTGCCGTACTCGCTGCGGATCCTGCTCGAGAACCTGCTCCGGCATCAGGACTCGATCGCGGTGGAGGGCGACGACATCGAGGCGCTGTGCCGCTGGGACCCGAAGGCCGAACCCAGCCGGGAGATAGCCTTCACGCCCGCGCGCGTGATCCTGCAGGATTTCACGGGGGTGCCGGCGGTCGTGGACCTGGCGGCGATGCGCGACGCGATGGCGCGCTTCGGCGGCGACGCCGCGCGCATCAACCCGGTGCAGCCCGTGGAGCTGGTGATCGACCACTCGGTGCAGGTGGACGAGTTCGGGACGCGCATGGCGTTCGAGGTGAACGCCAGGAAGGAGTACGAGCGCAATCACGAGCGCTACGCGTTCCTACGCTGGGGCCAGGGCTCCTTCGACAACTTCCGCGTCGTGCCGCCCGAGACGGGCATCGTCCACCAGGTGAACATCGAGTACCTCGCGCGCGTGGTGTTCGGCGAGGACGGCGTCGCCTATCCCGACACCCTCGTCGGGACCGACTCGCACACCACCATGGTGAACGGGCTCGGCGTGCTGGGCTGGGGGGTCGGCGGCATCGAGGCCGAGGCGGCGATGCTCGGCCAGGCGATCTCGATGCTGATACCGCAGGTGGTCGGCTTCCGACTCACCGGCGAGCTGCCCGAGGGCGCGACCGCCACGGACCTCGTCCTGCGCGTCACGGAGATGCTCCGCGAGCACGGGGTGGTCGGCAAGTTCGTCGAGTTCTTCGGGTCGGGGCTCGCCCGTTTGCCGCTCGCCGACCGCGCCACCATCGGCAACATGTCGCCCGAATACGGCGCCACCTGCGCGATCTTCCCGGTGGACGCCGAAACCCTCACCTACCTGGAGTTCACCGCGCGTCCGGCCGAGCGGATCGCGCTGGTCGAGGCCTACATGAAGGAACAGGGCCTGTTCCTGACGCCCGACTCGCCCGAGGCCGAGTACTCCTCGGTGCTCGAGCTGGACATGGGCACCGTCGAACCCAGCATCGCGGGTCCGAAGCGCCCGCAGGACCGCATCGCCCTGACGGACTCGAGACGCGCCTTCCTGGGCGCGCTGCGCCAGATGCGTAACGACGTGCCCGGCGCCGGAACCCCCGCCGGCAGCCGCTGGGAGATCGAGAACCTGGGCGAGTGGGCCGCCGAGGGCGGAGACGGGGCAGCGCGGTCGCCGGCGCGGAAGGCCGCGGCGCTTGCCGCGCCGGATGCACCCTCGCCGGAGTACCGGAAGGCGAGGGTGGCCACGGAAGAAGGCGAGCTGGAGCTCCAGGACGGTTCGGTCGTCATCGCGGCGATCACGAGCTGCACGAACACGTCCAACCCGTCGGTGATGCTGGGCGCCGGCCTCCTTGCGAAGCGTGCCGTGGAGCGGGGCCTGAAGCGCAAGCCGTGGGTCAAGACGAGCCTGGCCCCGGGGTCCAAGGTCGTGATGGACTACCTCGAACAGGCCGGTCTCGTGACCCCCCTCGAGGAACTCGGGTTCAACCTCGTCGGGTACGGGTGCACGACGTGCATCGGCAACAGCGGCCCGTTGCCGCCCGAGATCTCCGCGGCGATCCACGAGGAGGGGCTGGTCGCGTGCTCCGTGCTGTCCGGCAACCGGAACTTCGAAGGCCGCATCAACCCCGACGTGCGCGCCAATTACCTGGCGTCTCCGCCGCTCGTCGTGGCCTACGCGCTGGCGGGCCGCATGGACATCGACCTCTACGACGAGCCGCTCGGCACCGACGCCGACGGCCGCTCGGTGTTCCTGAAGGACATCTGGCCCACGCAGGCGGAGATCCACGAAACGATCCGCACGTCGGTCAAGCGGGAGTTCTTCGAGCGTGAGTACGCCGAGGTGTTCGCGGGCGACGACCGCTGGCGCGCGCTGCCGGTCCCGGAGGGAGCACGCTACGAGTGGCGGGAGGATTCGACGTACGTGAAGGAACCCCCCTACTTCGACGACATGGACGCCGAGGCGCCGCACATAGACGACATCTCCGGCGCGCGTGTCCTGGCGCTGATGGGCGACAGCATCACGACCGATCACATCTCGCCCGCGGGGTCGATCGCGAAGGACTCCCCGGCCGGCCGGTACCTGATGGACCACGGGATCGAGCCCCGGGACTTCAATTCCTACGGGTCCCGGCGCGGCAACCACGAAGTCATGATGCGCGGCACCTTCGCCAACGTGCGCTTCCGGAATCGCCTCGCGCCGGACAGGGAAGGCGGCTGGACCCGGCTCCTGCCGGCCGGCGAGGAGATGCCCATCTTCGACGCCGCGATGAAGTACCGTGAAGCCGGCGTGCCGCTGATCGTGATCGCGGGCAAGGAGTACGGCAGCGGGTCCTCGCGCGACTGGGCCGCGAAGGGCCCCATGCTGCTGGGCGTGCGCGCGGCGATCGCGACGACCTACGAGCGCATTCACCGCTCGAACCTGATCGGGATGGGCGTGCTGCCGCTCCAGTTCGACGCGGGCGACGACGCGGCCTCGCTGGGCCTCACGGGGCTGGAGGTGTACGACGTGTCCGGGATCGCGGACGCCCTGGACACCCCGCGCTCCGACCGCGCGGTCACGGTGCGGGCGCTCCGGGACGACGGCACGCAAACCGAGTTTCGGACGCGCGTGCGTCTCGACACGCCGCAGGAGGTGCTGTACTACCGCCACGGAGGCATCCTCCAGTACGTGCTCCGTCAGATGATCGGCCCGGGAGCGTGAGCGCCTGCTAGCGCGTGATGAGCGACCCCGCGACCACCCCGGAGCGCGTCGAACCGACGGAGGACGAGGCGCGCCTTCGCGTCGTCTGGCGCGACGGCCACGTATCGGAGTACGAGCCGCGCGTGCTGCGGCTGGAATGCCGCTGCGCGGTGTGCGTGGAGGAGATGACCGGCCGGACCCTGATCCATCCGGATCGCGTGCCCGCGGGCGTCTACCCGCTCGAGATCTCCTACGTCGGGAAGTACGCGTTGCGCTTCGCCTGGAGCGACGGGCACAGCACGGGCATCTATCCCTACGAGCTGCTGCGTTCGCTGTGCCCCTGCGAAGCGTGCGGCAGCCCCGGGTCCCGGAACGCCCCGTGAGCGTAAGCGGAGCCGGACGCGCGGTCGTCGGTCCATGCGGTCGGGGCGGCGCGTCATGAAGGGAGACCGATCCCCCGCGGATCGCCTCACGCTCGACCCGGCCGCGGCGGCGGCGGCGCTCTCGCACCACCCGGTGTTCGGGCCCATGGTGCGGTTCGCCGGGCCGCCCGAACTGCCCCCGCCGAGCCTCGGGCACTTCCCGTTGCTGATGCGGTCGATCGTCTTCCAGCAACTGGCCGGCAAGGCCGCCGCGACGATCCACGGCCGGGTCCTGGAGGCGATCGGCGGGGTGGCGACCCCCGAAGCGGTGCTCGCGGCGCCCGATGACGCGCTGCGCGCAGCCGGCCTGTCCAAGAACAAGCTCGCCGCGGTGCGAGACCTGGCGGCCAAGGCCGCCGACGGGGCGCTGGGGCTCGACGGCATCGCGCGGGCCTCCGACCGGGAGGTCATCGAACGGCTCGTCCAGGTCCGCGGAGTGGGCGTCTGGACCGCCCAGATGTTCCTGATGTTCCAGCTCCGCCGGGCGGACGTGTGGCCGACGGGCGACCTGGGCGTACGGCAGGGATGGGCCAGACTCCACGGCGAGCCGGAGCCGCGCACGCCGAAGGAACTCGACCTGCTGGGACACGGCTTCCGGCCGTGGCGGACGGCGGTGGCGTGGTACTGCTACCGCGCGGTCGACGCGGGCATCCCGGGATAGGCGAGTCAGACCGCCGGCGCCACCGCCTCCGGCGCGTCCGCCGGCGACCTGCCGCGGGCCTCCACCTTCCACGCGTCCACGACGTCCCCGCCGCGCACGCCCAGCACCGTCTCGTGCAGCGCCACGGAGACGCACACGTGGTTCGGGACGATCCGTACCCGGTCGCCCACTTCGGGGCGCCAGCCGGTGCCCCCCAGGTCGAGGACGCCGTGCTCCTCGGACGCGCGCGCGACCACCACGTCCGGCCGGTCCAGCAGGGACGCCAGGCCCGCGTCCGGGCCGGCGCGCAGCGGCTCGCGTCCGAGCGCCTTGGAGCCGGCGTCGACGACCGCCTGCCCGGGCACGGCGGTGCTCACCACCGTCGCGAGGACGGAGTACGCGCAGTCGTCCCAGCCGCACGCCCCGATCGCCGCGGTGGTGCGGTCGTTGTAGGCGTAGGTCCCGGGCCGGATCTCCGTCTGACGCGAGACCAGGTGCGACGACCAGAGCGTCGGCGTCGAGCCCCCGCTCACGACCGCGGGTTCCAGCCCGGCGTCCTGCAGCGCCGTTAGGAAGTCCGCGAGCCGGAGGTCCAGCGCCTCCAGGTCCCCGGCCTGGTCGCGCGCGGCCTGGCGGATGTGCCCGGGGTAGAAGAGCACGCCGCCGTACCGGACGCCGTCGCGCTCCGCCGCGAGGCGCGCGAGCGCGACGGCGGCGGCCGGCTCGCCCACCCCGCAGCGCCGCATCCCCACGTCGATTTCCACGAGCACGTTCGCCTCGGCGCCCCGCGCGGCGCACGCCGCCGCCAGGTCGGCGAGCGCGCGTTGGGAGTCTAGCGCGACGGAAACCGCATTCCGGACGGCCAGCGAAGCGGTGCGCTCGGCGCGCGCGCGACCCACGGCTGGGTAGGCGATCAGCACATCTCCGGCGACCCGCGCCATCACCTCGGCCTCGCGCGCGGTCGCGACGGTCGCCCCCGCGGCTCCGCGGGCGATCTGGGCCGCGAGCACGCGCGGCGACTTGTGGGTCTTCGTGTGCGGCCGCAGCGCGAGGCCGTGCCCGGAGGCGTAGCGGGCGGCGCGGTCCAGGTTGCGCTCGAGCCGGTCCAGGTCGACCAGCGGGACCGGCGTCTCGACCTCCGCCAGGGTGGGGAGGAGTGCCATCACGCGGGCATCAGGAGCGCAAGACGGGCACCCAGAACAGCGCGATTTCGTCCACGGAGATGTCGGATTTCTCCAGGTCGATGGGCACCTCCTCGATCGCCCGGGCCTTTTCCGCCCAGTCGGCGTCGATCCGCCGCAGCTCCTCGGCGAGCTCGTCCTCCAGTTCCTCGAGGTCCCGCTCCGCCTCCCGGGCCCGTTCGTCCGCGGACCGCAGCCGCTCCTGGGTGCGGCGCGTCATGGACCGGCGCGAAGCCGCGCCGGAGAGGCTGCGGGTGCGGCCGCGGCCGCCCAGGAACAACTTCAGCAGGTCGCCCGCGCCGGCCACCAGTTCCTGCCGCTTGCGCTGTTCGACGTCGACCTCCAGCTCGCGCGTGCGCTGCTCGGACCGGAGGGCGCGCTTGCGTATGGCGTCGGCGCGCTTCTCGTACCGGTCGCGTAGCTGCGCGGCCTCCCGGTCGGCCGCGGCCTGCGCCGTTTCGTCCGCGCGGCGCGCGAACTCCTCACGCGTCTCGCCGACCCTCGACCAGAGGCCCAGCGGCTCGGACCGAAGCACCTTCACGGAGCGCGTCCGGTACAGGTGGGCCTCCAGGTCCTCGCGCACCCTGCGGAAGAACGCGGGGTCGTCCAGCGGGGCGTCGGTCAGCGCGTACACGGCGTTCCGCGGAGGCGCGTCCCGGAAGTCGGCCCGGTCGTAGTCGACCGGACGCGCGTCCTCGGCGCGCACGCGCTCGCCGATGGGAAAGAAGATCGCCTCCCACTCCTCGCGGTGGTCGACGCCGGCGCGGCGTTCGTCGAAGCGCAGGTGCACGCGCGCGGCGAGCCCGGGCTCGAGCCGCGGAGCCCCGGCCGCGGCGCCCACGACGCCCGCCCATCCCGCCGCGGGATCCAGGTACCGCACGGGGACCGCGGGCACCACGACCGGCGCGACGGCGGTCTCGTCGTCGCGGGACGCGCCGGCGGCGCCGGCCTCCGCCGGGGCCGCCAGGGCGGGCGCGTCCGGCCCCGGGACCCGGCCCGCGGCCGGCGCCGCCCCGGATTCGGCGCGGGCGCTCGCCAGGTCCGCCGGCGGCCCCCCCCTGCCCGCGTCCCGCAGCGAACGGATCTCCGCGCGCGTGAGCGGTCCCCGCAGGTACGACATCGCCCAGCGGGTCGCGAACACGACCGGCGCCGACGCGCGCGTGCTGTGCGCGAGGAACCTGCGCTTGCCGAGGCCGCCGATCCGCTCGCCGAGCTCGCCCACGTCGGCGCCCCCCGACGCCGAGCGCAGCGCCTCCAGGACGCGCTCCTTGTCGCGCTCGGTCTGCAGCCGTCCGATCATCCAGGTGCCGGCGTTGGACATCGCCTTGTAGTCGAGGTCCACGGGGTTCTGCGTGGAGATCACCATGCCGACGCCGTGCGCGCGCGCCTGCTTGAGGATCGTCAGGATGGGCTGCTTGGAGGGCGGAGCCGCGGTCGGCGGCAGGAATCCGAACGCCTCGTCCATGTAGATCAGCGCTCGCAGGTCGGACGTCCCGGGCTGCCTGCGGATCCACGTCACGACCTTCGACAGCAGCAGCGTCACGAAGAACTGCCGCTCGGCGTCGCCCAGGTGCGAGATCGTCATGACCGCGGCGCGCGTCCGCCCGCCGGTGCCACCCAGGAACGCATCCACGTCGAGCGGAACGCCCCGGAGCCACTCCGCGAACGCGGGCGACGCGAGCAGCGCGTTGAGCTTCAGCGCGAGCTTCCGGCGGTCCTTTCCGGGGAAGAAGGTCTCGAGATCGAACACGCCCAGCCGACGGATCGGAGGGTCCGCCACGCGGCCGATCAGCGTGGCGAGGTCCAGGTCGCGGCCCTCGCGCCAGGAATGCTCGATCAGGTTGGACAGCAGGATGTGCTCGCGGCTCGAGATCGGATCGGGGTCGATGTCGACGAGCACGAGCAGGCCGGACACGATGCCCGAGATCTCGTCGCGCAGAACCTCGCCGTGGTCCTCCCACCCGAGGTCCGGCGCCGCCATGGAACCCACCACGTCGACCGGCGTGCCGGCGCCCGAGCCGGGCGTGTAGAGGGATACCTCCGACCGGTCCCGGAGCTGCCGCACGCGCGCCCCATCGATGCCCCATTCGGACAGCCCGCCGCGCCAGCGCGCGGCTGTCGCCGCCGCGAATTCCGCCACGCTCGAGCCGTCTCGCCGCGCCTCGCCAGCGTCCACCCAGGGCTCGAAGTCGGACGCGCTCAGATCCGGGAACGCGAGCAGCAGGTTGCCCAGGTCGCCCTTGGGGTCGATGGCGAGCACCGGCACGCCCTGGAGCAGCGCCTCCTCGATCATGACGACGCCGAGGCCCGTCTTTCCCGACCCCGTCATGCCGATGATGACGCCGTGGGTGGTGAGGTCGCGCCCCGCGAGGAGGTAGTCCTCCCCGCCGCGATCCCCCGTCTCCGGGTCGATCACGCCGCCCAGGTGGAATGTGCCTGCCGCGCGTTCTTTCATGGTCACGCCGTGAGGGCCTCGCGTCGGGGGATCGGTCGCGCGAAGTTGCGTTCGGCGTCCCCGGCTCCGCAAACCGGCCGGCGGTCCGGCCCTCACGATTCCGTCCCACCGCGCGCATGAGCGAGCCCACCCATCGAGAGGTGACGATCGAGGCGCTGGACGGGTATCCGCTCGGCGCGAGCGTCCTCGACGGCGCGGGGGCCGCGCGGCCATGGGTGATAATCAATCCCGCCGTGGGCACGCCGCACCGCTTCTACCGGCGCTTCGGCGCGTTCCTGGCGGATCACGGCTACGCCGTCGTCAGTTACGACTACCGGGGGATCGGGGCTTCCTCGCCGGACCGGCTGCGCGGGTTCCCCGCGGACATGAGGGACTGGGGCGAACGCGACTTCGGTGGGGTCCTCCGGTGGGTGACCGCGCGCGCGGACGGCCGCGGCGTGGTCGTGATCGGGCACAGCTTCGGCGGACAGATCCTGGGGATGCCGCCCTCCGGGCACGATCTCAGGGCGTCGGTGGTGGTGGCGTCCCAGAGCGGATACTGGGGTCACTGGCCGTGGCCGTCGCGCCTGTGGGTGGGCGCCCTCTGGTGGGCGGTCATTCCGGCGACGACGGCGCTCGCGGGCTATTTTCCGTCTCGCCTGATCGGCTTCGGAGAGGCGCTGCCCACCGCCGCCGCCAGGCAGTGGGCCCGCTGGGGACGCCATCCGGACTACCTCTTCGGCGACCTCGATCGCGCGTCCCGCGCCCGCTACGACGCGATCGATGCACCGATGCTCGTGTGGAGCTTCACGGACGACCCGATCGCCATCGAGCCCGCGGTGAGAAAGCTCCTCGAGGGCTACCCGCGCGCGCGCGTCGAATGGCGTCACGTGTCTCCCGCCGATCTGCGGATGAGGAGCGTCGGCCATCATGGGTTCTTTCGCGAGTCGGCGCTCGACGCCCTCTGGCGGCCCACGCTGGAGTGGCTGGAGGCACACTAGCGGGCGACAAAAGGCCGGGCCGATTCCTCGACCCGGCCCGACCGCTCTCCGGCGCGGCGCGACGATGCGCTAGCGGATCGCGATCCGTTCGTTCATCTGCAGCGTGAG
>DATKCH010000096.1:0-2640 GCA_035513295.1 Longimicrobiales bacterium
CGCGTCGGCGCTCATCCTGATGCGCGAGGAGAAGGCGAAGGCGCTCGGCTACGAGCCGCTGGGCTACATCCGGAGCTGGGCGTACGCGGCGCTGTCGCCCGGCGACCAGCTCCTCCAGGGTCCCGCCTACGCGGTCCCCGATGCGCTCGACCGCGCCGGCATGACCATGAAGGACATGGAGCTCTGGGACCTGCACGAGGCGTTCGCGGCGCAGGTGCTGTCCAACTTCCAGTGGCTCGACTCGGAGAAGTTCGCGCGCGAGGAGCTCGGCCGCTCCGGGAAGGTCGGGCTGATCGACGAGGACCGGATCAACGTGTTGGGCGGCAGCATCGCCATCGGGCACCCCTTCGGCGCGACCGGCGGCCGGATCACGACGACCCTCCTGAACGAGATGAAACGGCGCGGGGCCGGCGTGGGCCTGATCAGCGTGTGCGCGGCGGGCGCGCTGGGGTTCGCGATGGTGGTGGAGCGGGAATGATGCGTGCCGGCGTGCCGGTGATCCTGGCGGCGCTCCTCGGGTCGGGAGCCGCCGCCGGCGCGAGGGCGCAGGAGGCCGGGGCGCGGGCGCAGGAGGCCGGGGCGGCCCGGCGCGGCGGTTCGATCGCCGGCCCCCGCTTCGGCGGCTTCTGCTTCGATCGTCCGCCGCCGCCGGACGAGCCCTCGCGGGAGCTTTCCGCCGGCGGCACGGCGCGCGACCTCTCACCGGCGCGCGACCTCTACTGCCTGGAGTTGATTCCCACCCGAGCGGCGCCCGGGGCCTCGGGCGCGGTGGAGCTGGTGCGCGCGCCCACCCCGTTCGGCGCTTCGGTGCATGCCGACGGACGGCCGCGGATGCGCGCCGTGATCCGGGCGGACGGACTCCCCGATCCCGGCGACCTGGGACCCTTCACCGCCTACGTGGCGTGGGTCGCGCCGCCGACGATGTTCCCGGAGCGCAGACTCGGCGACGTCACGAACGGGATCACGCAGAACGGCCCGATCGACCTCGAGAAGTTCGTCGTTCTCGTCAGCGCGGAGCCGACCTCGACCGTCGCCGAGCGATCCGGACCGGTCGTGCTGCGGGCCCTTTCTCCGGCGACCCGCCTGCTCCCGCCGGACTTCATGGAGCTGGGCCTGGGAGCGGTTTCGATGGAGGTTCGCCACGGCCACGAGGGCCACGCGGCGGGCCCCGATTCGGCCGGGTGGCGGCCGCCGCCCATGCCAGATGGAATCGCGATGCTCCCGGCGATGATGCGCCTGCGCCCCGACGCGGAGCCGTATCTTCCGGCCCCCGGCGGCGCGTTCCCGCGCGCCGAGCCGATGCGCGCGGTGCGGCTCGCCGACGGCGACACGCTCGACCTCGAAGCCGGCTTCGTGCGCCGGACGGTCGCCGGGCGGCAACTCACCATGCTCGCGTTCAACGGCCAGCATCCCGGACCGCTCATCGACGTGGAGCGCGGGTCCGAGGTGACGGTGCGCTTCCGCAACTCGATCGACCAGCCCACGACGGTCCACTGGCACGGCATCCGCATCGACAACCGCTTCGACGGCGCAGCCGGCGTGACGCAGGACCCGGTCGCGCCCGGCGATTCCTTCACCTACGTCATCCGCTTCCCCGACGCCGGGTTGTACTGGTACCACCCCCACGTGCGCGAGGACGTCCAGCAGGACCTCGGGCTCTACGGCAACATGTTCGTGCGCGGACACGAGGAGGAGCTGGGGCCGGTCCACAGGGAGGAGTTCCTGGTCCTGGACGACCTCCTGCTCGACGACGCGGGCGCGATCGCTTTCGGGGCCGAGCGCGCGACCCACGCCTTCATGGGCCGCTTCGGCAACGTGCTGCTCGTGAACGGAGAGCCGGGGTACGAGCTGGGCGTGCGCGCCGGGGATGTCGTGCGCGCCGGAGATGTCGTGCGCTTCCTCATCACCAACGCCTCGAACACCCGAACCTGGAACCTGTCGATGCCGACCGCCCGCCTGAAAGTGGTCGGCTCGGACATGGGCCCGCTGGAGCGCGAGGAGTGGGTCGAGAACGTCGTGATCGCGCCGGCCGAGCGGTATCTCGTGCACGCCCGCTTCGAGGCGGACGGCAGGGTGCCGCTCCTGAACCGCGTGCGCGCCCTCGACCACCTGAACGGGACGTTCCTGGCGCGCGAGGATACGCTGGGGGTCGTGACGGTGGGTGCCGGACGGGCCGAGCCGGGCGAGGCGGGCGGCGCGGCGTCCGGCGACGCAGCGGACGTGCCCGGCGACGCGGGTGCTGCAGACGGGCCGGGCGGCGCGCGCCTCGAATCGCGGGCCACCGACGCGGCGATCGCCGCCGCGTTCGAGGAGCTGCGCGAGCACCCCGCCACCATCGCGGACATCGACCGCTACCGCGAGCACTTCGACGGACCCGTGGACCGGCGCCTCGTCCTCGCGATCCGCACGCGCGACCTGCCGCCCCTCGTGCGCACGCTCATGCAGATCGACTCGGTGTACTTCCCCGCGGTGGAATGGGACGGCACCATGCCGATGATGAACTGGGCGTCCACCACCGGGCAGGTGGAGTGGATCCTGCGCGACCCCGACACAGGGCTCGAGAACATGGACATAGACTGGCGCTTCGCGCTGGGAGACGTCGTCAAGGTTCGCGTGCAGAACGACCGCGCGGTCATCCAC
>DATKCH010000097.1:0-81926 GCA_035513295.1 Longimicrobiales bacterium
ATCGACCGGATCTTCGCCGACCGCGAGTTCGAGCCCGCGCGGCTGCCGAACCTCGCGTGGATGGATGACGGGCGCCGCTTCACCTTCGTCGAGACGCGCGACGACGAGACCACGGACCTGGTCGTGGAGGACGCAGCGACGGGAGAGCGCACCGTCCTGGTGGACGGGTCGAGCCTGCTGCGCCCCGGCGGCGACGGGCCGATCACGATCGACGACTACGCGTTCGACGACGACGAGGAACGCCTCCTCATCCAGACGGACGAAGAGTCGATCTACCGCCGCTCCTCACGGGGCACGTACTACGTGCTCGACCTCCAGAGCGGCGAGCTGACGCCGATCGGCTCCTCCGCTGGCGACCAGCAGTACGCCAAGCTCTCCCCCGACGGCGGGCGCGTGGGCTTCGTGCGCGCCCACGACATCTGGGTCGCGGACCTCGAAACCGGCCAGGAGAGGAGGCTCACGTTCGACGGCTCCGAGACGATCATCAACGGGACGTTCGACTGGGTCTACGAGGAGGAGCTGTCGGTGGTGGACGGCTGGAGCTGGAGCCCCGACGGCGAGCGCATCGCGTTCTGGCATAGCGACCAGAGCCCGATCCGCATCTTCAGCGTGCAGGACCTTTCGGAGCTCTACCCGACCTCGCTGGACCTGCCCTACCCGAAGGCCGGGGACCCCAACTCGATCGTCACCATCGGGGTCATCGAGCTGGAAGAGGCCGGCGAGCCGGAGGGCACGGGCTCGGGGATCACCTGGATCGACACGGGCGACGAGACCGACATCTACCTGGCGCGCATGCGCTGGAGCCCCGACGGCGAGGCGCTCTTCATCGAGCGCCTGAACCGCCACCAGAACCGCCTCGAGCTGCTGTCCGCCGATCCCGAAACCGGGGAGAGCGCGGTCGTGCTGGTCGATGAGGACGAGGCCTACGTCGACGTCGACGACGACTTCACCTGGGTCGACGGAGGCGAGCGCTTCATCTGGTCGAGCGAGCGCGAGGGGTGGAACCACCTCTACCTGTACGCGCGGAACGGATCGCTCGTGCGCCAGCTCACGAGCGGCGACCTGGAGGTGACGGCGTACCACGGCCTCGATCGCGAAAACGACCTAGTCTACTTCAGCGCCGCCAGGGAGAGCCCGCTCACGCGCGACCTTTACAGGGTGGGTCTGGAGGGCGGCGAGCCCGAACGCCTCACCAGCGGCGCGGGCTCGCACGATGTCGCGGTCGCGCCCGGCTTCCGGTACTTCATCGACACGCACACGACGATCTCGCGCCCCGGGAGCACCGTTCTCCGCACCACCGACGGGCGCCCCGTGCGCACGCTGGTGGACAACGAGACGCTCGTGAAAACGCTCGCCGACATGGGGCTCCGCGAACCGGAGTTCCTCACGGTGCCGGCGGCCGACGGAACGCCGCTCAACGCGTGGATGATCCGTCCGGTCAGCTTCGACGAGAACCAGCGCTGGCCGGTGCTGATGTACGTGTACGGCGGACCCGGCTCCCAGACCGTGACCGATTCGTGGGCCGGCGACCGCTATCTGTGGCACCAGGCGCTGGCCGAACGCGGATACGTCGTGGTGAGCGTGGACAACCGGGGCACGGGCGCGCGCGGCAGGGACTTCAGGAAGATGACCTACCTCGAGCTCGGCAAGCTCGAGTCCGACGACCAGATCGCCGCCGCCCGCTGGCTCGCGGAGCACCCCTACGTGGACGGAGACCGGATCGGAATCTGGGGGTGGAGCTACGGGGGATACATGACCCTGCTTTCGATGATGCGCCCGGGCGGCGACATCTTCCGCGCGGGGATCAGCGTCGCCCCGGTGACCCACTGGAAGCTCTACGACACGATCTACACCGAGCGCTACATGCGCACGCCTCAGGAGAACCCCGCCGGCTACGACGACTGGGCTCCGATCAACCTCGCCGACGGCCTCGAGGGCGACCTCCTGCTCATCCACGGCGCGGCGGACGACAACGTGCACTTCCAGCAGTCGTCGCAGATGGTCGACGCGCTCATCGACGCCGGGAAGCAGTTCGACTTCATGATGTACCCCGGGCGCACCCACTCCATCGCCCAGCGCAACGCGCGGCCGCACCTGTACACGCTGATGACGGAGTGGCTGGAGGAGCACCTGCCCGCCGGGGCGTCGGAGGGGGTGGCGCGCGCGACGTCCTGAGCGCCGTGCGCGTGCGGCGTCCCAGGCGGTTCGCGCACGCGCTCCGTCTGGCGGACCGAGGTGCTGGACGAGTCCAGGTTGATCTCGTGAGCGACCCTGTCGGGTCACCGGCCCCGCCACGGGGGAACGCGCCGAGCAGGCCTTTCGTGCGCGCCGTCTGGCTCGCCGCGCTCCTGTGCGCGGGGCCCGGCGCGCACGGCCTGGAGGCGCAGCCGGCTCCCCTCCGCGTCGTCGCCGTCGGAGACTCGGTGCGCGTCTACGAACCGACGCGCCTCGAGGGCTCGGTGGTGTCCGCCGGACCGCTGGGGCTGGTGCTGCGGAGCGCCGCGGAGGGCAGCGTCGCCTTCGAGCCGGGCAGGCTCGGCAGGTTCGAGGTGTACACCGGGTTCGTGCCGCGCGGACCGCGGATCCTCGAGGGGACGCTGATCGGTCTGGGCGCGGGGCTCATCCCGATGCTCACGCTGGTCGGCCAGTGCAGCGACTCGTGCGCGTTCACGGGCATGGCCCTGCTCGGAAGCGGAGGCGCGCTGCTGGGCGGCCTGATCGGCGGCACCACCGCGGGACCCCAGTGGCGCCGCGCGCAGCTCCCGCCGGGGGAGGATCCGGGTTCCGTCCGGCAGGCCGGCGGCGGCCCGGAGGGCGGGGGCGAAACGACGGCTCGCATCACGCTCCTGAGAATCCCCCCGTAGACTCGAATCGCGGGTCCCGCCGTCGCAGCGGCGCGCTACGTGGCGATCGCCCCCAGCAGCCAGGCGGCCACCAGGGCGGCGTAGATCCCCAGGACGTAGCCGGCGACCGCCATCAGCAGGCCGACCGGGGCCAGCGCCGGATGATACACGCCGGCGACCACCGGAGCCGACGCCGCCCCCCCGATGTTCGCCATGCTTCCGGTCGCGAAGAAGAACAGCGGCGCCCGGATCAGCCGCGCCACCACGAGCAGGATCGCGGCGTGGATGGCGATCCAGACGATCCCGGCGGCCAGGAACATGGGCGCGTCCAGCACCGCCCTGAGGTCCGCCTGTGCGCCGATCGCGGCCAGCAGCAGGTACAGCGCCGCGTATCCGACTCGGGACGCGCCCGCCCCTTCCAGGCCGCGCACGGGCGTGAACGACAACACGAGGCCCAGGGTCACGACGATCAGCACGGTCCAGGTCGTCGGGCTGATGATCGTCGGGTCGCCGAGGGCCGGCAGACGCTGGCCGACCGCGACGCCTGCGACGGCCGCGACGAACCCGATCCCGAGGATCATCAAGCTCAGGCGCAGCGTGAGCGGCGTGCGGCGCTCGTCCAGCTCCTCGAGCCTGCGGTTGATCTCCTCGAGGACATCGGTGCGCGCGTTGATCGTCCTGTCGAAGGCCGCCTGACGCGCGCTCAGGAACAGCAGGATGCCCATCCAGCCGTAGCCCACGACCGTGTCCACGACGATGATGGGCCCCATCAGGGAGTCCGGCGTGCCGACGCTCTCCTTGATCGCGACCATGTTGGCCGTGCCGCCGATCCAGCTCCCGGACAGCGCAGCCAGCCCCTTCCAGGCGTCCGGCGGGAGCGCCGAGCCGAACATGAGGTACGCGATGGGTCCGCCGACCACGATCCCCAGCGTGCCCGCTAGCAGCATGATCAGCGCCACCGAACCGAGCCTCGCGATGGCGCGCACGTCGACGCTGATCATGAGCAGGAAGAGCGACATCGGCAGAAGGTAGATCTGGATCCACTCATACACGCCGGCGGACGCGGGTATGATCCCGAAGGTGGTCGACAGCGTCGGCACGAAGTACGCCCAGATGACCGGCGGCATGAGCTCGAAGAACCCCTTCAGCCGCTGAAAGCCGCTCAACCAGAACACCGCGCCGAGCACACCCACCAGGTAGGCGAAGATGTGCATCGGGTCGCTCAGGATCGCCGTCGCGGCGTTCTGCACGGACACCTCCTCGGCGCGGTGTCGGGGGCTTTCTGGACCGCGGCAGTCTAGGGAGCGCCCGCGGCGCGCGCCAACCCGAGCGCCAGCGGCGCGCGCGGCTCCGGCGCCTCGGCGCACGCCGGCCCCCCCGATGCGGTGCGAGCCCCTTCGAGCGCTTCCCCAGCCAGGCGGATTCGTCTATTGTGGGCCGGTTCCATGGGGCGGCCACGGGCGCGGCCGGACGCGTCAGGGCCATGCGCGGATTTCCAGGGAGAGCCCGGGATGACTCGTTTCCGAATCGCCAGACTGCGCGCGGCCCGTGGCCCGCGCTCCGCCGCCTGCCTGCCGCTGGTGGCCGCGACGTTCGCCTGCTCCGCCGCGGAAGCCCCGCAAGCCGGTACCGCGGCGCGGCTGCCGCCGGCCGCGGCGCAGCCTGAGCCCGCGACCACGCCCCTGGCCGCCGAATGCGAGTGGCGCGCGAGCGCCGACGAGCTGGCGGAGCGCGCCAGTCCTCCCGACTCGCTGCGCTTCCGCGTCGGAGACGCGGAGGGCCTGCTGTGCTACAGCCGTCCATCGGCCCGGGGTCGCGTGATGATCGGGGGCGAGAGCGTTCCGTACGGCGAGGTCTGGCGCACGGGGGCGAACGAGCCCACGACACTGCACCTCGGGTTCGCGGCGAGCGTCGCTGGAGTGGCTGTGGAGCCCGGAACGTACGCCCTCTATACGGTCCCCGGCCCGAGCGAGTGGGAGATCCTTGTCAATCGCTCGACCGAGCAATGGGGCGCCGAGCGCTACTACACCGAGGAGGTCGAGGCGCAGGAGGTGGGCAGGGGCTCGGTCGCGCCGGCGGCCACCGACGCCCACGTGGAGACGCTGACGTTCGACGTCGTCCCGGCGGCCGAGGACGCCGTGGAGCTCGTGCTGAGCTGGGAGGGGAGCCGGGTCTCCATCCCGATCCGCCGGCTGCGCTGACCTCGCTGGCGCCGCGTCGCGGTCGCCCTGGAATTGCCGGCATGGACACCCGACTCACGCGCGGGGCGCCGCGCGGCGCCACGATCAGCTGCAAGGGCTGGCAGCAGGAGGCCGCCCTGCGGATGCTGCTCAACAACCTCGATCCGGACGTCGCGGAGGCGCCCGATGACCTGATCGTCTACGGCGGCTCCGGCAAGGCCGCGCGCAGTCCCGAGGCGCTCGCGGCCATCGTACGCAGCCTGCGCTCGCTGGAGGACGACGAGACCCTGCTCGTGCAGTCCGGCAAGCCCGTGGGGGTCTTCCGGACGCACCGCGGCGCTCCGCGCGTCCTCATCGCCAACTCCAACCTGGTCGGACGCTGGGCGACCTGGGACCACTTCCGCGAGCTCGAGCGCGCCGGCCTGATGATGTACGGCCAGATGACCGCCGGCTCATGGATCTACATCGGCACGCAGGGCATCCTCCAGGGCACCTACGAGACCCTCGGCGCGGTCGCGCGAGAGCACTTCGGCGGCTCGCTCGCGGGCCGCTGGGTGCTCACCGGCGGTCTGGGGGGCATGGGCGGAGCCCAACCGCTCGCCGCCACCATGGCGGGAGGGTCGATGCTGGCCGTGGAGGTCGATCCCGAGCGGGTGCGGCGGCGAGTCGAGACCGGCTATCTGGACGAGGTGGCGACCGGCCTGGACGACGCGCTGGACCGGGTCCGGGCGGCCGCGGCGGCAGGCGAGGCGCTCTCGGTGGGCCTCGTGGGCAACTGCGCCGACGTCGTCCCCGAGATCGCGCGCCGTGGCGTGATCCCCGACGTGGTCACCGACCAGACGTCGGCGCACGACCCGCTGCGCTACGTCCCGGCGGGCCTCGCCGTGGCCGAGGCCGACGCGCTGCGAGATGCGGATCCGGCGGAGTACGGCCGCCGCGCGATGGCCTCTATGGCGGAGCACTGCAGGGGCATGCTCGCGCTGATGCGCGCGGGTTCGGTGACGTTCGACTACGGCAACAACCTGCGCACCCAGGCGCTGGACGCCGGCGTGGTGGACGCGTTCGACTTCCCCGGCTTCGTGCCCGCCTACATCCGTCCCCTTTTCTGCCAGGGCAAGGGGCCGTTCCGGTGGGTCGCGCTGAGCGGCGATCCGGCCGACATCGCGCGCACCGACGACCTCGTCCTCGAGCTGTTCCCCGGGGACGAGCACCTCGGCCGCTGGATACGGATGGCCCGCGAGAAGGTGCGCTTCCAGGGCCTGCCGGCGCGCATCTGCTGGCTCGGGCAGGGCGCGCGCGCGCGCTTCGGCCTCGCGCTGAACGACCTGGTGGCGAGGGGCGAGCTGGCGGCGCCCATCGCGATCGGCCGCGACCACCTCGACACGGGTTCCGTCGCCTCGCCGTTCCGCGAGACCGAGGCGATGCTGGACGGCTCGGACGCGGTCGCTGACTGGCCCATCCTGAACGCGCTGCTCAACGCCGCGTCGGGCGCGAGCTGGGTGTCCTTCCACCACGGCGGCGGCGTGGGCATGGGAAATTCCCTGCACGCGGGCCAGGTCATCGTGGCCGACGGCACGCCCGAGATGGCCGAGCGGCTGCAGAGGGTGCTGACCAACGACCCCGGCATCGGCGTCGCGCGCCACGCCGACGCGGGCTACGACGCCGCGCGTGAGACGGCGCGCGCGCACGGCATCCACCTGCCCATGGATCCCTGAGCGTGTCCGGCGTGCGCATCCTCGCGGGCGCCGAGGAGCTGCTGCCATGCACCTCCGCCGACCCTGGATCGGTGTTGACGGGGACCGCCCTCGCGCTGCGGGACGGGCGCGTAGCGGGCGTCGGCCGCGCCGACTCCCTTCTCGAGCGCTTCCCCGGGGCGGAGGTCGAAGCCCTGCCCGGGGGCGTGCTCACGCCAGGGCTCGTGGACTCACACACGCACGCGCTGTTCGGGCGCACGCGTGCCGATGAGTACGCGCTGCGGTCTTCGGGGGTCTCCTACATGGAGGTCGCGCGCCGCGGGGGCGGCATCAACGCCTCGGTCCGCGACCTCCGCTCCCGGTCGCTGGATGAGCTCGTCGAGCTCACCCTTCCACGTATCCTGGAGTGCTTGAAGTACGGGACGACAACCATCGAAGTGAAATCGGGTTACGGCCTCGATACCGACTCGGAATTAAAGACGCTGGAGGCGATCGGCAGGCTCACGGACCTGGCGCCGCAGCGCGTCGTCGCGACCTTCCTCGGGGCGCACGAAGTCCCCCCGGAGCATCGGGCGGACCGGGCGCGCTACGTGGACCTGCTGCTCGAGGAGATGATCCCCGCGGTCGCGGACCAGGGCATCGCGCGCTTCTGCGACGTGTTCTGCGAGCCCGGGGTCTTCGACGTCGCCGGGTCGCGCAGGATCCTGGAGCGGGGCATGGAGTTCGGGCTTGTGCCCAAGCTGCACGCGGACGAGCTCGAGCAGGGCGGCGGCGCCGAACTCGCGGCGGAACTCGGCGCCGCGAGCGCCGACCACCTCGGGGCGATTTCCCGGCAGGGCATCGCCGCGCTCGCCGCCACCGCGAGCGGCGACGCGCCGACCGTCGCGACGCTGCTGCCCGCCACGCTGCTGTTCCTCGGCAGGAAGACGTACGCGCCGGCGCGGGCGCTGCTCGACGCGGGCGCGATCGTCGCCGTGGCCACCGACTTCAATCCCGGCTCCTCCCCCACCCCGGGACTGCCCATCGTGCTCACGCTGGCGTGCAGCCAGATGGGCATGAGCCCCCTGGAGGCGCTGGTCGCGGCCACGGCCGGCGGAGCCGCCGCGCTCCGGCTGCGGGACGGGACGGGTACGCTGATCGAGGGCGCGCCCGCCGACGTGGTGTGGTGGACGGTGCCCGACCACCGGGAGATCCCCTATCACGTCGGCGTGAACCGCGTCGGCAGGGTGTGGATCGGGGGCGAGCCGGTGCTCGACAACACGCGCTGGGGGGCGGCGTGAGCGGCTCCGACGCGTCCTCCGACGCGCCGCCCCCGCGCCCGACCCTCGTCCCGGACCTCCTCTGGAAGGACGGCCGCTTCCAGGCGGGACTGGCAGTCGAGCTGGGGCCGGACGGCCGCATCGCGTCCGTCCGCGACGCCGCGCACGCGCGCGGCCGCCCGGGCGAGGTGCGCCGCCTGCACGGCCGCGCGCTGCTGCCCGGGTTCGTCAACGCGCACTCGCACGCGTTCCAGAGACTGCTGCGCGGGCGCACGCAGTGGCGGCCGCGCGCCCACGCCCGCGCCGACTTCTGGACCTGGCGCGAGGCGATGTACGACCTCGCCCTGAGCCTGGGCGAGGAGGCCCTCGCGGAGGCGTCGCGGGCCTGCTTCCGTGAGATGCTGCGTGCGGGGTTCACCGCGGTGGGAGAATTCCACTACCTCCACCGCGGCCGCGACGGCGCGGCGCCGGACCCGCCGGACCGGTTCGCGCGCGTCGTCGTGGACGCCGCCCGCGACGCCGGGATCCGCGTCGTCCTCCTGCACGCGGCGTACGCCACCGGGGCGATCGGCGAGCCGCTGCGCGACCGCCAGCGCCGGTTCGCGACCCCTGACCTGGAGGGCTACCTGGACGGCCTGGACCGCCTCTCCGAGGCGTTGGGCCGCGCGGGTGGGGCGAGCGTCGGCGCCGCGCCGCACAGCCTGCGCGCCGTCCCCCGGGAGTGGCTGGGCCCCATCGCGGCATGGTGCGAGCGGAGTTCGGCGCCCCTGCACATGCACGTCTCCGAGCACCCGGCCGAGGTCGAGGCGTCGCTGGAGGCCTACGGAGTCCGGCCGGTGCGGGTGCTCGCCGATGAGGGCCTGCTCTCCACGCGTTTCACCGCGGTGCACGCCACGCACCTCGAGCCACCGGAGGCCGATCTCCTCGGCGAGGCCGGCGCGACGGTGTGCGCGTGCCCCACCACCGAGCGCGACCTCGCCGACGGATTTCTTCCGCTGGAGCAGCTGCGCCCCGCGCGCGTGCCGATCGCCATCGGCAGCGACAGCAACGTGATCATCGACCCCTTCGAGGAGCTGCGCTGCCTGGAGTACCACGAGCGCCTGCGTACGGGCCGGCGCGTGGTCGTGGCGGAGCCCGCGCCGCGCGCGGACGGCGGCGAGCCGGACCGGCTGGAGTGCGCCCCCCCGCTGCTCGACATCGGCACCCGCGACGGCGCCCGCTCGCTCGGAGTGGAGGCCGGGGCGATCGAGCCCGGGCTGCTCGCGGACCTGGTGGCGGTGGACCTGGACCACCCCACGCTGGAAGGCTGGGGCGCGGACTCGCTCGCGGCCCTGCTGGTCTTCTGTGCTCCCACGTCGGTGGTGCGCGAGGTCTGGGTCGGGGGACGACCGGTCGTTCCCTGACGTGTGCAAGCGCCGGCCACTCCGGCGTCCCTCCCCGTAGTGCGCCGCGTCCGAGGCCCGGTACACGGCACCCACCACACCACGCGGGAGGACTCATGAAGATTCTGCTGCTGTCTCCGCTGGCGCTCGTTGCCGCGCTCGGGCTGGCGCTCGACGCGCCGGTCGGCGCGGGCGTCCCTCCGGGGTCGCCGCTCGCAAGCCCGGTCACCGTGCACGGGACCGTGACCAACGCGCACACAGGCCGGCCGCTATCGGGGGCGCAGGTGTGGGTCCTCGGGACGGGTCTGGGAACCGTGACCGGCGCGGACGGCGCCTACGCGCTCACCCTCCCCGACCGCTTCGACGGCACGAGAGTCCAGCTGCGCGCGCAGCTGATCGGATACGCCACCAGCGCCGCGACGGTCGAGGTGGGCCGCCAGACCGGGGCGGTGGACTTCGCGTTGTCCGCCGCGGCGGTCGGCCTTGAGGGACTCACCGTCGAGGCCGAGGCCGCGCCCATGATGGACGCCTCTGGACGCTCGCTCTCCCGCCTCGCCCCGGCGGTCCCCGGTGTCGCCCGGTTCAGGGTCGAGAGCGGCGGCGTCGGGCACCCCGGCTGGCGCTACGCGCCTCCGACCGACCGCGAGGGCTACGCCCATATCGAGGAGAACGACTTCAGGTCCGCCGCGGCCCATCCGCTCTCGACCTTCGGAATCGACGTGGACCGCGCGTCCTACGCGAACGTGCGCCGGTTCCTCCTGCGGGAGAACCGCCTGCCCCCGGCGGACGCCGTGCGGATCGAGGAGCTGGTCAACTACTTCCCCTACGCCTACGCCGACCCGCGCGGCGACGCGCCGTTCGCGGTCCACACCGACCTCGCCGCGGCGCCCTGGGCGCCGGAGCACAGGTTGCTCCGAGTGGCCCTGCGCGGCCGTCCGCTCCCCGACGAGGACCGGCCGCCGAGCAATCTGGTCTTCCTGATCGACGTGTCGGGGTCGATGCAGTCGCCCGAAAAGCTGCCGCTCCTGAAGCAGGCGTTCGGCATGCTAGCCGGGCAGCTCCGTCCCATCGATCGCGTGTCGATCGTCGTGTACGCGGGCGCCGCAGGGCTCGTCCTGCCCCCGACGACCGGCGACCGGCGGGCCGAGATAATCGACGCCATCGACCGCCTGGAGGCGGGGGGCTCCACTGCCGGCGGCGCGGGCATCAGGCTCGCCTACGACGTCGCGCGCCGGAGCCACGTGGCTGGCGGAAACAACCGCGTCATCCTGGCCACCGACGGCGACTTCAACGTCGGCGCGTCGAGCGACTCCGAGATGGTCCGCCTGATCGAAGAGAAGCGCCGGCAGGGCACCTTCCTCACCGTGCTCGGGTTCGGCACCGGCAACCTGCAGGACGCCAAGATGGAGCAGATCGCCGACCGAGGGAACGGCAACTTCGCCTACATCGACAGCGCCTTCGAGGCGAGGAAGGTGCTGGTCGCGGAGATGGGCGGAACGCTCCACACCATCGCCAAGGACGTGAAGATCCAGGTCGAGTTCAACCCCGCCGTGGTGCGCGGGTATCGGCTGATCGGGTACGAGAACCGCGTGCTGGCCGCCGAGGACTTCGACGACGACCGCAAGGACGCGGGCGAGCTGGGGGCCGGCCACACGGTGACCGCGCTGTACGAGGTCGTCCCGGTGGACGCCCGTTCCCGCGTGGACATCCGCGAGCCGGGCTCGCTTCGCTACGGTTCCTCGCGCGACGCGGAAGGCGCAGGACCCGGACGGGAAACGGCGGGCCTGGACGCGGCGCCGATGACCGACGAACTGGCGTTCGTGAAGCTGCGCTACAAGGCCCCCGACGGCGAGCGGAGCAGGCTCCTGGAGCACCCGGTCCCCGACCGCACCGCGGGCGCCGGCGAGGACCTGCGCTTCGCGGCCTCCGTCGCCGCGTTCGGGATGCTGCTGCGCGACTCCGAGCACGCCGGCGAGGCCACCTGGGCCCTCGTGCGCGATCTGGCGCGGGGCGCGCTGGGCGAGGACCCGAACGGTTACCGCGCGGAGTTCGTGCGCATGATCGAGGTGGCCAGCGAGCTGGATCCCGGGGAGCGTCCGCTCGCCGGACGACGTTGAGAGGCGTCACCACTCCGGCGGCGGTCGCCGCCGGGCCGCGCTCCGGCCCGGCGGCGCGGGCGCCGGGACAGCCGCGCGGCTCAGCGCCACCGTGGATGCCGCGATGATCAGAGCCCCGGCGGCGAGCCAGACCGTGGGAATCTCGCCGTAGAACAGGAAGCCCCAAGCCGCGGAGAAGGCGACGGCCAGGTAGCTCGCGGCCGTCGCCCTGCCCGCCTTCTCCTTGCGCAGCCCGATCGTCATGAAGACCTGCCCGAGCTGCGTCGCGACCCCCACGCCGACCAGCACGAGCCACTCCGACGGAGTCGGCCAGACCGCCGACCGCGCCGCGAGCGGGATCGCTCCGAGCGTCGCGACGGCCGAGAAGTAGAACACGATGACCATGGTGTGGTCCGTCTCGCCCAGCTTGCGGACCGTCACGTACGCCGCCGCGCTGAACAGCGCTCCCGTCAGGCCCACAACGACCGGCAGCGCCGGCAGCGCGGCGCCGCCGAACAGGAACGACGGGCGCGCGGCCAGGACGACGCCGCAGAGGCTGGCTAGGATCAGCGCGACCTCCCGGCCCCGCAGCCGCTCCCCAAGGGCGGCCACCGCGATGACGGCGGCGAAGACCGGGTTCGTGTACTGGATGACCGTCGCGTCGGCGAGCGGGAGGTGCACGACGGCGTAATAGAACGACGTCAGGGCGACGAACCCGAGCAGCCCGCGCAGCAACAGAAGACCACGCCGGTTCCCCCAGCACGACACTCCCAGGCGGCGGAGCAGCGCCCAGCTGAAGATCAGCGTGACCACCGCGCGCACCAGCACGATCTCGGTGGACGGGAGCCTCTGGCCGGCCTCCTTGACGAGCAGCGCCATCACGCTGAACGCGAGCGCGGACAGCGCCATGAAGCGCAGCCCGCCACCCTGCGCGGGGCCGCTCGTCGAATCTGGCGGGCGGGTCACGGCGGCGACCATACCGGGTGGAGCCCCGGCTGACAACCGTTCGGCGACCGCACCCGAACGGGGTCGACGCTCCCGGAAAAGAAAAACTTCCCCCGTCGGCGATCGTCGTGTTCGTGCTGGCGCGGTTCCTGGCGTTCCGGCGTCGGGATCTGTAGGCTCGGGCGGTCCGCCGCCCGAACCGAGGAACCGCCATGACTCCGGGAAAGGGGCGCCGTTCGCGCGCCCGACCCACCCGCTTTTCGACCGCCGCCCCGCCCCACCGGTCGTCGCCGCGGGCGCCGATCGCCGCCGTCGGGCTCGCCATCGCCGCCTCGTTCCTGCCCTGGCACTACGGCGCGCTCGCCGCGCAGGAGGGCCCGCGTTTCGCCGCCGGTTCCGCCGACGCGGTGCGCGCCGCGCGCGCCTACCGGCGCGCGCACGCGGCGCCGATCCTGCGCGAGTTCATGGAGCTGCTTGCGATTCCGAACGTCGCGTCGGACGAGCCCAACATCCGGCGGAACGCCGACTGGCTGGTCGCGGCGCTGGAGCGCCGCGGGGTCGACGCGCGCGCGCTCGATGGCCTCGGGGGGCCCCCGCCGGTGTACGGCGACCTACCCGTGCCGGGCGCGACCCGCACGCTCGTGTTCTACGCACACTACGACGGGCAGCCCGTGGACACGGCCCGCTGGACCTATCCGCCCTGGCAGCCGGTCCTTCTCAGCGGTCCGGTGGAGCGCGGCGGCCGACCGGTCGAGTTCGAGCCGGACGCCACCTCCGACGCGATCGATCCCGACTGGCGCATCTACGCCCGCGGCGCGGGCGACGACAAGGCCCCGATCGCGGCGATCCTCGCCGCGCTCGACGCCCTTCGGGAGGCCGGGATGGCGCCCACGTCCAACCTGAAGTTCTTCTTCGAGGGGGAAGAGGAAGCGGGATCGGACCACCTCGCCGAAGTGCTGCGCGCGAACGCGGAGCTGCTGGCCGCGGACGGGTGGCTGATCATGGACGGCCCCGTCCACCAGAGCCGCCGGCCGCAGCTCTTCTTCGGGGTTCGCGGCTACACCGGCCTGCAGGTCACCGTGTACGGCGCCAATCGCTATCTGCACAGCGGGCACTACGGCAACTGGGCTCCCAATCCCGCCCTGGACCTGGCGCGCCTGCTGGCCTCCATGAAGGACGAGCGCGGCCACGTGCTCATCGAGGGGTTCCACGATGACACCGCGCCGATCGGCGAGGAGGAGCGCGCGGCGATCGCCGCCGCGTCCCCGTTCGATGACCGGCTGCGGGCGGAGCTGGGCCTCGCCGCCACGGAGGCCGACGACGCGCCCTACCTGGAGCGCATGCTGATCCCGTCCCTGAACGTACGAGGCCTGCAGTCGGGCACGACCGGACCCACCGCGCGCAACGTCATACCACCCTCCGCGACCGCCTCCCTCGACATCCGGCTGGCGAAAGGGAACGATCCCGAGCGCATGCTGGACCTCGTGGAGGCGCACGTCCGCGGGCGCGGCTACCACGTCGTCCGGCAGGACCCGGACTCGACGACGCGCGCGGCCCACCCGCTCATCGCCAGGATCGACCGGTCTCCCGGCTACCGGGCGGCACGGGTGCCCCTCGACGCGCCCCTGGCGAGAGACGTGATCGGCGCGGCGAGCGAGGCCGCCGGCGAGGAGCCGATCCTCGCTCCGACGCTGGGCGGCTCCCTGCCCCTCTACCTGTTCGAAGAGGTGCTGGGAACGCCCTCCGTCGGGGTACCCATCGCCAACCACGACGACAACCAGCACGCGCCCGACGAGAACCTGCGCGTCGGCAACCTCTGGTACGGCATCGACCTCGTCGCGGCGATCATGACCATGTGAGGGGGTCGCGAGCCGCTCCCCCGGGCCGCGCCCGGGTCGGCCCGCTTCCCTTTCGCGCGCGGCGCCCCGCGCCGTAGCTTCGCGCGTTCCGCCTCCAAACCCGACAGACCGGACCAGCCCCATGGATCGACGCCGGACAGCCGCCCTCACCGTGCTCGCCGCCGCGGCGGTGCTTTCCTCCTGCGCCGGTGGTGCCGGCCAGGCCCCGGGTTCCGACGGCGCGCCGAGTCCGAGCCGCGGGTCCCCCCGGGGAGCCGGCGAAGAGGGCATAAAGCCCTACTCGGAGGTCGTCACCCGTGCCGCTCAGACCGACTCCGGCATGTTCCACGTGCACCGCGTGGACGACAAGGTCCTGTTCGAGATCCCGAACGGCCTGCTGGACGAGGAGATCCTCCTGGTCACGCGTGTGGCGCGCGCCGCCGACAACGTCCGCTACGGCGGGGAGAAGGAGAACACCCAGGTGGTGCGCTGGCAGCGCAACCGGGACGATGTCCTGCTGCGGACGGTGTCGCACAGCAATGTGGCGGACGACTCGCTCCCGATCTTCGAGGCCGTGCGCAACTCCAATTTCGAGCCCATCATCGCGGTCTTCGACATCGCCGCGATGTCGGAGGACTCGGGCGCCGTCGTAGTGGACGTGACCGAGCTCTTCACCAAGGACATCCCGGTCCTCGGCATGTCGGCCAACCGGCGCAGCAACTTCGGCGTCCGCCGGCTGGACGAGAGCCGGACGTTCGTGAACTGGGTCAAGAGCTTCCCGCGCAACGTCGAGATCCGCAACACCCTCACCTACGAGGCCACCGAGGCGCCGTCGCAGTCGTCGACGAACTCCATCTCGCTCGAGATGAACCACTCCATGGTGCGCTTGCCCGACGACCCGATGACGCCGCGGCCGTGCGACCAGCGCGTGGGCTTCTTCAGCGTCCAGCAGATCGACTACGGCGCCGACGCGCAGCGCGCCGAGGGCCGCTGCTTCATCACGCGGTGGCGGCTGGAGCCCAGCGATACCGCCGCGTTCAACCGAGGCGAACTGGTCGAGCCGGTGAAGCCCATCGTCTACTACATCGACCCCGCGACGCCGGCCAAGTGGCGGCCCTACCTGAAGCAGGGCGTCGAGGACTGGAACGCGGCGTTCGAGGCGGCGGGGTTCCGCAACGCGATCGTCGCGAAGGACCCGCCCAGCCCGGAGGAGGACCCCGAGTTCAGCCCCGAGGACGCGCGCTACAGCGTCATCCGATACTTCTCCTCGCCGGTGCAGAACGCGTACGGCCCGCACGTCCACGACCCGCGCACCGGCGAGATCCTGGAGTCCGACATCGGCTGGTTCCACAACGTCATGAACCTGCTGCGCAACTGGTACTTCGTGCAGACGGCGGCGGCCAATCCGGACGCCCGCGGGGTGACCTTCGACGACGCGGTGATGGGCAAGCTCGTGCGCTTCGTCTCGGCGCACGAAGTCGGGCATACGCTCGGACTTCCGCACAACATGAAGGCCAGCGCTGCCTACCCTGTGGATTCGCTCCGGTCGGCCGCCTTCACGTGCCGGATGGGCACCGCCCCCAGCATCATGGACTACGCGCGCTTCAACTACGTCGCCCAGCCCGAGGACGCGGGCGTCTGCTTCGACCCGGCGATCGGCGAATACGACAAATACGCCGTCATGTGGGGCTACACTCCGATTTTGAACGCATCGGCGGAGCAGCAGAAGCCCACGCTGAACGCGTGGATCCGGGAGCGCGAGGGCGACCCGATGTACCTCTTCGGCAACCCCAGCGCGACCGACCCCACATCCCTGACCGAGGCGATCGGCGCGGACGCCATGGAGGCCAGCCGGTACGGCATCGAGAACCTCAAACGGATCCTGCCCCGCATCACCGAATGGACCTTCGAGGAGGGCGAGCCCTGGGACACCCCCGAGGAGCTGTACAACCAGGTCCTGGCGCAGTGGGGTCGCTACATGGGCCACGTCGCGACCAACATCGGCGGCGTGACGCGCACGCGGAAGGCTCAGGACCAGTCCGGCCCGGTGTACGAACCCGTCGCCGCGGAGACGCAGCGCCGGGCGATGGCGTTCCTGGCCGAGCAGGCGTTCGCCACGCCCGACTGGATGCTCGAGCGCGACCTCCTGTCCCGGGTCGAACACGGCGGCACGATCGACCGCCTGCGCGCGCGCCAGGTGGGCGTCCTGAACAACGTGCTCAATCCCGGCCGCATGCAGCGTCTCGTGGAGGCCGAGGTCCTGGCCGAAGGCGACACCTACGCCCTCGGGGAGATGCTCGCGGACCTGCGCGGCGCCGTCTGGACCGAGCTCGACGACCGCTCCGCCATCGACCCCTTCCGCCGGAACCTTCAGCGCGGCTGGATCGACCGCATGGGATGGCTGCTGAACGAAGAGCCGGATCCGCCGCCGCCCTTCCTGGCCGGCGGGGACAACTTCACCCCCGTGCACGCGAGCCAGTCGGACGTGCGCGCCTTCGCGCGCGCGGAGCTCGAGGCCGTGCAGGCGCGCATCCGCCAGGCGCTTCCCGGGGTGCGGGACGGCACGACGCGCATCCACCTGCGGGACGCCCTCGTGCGGATCGAAACGGCGCTCGACCCGCAGGACTAGTGTACACTACGATCCGGTCCGCGGCCCCGTCGATTCTGGACTCCCGGCGGCTCACGGGCCCCAACCTGGTCAGCCCGGGGCCCGCCGCTGTCCTGGATGTCTCGTGTCCCGCCGCGGCCATCGACGGCCTCGCGGCGGCGTGGCGGGCGCGCGTCCAGGACCTGCTGGGCGCCCTTTCCCGGAGTCCGGTGCGGTGCCACATGCGCGCCTGGCCGGGCGGCGTGACGCTGGCCCTCAGCGCTCCGATCGACGCCCTTTACGCGGCCACGGAGCTGAACGAGTGGGCCCTCGGCGCCGCGCTCGCCGACCTTTCCGGCGCGTCGCCCGGGGGACGCGAGGAGGCGCTGGCGGCCGCCCGGGAGGCGCTCGCGCGGGAGGCCAACCCCGCGCTCCTCGCGCTCGAGGCGGAAGCCCGCCGGCGGGACGTGGCGTTCCTCTGGGACGACGACGAGGCGAGCGTGGGAATGGGCCGCGGCTCCCTGACATGGCCGGCGCGCGAGGTCCCTCCCCCGGACCGGATCGACTGGGCGCACGTCCACGACATTCCCAGCGTTCTGGTGACGGGCACCAACGGCAAGACGACCGTCGTGCGGCTCACGGCCGCGATGGCCGATGCCGCGGGCAAGCGCGTCGGCTCGACCACGACCGACGGCATCCGCGTGGGCGACGAGTGGCTCGAGCGTGACGACTACTCCGGGCCGGGCGGCGCGCGCACGTTGCTCCGCGACCAGCGCGTGGAGGTCGCTGTGCTGGAGACCGCGCGCGGCGGGCTGCTGCGCCGCGGGGTCGCCTATACCGGGGCGGACGGCACGGTGGTCACCAACGTCGCGGAGGACCACCTGGGCGAGTACGGCGTGCACGACCTCGCCGCGCTGGTGCAGGCCAAGCTCACCGCGGGGCTGGCGCGGCGCCCCGGCGCGCCGATCGTGCTCAACGCGGACGATGCCGGGCTCGTCGCCGCGAGCGAGCAGGCCGGCGGACCGATCACGTGGTTCTCCGTGACGGCGGACTCGGCCCTGCTGCGGTCGCACCTGCGCGCGGGCGGCGACGTGGTCGCGGTCGAGGACGGCATCCTGCGGCGCGGCCGCAGCGGCCGCCTGGTCGACGTGATCTCCGTGGACGAGATCCCGGTCACGCTGGGGGGCGCGGCCATCCACAACGTTTCCAACGCCCTGGCGGCCGTCGCCGCGGGAGGCGCGCTGGGCATGCCGCACGCCGCGATCACGGACGGCCTGCGCGCCGTGCGGGGAAGCTCCGAGGACAACCCCGGCCGCGGCAATCTCTACGACGTCGCCGGGGTCCGTGTGCTCGTGGATTTCGTCCACAACGCCCACGGCCTGGACGCGCTCGCGTTCATGGTGCGCTCGTTGGCGCCGCGGCGCCTGCTGCTGGTACTCGGCCACGCGGGCGACCGTGACGACGAGGCCGTGCGGGCGCTCGCCCGCGCCGGGTGGCGTCTGCGCCCCGACCGCGTCGTCGTGAAGGAGCTGCGCAGCTACCTGCGCGGACGGTCCGAAGGCGAGGTGCCTGCGCTCATCGTCGAGGAGCTGCGGAACGCGGGCGCCTCCTCCCGGAGCATCGACACGGCGTCCGACGAAATCGAGGCCGCGCGCAAGGCGCTCGCGTGGGCGGGGCCCGGGGACCTGGTCATCCTGCCCACGCACGAGGACCGAGACGGGGTCGAGGGAATCCTTCGGGACGCGGGAGCTCGACCCCTGTAGCAATCTCGCGGGGAGCCCCCCCTCAGAGGATCGCCGCCAGCCGGCGCTCGGCGGAGTCGAGCTGCGCGGGATCGTCGGCGCGCAGCGTGATGTGCCCGACTTTCCTGCCCGGCCGCGGCGTCTTCCCGTACAGGTGCAGGTGGGCGCCCGGGATGCGGAGCGCTTCCGCGACGTCCGGAAGGTCGCCGATCAGGTTGAGCATCACGCTCACGCCGCGCGCCGCGGGCGACCCGAGGGGCATCCCCGTCACCGCCCGGAGGTGGTTTTCGAACTGGCTGGTCTCGGCGCCCTCGATCGTCCAGTGACCGGAGTTGTGCACGCGCGGCGCCATCTCATTGGCGAGCAGCGTCCCGTCCACCTCGAAGAACTCGATCGCGAGTACGCCCACGTAGTCGAGGGCATCCAGGATGGAGCGGGCGCGGCCCGCGGCCTGCTCCTGCACCGAACCGGGCGCCGGGGCGCGGGACCTCCGCAGGATCCCGTCGTCGTGCACGTTCTCCACCAGCGGATACACCACGACGTCCCCCGACCCCGATCGCGCCGCAATCACCGAGACCTCGCGGGAAAACGGAACCACGGGCTCCAGCAGGCACGATCGGCCTCCCAGCGCGGCGAAGGCCGCGGCCGCTTCGTCGGCGGTCCGGACGCGCATCTGGCCCTTGCCGTCGTATCCGAGCCGCCGCGTCTTCAGCACGCCGGGACCGGCGAGTCGGCGAGCCGCCGCGCGGGCGCCGTCCGCGCCGTCCACGGCTTCGAAGGCGGCGGTCGGGACGCCGAGCCGATCGAACAGCCGCTTCTCCTCCAGCCGGTCCTGCGCGGCCGCGAGCGCCGCTGGGGGCGGCCACACCGGCCGTGCTCGCGCGAGGAAGGCGGCCGCGTCCCCGGGCACGTTCTCGAACTCGTAGGTGATCACGTCGGACGCGTCCGCCAGCGCGGCCAGCGCCGCGCGGTCGTCGTAGGACGAGACGATGTGGCGGCCGAGCGCGCCGGCGGGCGCGTCCGGGGAGGGGTCGAGGAAGACGAAATCGAGGCCGAGGGGGAACCCGGCGAGGGCGAGCATCCGCCCCAGTTGCCCGCCCCCGAGAACGCCTACCGTCACTCCGTCGCGGGGCCTTCGAGGTCCGCCGCCGCCGGGTCGGGCGTGGCCAGCACGCGCTCCGTCTGCCGCGTACGGTAGCGCTGCAGCGCGGCGAGGATGTCGGGCCGGGACCGGCCCACGATGGCGGCTGCCAGCAGCGCCGCGTTGACGGCCCCCGCGCGTCCGATCGCCAGGGTCCCGACCGGCACGCCGGCGGGCATCTGCGCGATCGACAGCAGCGAGTCGAAGCCGGCCAGGGCCCGCGATCGCACCGGCACTCCCAGCACCGGGACGGTGGTCTTGGCCGCGATCATGCCTGGCAGGTGCGCCGCCCCGCCGGCACCGGCGATGATCACCTGCAGCCCCCGCGACTCGGCGGATTCGGCGTACGAGAACAGGAGATCGGGGGTGCGGTGCGCGGACACGACGCGGGTCTCGTGAGGGACCCCGAGTTCGGACAGCGTCGTGGCGGCGTGAGCGAGCGTGTCCCAGTCGGACGAGGAGCCCATGATGACGCCGACGAGCGGATCACCCACCGGCGGCGCGAACGTCTCCGTCGGGCCGTCCATCGGCTGGCTCCTGGTTGCTTGACTCTACGTGGTTCGCCGGAAGTCCCAGAGGGGAGACTCGAACTCCCGACCTCACGATTATGAGTCGGGCGCCCCCGCATTGAGGACCACCTCGAATCGCCCCGAGAGACACGCGAAAGTGGCGTCGGCGCGGGCGATCTGGCAACCCCCCACCGGCCAAGCTTTCCGGCCTCCCCCGTCCCCAATCGACACCGGAATCGACACCGGAGGGGACGATGGACCTCAAGTACCACATCGAGCTGTCGGAGCGATCGCGGCACCAGGGGCAGGTCGTGGACGACAAGAAGGAGGCGCTCGGGAAGAGCTTCGGCGACGATTCGCAGGCCGTCTCCGGGCCAACCCTCGGGGTGGTGGGCGTTCTGATCGCCGACGACCTCCGCTTCTCCGCCTACCGGATCGCTGACGCGCTGGAGCGGATCGCCGACGTGCTGGACGAGGGCTTCATGGCCCCCGAGGAAGGCGGCCGGACGCTCAAGACGATGAGGGCGGACCTGTGACCCTCCTCGCGATCGACCCCGGGCTGGACCGAGCCGCGCTCGCCTTCTTCGACCGCGCCGCCTACGAGGAGGGCGGCGCCATCTCGGGCGCGGTGCCCGGCGCCTTCCTCGGCGCCGGCTCGATCAAGACCTCGACGAAGGACCCCGACCACTTCCGGCTCGCGCAGATCCACGCCGAGACGACGCGGCTGTGCGGTACCTACCTGCCGGGCGCGGCCGTGATCGAGCGGCCGATGACGTCGCGCGTCTACAAGGGGAAGGCCGAGTCGGTCGCGTGGAACCTCACGCGGTTCTACCAGGCGCGCGGCGTGATCCTGGCCGCCGTCTCGCCGTTCTGCGGGCTCGTGATCGAGGCCCGCGCCGGGTAGCTCGCGAAGGTGCAGCGCGCCGACCACCTCGCGTCCGTGTGGGCCGCGGCCGGCCTCCACCCGCCGGGCAAGAACGAGGACGAGACGGACGCGGTCTGGCTCGGCTACTCGGCGCTGACGACGGGCGAGCTCCGCAAGCACGAGCTGACGCAGGCGGCGTTCCTGTGAGGGACGTCCCGTTCGTTGGCGGCCCGCTCTGCGGCGACTCCTGCGAGCCCGTGAAGGGCCACGTCCCGCGGCGCTGGCGGATCCCGCTGCCGCTGCCGCCGGACGTGCGCACGGTCCGCGAGATAGAGCCGGCGCCACCGGATCGGCTGCCGAAGGAGCGCGTTGGCGTCTACGAGGCCGAGACCGCGCCGGACGGGACGCTCGAATACCACTGGAGAGGGGAGGAGTAGGATGGCGACATCCTTCGAGCTGGCGCTGACGTTCCAGACGATAACCTGCTGCGTGAAGGGGTGCGGGCTGACGTTCGCGGTGCCGGACACGTGGGTCGAGAAGCGCCGCGTGGACCATTCGTGGTGGCATTGCCCGAACGGCCACCACCAATACTTCCCTGGCAAGTCCGACGCCGAGAAGCTGCGCGACGAGCTGGCGCGCACCCAAAAGCGCCTCGAATCCGAGCGCCGCTGCTGCGTCTCCTACCGCGAGACGGCGCACCACCTGGAGCGCCGCATCAACGGCTACAAGGGCGCGCTCGCGTCACAGAAGAAGCGCCTCGCATGAAAACCTATCGCGAGGAGGTGACGGAGCTGGTCGATTCCCAGGTCGTGGGGGCCCTGCCGCTCGTGCTCGCGCTCGTTCGTCTGCCGCAGCCCTGGGGGCTCCGGCTCGCCGGATCGCTCGTGTTGACGCTCGCCGCGGCGCTGTTCGCCTACCTGCTGTCGGCGCCTGGTACTTCGACCGCAAGATCGCACACACCGGGGGGTTGAGATGACCGAGTACGATGTCGACAGCGACGTGCCGCCGCCGGACCCGCAAGACCGTGCCTTCCGGCAGTTTGGCACCTTCAAGTACCCGTGGGCCGAGATGGGCGACGGCGACTCGTTCTTCGTGCCGGCCGACCCCGGGGTCCACACGGACAGGATACAGAAGAGGATCCTGCAAGCGGGCCGCTACTTCCGTCGCAACGGCAACAATCACATCGCCGAGCTGGAAGAGCGGGCCCGGAACGCTGAGGAGGCGGCGAAGGCGAGCGCGAACCTCGCGGACTACTGGGCGAAGCGGTGCGAGGAGTGGCGGGACCGCACGGTCCAACTCCACCGCGACCGCTCCGGGCGCTGCCCCGCTCGGGACTCGTTCGGCTACGAGTGCAGCTCGAAGGCCGGCCACGACGGGGCGCACCGCTTCGAGCCACCGAAGCCCGCCGACCCCTCCCTCGAGCGCCGGGCGCTGGCGGCGATGCCGGCGATTAGGCGGCGGCCCTCGCAGCGTTCGCCTCTGTCGCCGGCCCGCCCCGGTGCCTTCGATGTCATTCACCGCGAAGCTCTTGCCGCCGCGGAGACACCCGTCGTACCGTGCAGGAGGTGCCGGTTGGGCAGACCCGCGTTTGAATCCCGGTCTGATGCATACAGTGCGTTAGGCATCACATCCCGTGAACCACCTTCATAGAGCAAGCGAAGTGTCACTTGTCTGCTGAAGAACCCGACCGACTGATTGCCAATCGGCGTTTCAATCAGCCTCTTGAGGTTGAGGGTGGCGAAGTTGCGCCTAGCTATGGCCTCTTCCAGCCGTGCTATCCACTAAGCGAGGCCGATTTTCTCCGGCTGCAGAAGTCGAATAGTGTCATGGCTGCGATCGGCGGTGGACTCACGAGTTTCGCCCTAACGCTAGGTCTGCCGCTCCTCGTCGCCTACCTACGCCAGCCGTCAACCGTCCCGTCCGTACCGGAAATGGTCATCGTCGCGATATCACTTGTGACCGGACTTCTCCTCCTCGGCCTGGCGACGCACTTTTCCAGCGATCGGCGCTCCATAATGAAGAAGGTAAACGAGCATTTCCGTGACAATCCCGCTGAGCCAGAATTCCGGATACGTCGCAATGATTGAATACGAGCTTCCAGCCCGCTACTCGCCGTACCGAGAGCTCAACGTGTGCTCAAATCGGCTTGTGAACGTCAGAATTCCGATCTTGATGCACGAGAATCCCGTGCTCCTCGTTGGCTCGGGATCATATCCTATGGTCTGGCTTTCCGCGCCACTTGAGCCCGGGGCACGTCGATGGGGTTACGTGGTTAAGGAGAGTAAGTCCTTGAATCCGGCCGTCTCCGTTCACATAGACCGGAAGCAGAAGTCCGTGAACGTTAGGATCGAGGGTGAGGATGTACTGTTTGTACAAGCGGACTCTGCTGTGCGCGCGACAATCTCTCGCCTCAATCTTCGGCCAATTGGCCTAGCCGTGCACGGAGACAGACAGGGTCTTCAAGCGGGAGGTGTTAGTTTGTCCGCGAACACCTTCGAGAACGTGCACACAGCCTTCGCGTTTGGTGACTCTAACAAGTGATGCCTAACGGAGGGGTGAAGCTGTCGAGCAGGTGAGTCGATGTGAAGTCGCGGGGAATGACTCGCATAGCAATTCAAGTGTCGCGGGCGCTGTGATGGGCTCGCAGCTTACCCCAATTGCGTTAGGCGGCTGTGGAGTGGTGTCTCGGGCACCAAGGTATAATCCCTCCCCCGCGTCAGCCATAGGAGCCCTTGCATGAGCGAGCCCGCACTTCCGCGTCGGGACTTTCTCCTCGGTGTAGCTGGTATCGGCGGCACGGTCGCGCTGGCCGCTCACCTCCGCGCAATTGCGGCGTATGCCGCACTGGTCCCGGAGCAGGCGCCGTGGGAGTTTTTCACCCCGGAGGAGGCAGCCGACTTCGACGCGGTCAGCGCCCAGATCGTCCCAACGGACGAGACCCCCGGCGCGCGGGAGGCGCGCGTCGTCCGTTTCGCCGACCATGCACTCGCCACGGCCTTCAAAGGCAATCAGGCGCAGTTCCGGAGGCCGAGGAGCTCGAGGACGCCGAGCGCGACCGCGACGTCTCCTCCGCCGTGGCCGCGGAGCTGTCCGGCTACAGCCGGCGCCAGCTCCGGCGGCTCGTCGCCGAGCGCAAGCTCCGGAACGTCGGCACCGGCAACGAGCATCGCTACCGGGTGGCCGAGCTGCCCAAGAAGCCCGGCCATCGCGTGCGCACGGCCGAGGGCCCATCCTCGAAGGGCCAGATCGCCCGCGCCGTCGCCCGGGGAGAGAACGGGTGATGGCACGCAAGCGACGGAAGTGCTGGTCCTACTCGGCTGGTGAGCGGGGCCGGAACCGTGCGCGGGTCTACGAGAAGGAGCCCGGCGGCCAGGTCTACCTCGAATGGTACGAGGACGGCCACCGCCGGCGCGCCCTGCTCGCCGTCACGGACCACGAGGAAGCGAAGCGCAGGGCCGATGCCGCCGCGGCGAGGTTCGCACTCTCGGCCGAAGCGGAGCGGCGCGGCTCGGTCGCGACGCTGATGGCCGCCTACGCGAAGGAGGTCACGCGACGCAAGGGAGCTTCGATGCGGGACGGCGAGGGCCGCGCCGAGCGGGTCTGGCTCGCGTTCTTCGGCACGCAGCCGACGGGCCGCGGGCCCGAGCGGCACCCGCGCACGCTGGACCGCATCGATTGGGAGCGGTTCATCGCGGCGCGGCGCGCCGGCGAGCTGCCCGGCTGGCGCGCGGTGCGGGACCGGCAGGTCGCCTACGACCTCGCCTACCTGTGCCGGGTGCTGACCTGGGCGACGGGCGCCGGCCGGCTGGAGCGGCACCCGTGGGACGCGGGCGTGCGACGCGCGCAGGGCTGGCCGGCGGTCAAGGAGCGGAACCCGCGCCGGCCGGCGATGACGGGCGCGCTGCGCGCGGGGCTGATCGAGCACGGCCACCCGCTGCTCGGCGTGATCCTCGTGCTGGAGCGCGAGACGCGCCGGCGCAGCTCGGCGATCCGGCGGCTGTTGTGGTCCGACGTGGACCTCGAGGCCGGCACGGTGCGCTGGCGCGCCGCGACCGACAAGGCGGGCCGCGCGAGCGTGACTCCGCTGACGGCCGACGCGGCGGCCGTGCTGCGCTCGCTCGAGCGCGGGATCGGCGACGTGCCGTTGTTCGCGCGCGGCGACGACCCCACGCGGCCGGCGAGCCGCCACACGCTGCAACGCTGGCTCCGGCGCGCGAAGCGGAAGTGGCTGGAGGCGGTGCCGGAGGCCGAGCGCGAGGAGCTCGCCGCGCGGCTGGCCGACGTCGGGTTCCATGCCGAGAAGCGGGCCGGCGTGCGCGACCCGCGGTTCCGGGCGCTGCCGCCGAAGGTGCAGGAGATGGTTGCGGGGACCGCATACGCGACCCTGCGCACGATTTACGACGACCTGGGCGTCGAGGAGCTGAGAGAGGCGATGGCGCCGATCGACACCGCGAACCGACACCAGGCGGGAGGGGAGAGGAGTCCGGTCGGGCTGTAAGCTCGGCACGGGCGGGCGATTAGGGGCAGTCCCAGAGGGGAGACTCGAACTCCCGACCTCACGATTATGAGTCGTGCGCTCTGACCAGCTGAGCTACTCTGGGGAACGGCCGCCCGGGGCGCGCCGAGCGAAGAAAGCTATCCGGGCCGTATGGGGGGGTCAACGGGCCGCTCAGGGCTCCTCGGAGGCCCGGGCGACGGTCGAATCCTCCTCGACGAAGCGGTACAGCACCTCGCCGTCGCGGATCATGCCGAAGCGCTCACGGGCGAGTCGTTCGACGGCGGCGGGATCGTTCTCGAGCGAATCGGCGCGCGCCCGGAGCAGCTCCACTTCGGCGCGCAGGCTGTCCAGCGCCTCGGCCTCTTCGGCGCGCAGGCTGTCCAGCCGCCACGTCTCAAAGACGTTGTACTCGCCCCCGAACAGTGCGAAATAGGCGCCCACACCCAGGGTCGCCGGAAGCAGCACCCGGCGCCAGTTCGAACCGCCCCTCGGTCGTTGCATGCGTCCCCCCCCGTCCCCGTCCGCCCGTCCCCGCGACCCCCCCGCCGGCGACGCGCGACCGCCGCGCGGACCGACCGCCGCGCTCCTAATCCGGAAACGCTCCCCGGCCGGGATAATGCGCCCGCCCGCCCAGCTCCTCCGCGATGCGGAGCAGCCGGTTGTACTTCGCGACGCGGTCCGTGCGGCTCGCGCTGCCGGTCTTGATCTGGCCGGCGCCCGTCGCCACCGCCAGGTCGGCTATGAAGGTGTCCTCCGTTTCGCCGGACCGGTGACTGATGACATAGCCGTATCCGGCCTCGCGCGCCATCCTTATGGCCTCGAGGGTCTCCGTGAGCGTTCCGATCTGATTGACCTTGATCAGGATGGCGTTGGCCGCGCCCGCCTCGATGCCGCGCGCCAGCCGCTCCGGGTTGGTCACGAAGAGGTCGTCGCCCACGATCTGCACGCGGCCGCCGACGGCCGCGGTCAGGGCTTTCCACCCCGCCCAGTCGTCCTCGTCCAGCGGGTCCTCTATCGAGACCAGGGGATAGCGGGCTACCCAGTCGTCCCACAGCTCGGCCATGCCGACCGCGTCGAGCGACGCGCCGTCGATGAGGTAGGCGCCGGCCTCGTGAAACTCGCTCGCGGCCACGTCCAACGCGAGCGCGATGTCCTCACCCGGCCGGTACCCCGCGCGCTCGATCGCCTCCAGGACGATGTCGAGCGCCGCCTGGTTGCTTGCGAGGTCCGGCGCGAAGCCGCCCTCGTCGCCGACGTTGGTGGACAGGCCGCGCGAGGTCAGGAGCGCCTTCAGCGCATGGAAGACCTCCACGCCGCCGCGCAGCGCGGACGCGAAATCCGGCATGCCGACCGGGGCGATCATGAATTCCTGCACGTCGAGGCCGTTGGACGCGTGTGCCCCGCCGTTGAGGATGTTCATGAGGGGGACGGGCATCAGCGCCGCGTCGTCGCCGCCGAGGTAGCGGTAGAGCGGCACGCCGCGGGCGTTCGCCGCGGCCCTGGCGGTCGCGAGCGATACGGCGAGGATGGCGTTGGCGCCCAGCGTCGACTTGTTGGCGCTCCCGTCGAGGTCGCGCAGCGCTCCGTCCAGACCCGCCTGGTCCCGAGGATCGCGGCCCGCCATGGCCGGCGCGATGCGCTCGTTGACGTGCGCCACGGCCCGGTCGACGCCCTTGCCCGCCCAGCGCTCTCCGCCGTCGCGCAGCTCCACCGCTTCGAACTCCCCCGTCGAGGCCCCGCTCGGCACCGCCGCGGTGCCGATCGTGCCGTCCTCCAGCACGACGTCGGCTTCGACCGTAGGGTTGCCGCGGGAGTCCAGGATCATGCGTCCATGGACGGCCCGAATCCGGCTCAACGCGCCCCTCTGGAGCGGTAGCGCGCGCGCGGGAGGCGGGCCGCGGCCGGGGCGACCTGTCCGGATTCGACCCTGCGCGGTTCGGGCGCGTCCCCGGGTTCGCGCAGCCCCGCGATGGCCGAGCGCGCGGCGACCATCGCGGCGTCCACGCCGTCGGTTGGCGCCGGGATGGGCGTCCCGTAGCGCACCGTCACCAGACCCGCGCGTACGCGCCAGGAGCCCTTGGGCATGACCGACCGGGTACCGCTGACGGCCGCCGGGTGCAGCTCCACTCCGGATTTCCTCGAGAGCATGAAGGCGCCCTTCTTGAAGGAAAGCAGCGCCCCGTCGGGCGAGCGCGTGCCCTCGGGAAAGATCACGACGGCGGCGTCCTCGCCGGCCATGCGTGCGGCCGCGTCGTCGAGCGAGCGGATGGCGGCCTGGCGGTCGCTCCGGTCGATGGAGATATGGCCAGCGACCTTCCACGCGCGCCCGAACAGCGGGATGCGCTCCAACTCCTTCTTGGCGACGAAGTGGAAGGTCTTCGGCATGCTCGCCGAGATGGCGAACACGTCGTACCAGGACTGGTGGTTGCTGACGACGATCTGCGGGCGCACGGGTGACAGGGTCTCCACTCCCTCGACACGCAGCGTGACGCCCGTCGCACGGAGGATCCAGCGCGACCAGCTGCGCGCGGCCCACGGGTAAATCCTGCCCCGTACGCCGAGCAGGGAAGCCACGATCACGAGGCTCGCCATGAGAACCGTCGCGACCAGGCCGTTCAGCCCGACCCAGAACGTGCGAATCACGCGGACGTCCCCTCGAGGTGATCGAATCCACCGCGGCGTAGCGGCAGCTCCCGTCCATCCGCGCCGCGAAGGTACACCCCCGCTCCCGCGCGCACCACACCGACGCGGGTCAGTTCGACCCCGAAACGCTCGGAGAATTCCCCCGCGACTTCGGCCATGCCATCGGGCGCTGCAGCGATCAGGAGCTCGTAGTCCTCACCGCCGTGCAGCGCCGACTCCAGCGTCGCGCCGGCCTCCTCGGCGACCGGGATGGCGGCAGCGTCCAGCGTGATCGCCACGCCCGACGCCTCGGCGACGTGGCCGCCGTCGCTGGAAAGTCCGTCCGAGAGGTCGATGAGCGCGTTCGCGAGGCCTCGCGCCGCGAGCCAGGCCGCCTCCTGGACGCGCGCGGTAGGCGCGGCGAACGCGCTCCGCGCGGCTGGGCTCGGCGCCGCCCCGCGTTCCCATTCCCGCACGGCCGCGGCCGCGCCGCCGAGGCGGCCGGTGACCCAGAGCTCGTCCCCCGGCCGGGCCCCGGCTCGCCGGACGGGCGCGGGGCAGCGTCCGATCGCGACGACATCCAGGGCCAGCACCCCGCCGCGCGAAAGATCGCCCCCGAGCAGGCCGGCTCCCACGCGCTCGGCGCCGTCGATGACTCCACCGGCCACCGCCAGCGCCTCCTCCTCTCCGAGCGCCGGGCCGAGGCAGAGCGCCAGCAGCACGCCCGAGGGCTCGGCCGCCATCGCCGCAAGGTCGCTCAGCGCCGCGGTCGCCGCTCGGAATCCGATCTCGGCCTCCGACAACCACGAGCGGCGGAAGTGGACGCCCTCGACGGACAGGTCGTTGCCCACCGCCAGCGCGCCGCCGGCGAGCACGGCGCAGTCGTCGCCCGCATCGACGAGCACGTCGTCCGGAACGACGCTCCGGGCCGCCAGGATCCTCGCGATGAGCGCGAACTCGCGGGCCAAGGTCAGTGCGCCCGCGGCGCGCCGGCGCGCGCCCGCGGCGGCATGGAGCTCATCGCTCCGCCCGGATGAGCAGGGCGCCGACAGGCGTCGCCGCCCAGACCCCGCCGGCGCCCACGCCCACATCGGAGACGGGCCCCACCGGGATGTCGTTGCCCACGTCGTAGCGCACGAGATCCCCCGAGCGCGGGTCCCAGCCCCGCAAGCCCTCGGCGCCGGCCAGCCAGAGGCGACCGCCGGCCGCCCGCAGCCGCGCTTGCGAGCCGCCGCCGCTCAGTGGCGGGGTCGGTGATCCGGGCCTGTCCACGCGGCGCACGGCGTCGTCGAACGCGGCGTACACCGCCCCGTCGAGCGTGGCGATCGAAAAAGAGCGCGCGCCCAGGCGCGGATCCCCGTCCGCGAGTCGCGCCAGGTCGGTCGCCGCCTCCCCAGCGGCCGCGCCGACCGCCCGGAGCACGCCCGCGTCGGTCGCGAGCCAGAGGTCACCGCCGGCCACCGTGAGGCCCGCGACGCGCAGTCCGGGCGCCACCACTTGACCGGCGACCCCGCCGGCGTCGACCGAAACCGCTCCCCGACGCGTGCCCGCCCAAACGCCCCCCGCCGTCGGTGCCAGACTCAGGGCCGCCGCGTCCGGCAGACCGTCCTCGACACCCAGGCGCGACCACCTACCGCTCCCGGGATCGAGGAAGTAGAGCCCATCTGCGGCGGCGGCCCAGAGACGACCGCCCGACTCGACCATATCTCGAACGCGCCCGGCCGGCGCGCCGTGGAGGGACCCCTCCCACTGCAGCCAGCGATCGAGGGAGTGATCGGATCGCGCGACGCCCTGACGGCGGGTTCTCGCGTCGCCCCCGAACCAGATCGCGTCTGGCGTGACGAGCACCGAAGCCACGCCCCGCCCGGGTATGCCGTAGACGTAGTGGCGCGTGTCGGCCGCGAAGTCGCTGTAGCGAAACACGTAGCCGCCGTATGAGGCGATCCACACGTCCGGAGAGCCGATGAGGGTCAGGGCGTCGGTGACCGGCCACGACCTTCCGGTTTCGTCGACGGTGAGGGTGCGCCCCCTCGAGCGCAGCAGAGGATCGTCCAGCGGGTCGACCGAGCCCCGGGGCGGCGGCGACACGCCGCGCGGCAACGGGCGCGGTTGGAAGGAACCCCGTTCCAGCAGCGACCACCCGCGGGAGTCTCGCACGAACACCGAGCCGGTGGCGTCGCGCGAGAACGCGATCTCGAACACGGGAGGCGCAAGCGCGGATCCCTCGTCCTCCCAGCGGCCGAAGAACGAAGAGTAGCTGAAGAGCCCGCCGTTCACGGTCGCCATCCACAGTTCGTCGGCGAGGGGGTCGTAGGCGAGAGCCGTGGGGTCCGCCGCGACCGGGAAGCCGTCCTCCGCGGTGATCGGGTCGAGCCAGCGTTCCTGGCTCACGTCGAAGACCGCGATGCCTGCGGATGTGCCGGCGAACAGCCGCCTCTGATCCGTCGCGAGAGCGCTCATCTGGGAGAAATCGGAGATCAGTACGCGATCCTCCGGCCGCCAGTTGCCCCGCTGAGCGGCGAGGGGCCACGCACCCGCCCAAGCGCACGCCACGGCCGTGGGGACGAGAAGAGAGCGTCGCATCATCATTCGATGTACCGCGGAGAGCACGTCGCGTGCCCGGTGGCCCCCGACGGCGGATGGCCCGTCAGCGCGGCGGGGGCTGATCGAAGACCACGAAGGGAAACGGAGGATCGTACGATTCCGGAGCCGGCCCCGCGACGATGCGGGCCACTTCTTCCGCCAGGTCGGCGGGCGAAAGCGCTCTCGCGTAGTTCAGTTGCGCGGCGGCGAGGGCGCTCAATCCGAGCGCCGCGGCCGCCGCGTCGGCCGGGGCGGCGCCCTGCGCCAGCAGCCCACCCGTCAGCCCGGCCAGGTGGTCGCCCATGCCGGCCTTGGCGAAATCCGAGCTCGCGCCGGCGTCTATACGCACCGGCTGTCCGGCCGTCGCCACGACGCTCGGGGAGCCCTTCAGGAGCAGCGTGCCGCCGTTCCGGTCGACGAACTCCCGGGCGGCCAGGACGGGGTCGCCACGCGCCGCCTCCGAGCCTCCGGACCAGAGGCGTCCGAACTCGCCAGGGTGCGGAGTCAGGACCAGCGGCCGGGCGAACGCCGCCGCGCGCAGGTCGCCGTCTCCGCCGATCAGGGTGAGGGCGTCGGCGTCCAACACCGTCGGCAGGTCTCCGGTCTCCTCGAATAGCCATCCGAGCAGCTCCCCATCGGCGACGGACGTGCCCATGCCCGGCCCCGCCAGGAGGGCATCGGACCCCCGGGCGGCCTCGCGCACGGCCCGCTCGTCCTCGCGTGGCACGAAGAGCGCATCGGGGACCGCTTCCTGGATCACGGAGCGGTTCTCCTGCGCGGAAATCACGCGCACCAGCCCCGTCCCCGCGCGCACCGCGGAGCGGGCCGCCAGAACCGCGGCGCCCGCCATGTCGAGGCGGCCCGCGCACACCAGGAGGGACCCCACCTCGTACTTGTGGGCGCCGTACCGTCTCGGCGGCAGCCGGGCCAGGGCCCAGGCGGGAGTGATCGCCTCGGCGCCCGCGACATCCCTCACGGGCGGGAAGCCGATCTCGATGGCGAGCAGGCGGCCGCAGTGGGAGCGGCCGGGAGGACGCAACAGGCCGCGTTTGGGCCAGCCGAAGCAGATGGTGAGGTCCGCGCGGACGGCCACGGCCTCCGGGGACGCTCCCTCCGTCTGCCCGGGAAGTTCGCCCCTGTCCGGATCTACGCCCGACGGCAGGTCGAGCGCCACGACCGGCCGCCCGCTCCGATTCAGCGCCTCGATCGCGGCAGGCGCCCGGCCGCGGGGCGCGCCACGGGAGCCCGTTCCGAGAATCCCATCCACCAGCACCGAAGCCGATGCGAACGCGGCGTCGGAGAAGTCTACGCGCGGGAGCTCGAAGGAGTGGCCCACAGCCGACGCGGGCGCCTCGGACCCCGCCTGTACCCACGCGACTTCGCGCCCCCATGCCCGCAGGTTGCGCAGAAGGACGAGCGCGTCGCCGCCGTTGTTGCCCGACCCCACGGCCGCCACGACGGGACCCGCCGGATAGAGGAGCTGCACGAGCAGCGCGGCGCTCCTGCCCGCGTTCTCCATCAGCACCCGGGCGGGGATGCCGTGGAGCTCGCGAGCCGCGCGGTCCAGCGCCTCCGCCTCCGCGGCGCTCGGCAGCCAGACGCGCGAACGCCCCCACACGACCGGTGGAGGCGCAAGGCGTCCCGCGCCCCTCAAGCCCACGGACGCGGAGTTCCCGAGGGCGCCCTTACTTGTAGCTCTGGCTGATGGTCCGGCCGAAGCTGATTTCGCCGTTGTCGATCCGGATGTTGAATCCGCATTCCGGGTCCGAACACACCCAGGCCTTGTACGTGATAGGAGCTCCCTCCCGTCCGTAGTCGGACAGGGGGAGCATTTGCCCATTGCCGCATTTGCGGCATGCTGGAAATTCCCGATCCGCCATGGAAGCCCCTCCCCTCATCGTACTGAAATGGCGCGCGCGCCACGCGACGCCCGCGTCTTCACCCCGCCGCAGCGGATTCGCTCGAAATCTCGGCCTCGTCGCCCGAGCTTCTCAGATGGATGCGCCCCAGGGATAGTCACGCTCGAACACGTCTTTGAAATCGAATACCCCGAGGAAGTCGGCGAGGCAATCCTCGTCCTGCTTGATGAGGATGCCGCACTCGACGAGCGCGAATACTATCTCTCCCACGTCCTCGGTGCTTCGGATTCCCCAGTGTTCGAGCACGGTGCGCGCCATGGGGCCGAACCGATCGATGGCGAGATCCCGCACGCCCTCAGCCAACTCCCGTCCCGTGATGTGACGCGTTTCTTCCAGGCGCTGCAGTACGAAGTGCAGCGCCGAGATGAGAAACACGTAAGCCGTCTCCCGGTAACGCGGATTGCGCTCCCGCAGCCGGTCCATCACCTGTTCGTCCAGGACGAGACTGCCCATTCCTGTCTCGCTTCAGAATGCGCCACGGTCGGGAATCGCCGCGGCCCGGTTACGCCGTAATGTGCAAACGGTCGCCCTCCAGCGCCAGCGGGACCATCCGCGCCGCCCGGCGCCCGGTTCGGGCCTCCCGCGCCGGTGTAACTGGCCCCGCCCCTTCAAACCGCGACCGGCGCGGCGCGCGCGCGCAGGGTCGGATAGAGCGGAAAGCGCTCCACCAGCTCCGCGACGGCGGCGCCGACGGCGTCCGCCACGGTGTCATCCTCGGGCGCGTCCAGGACATCGGCAATCCACCCGGCGACCGCGTCCATCTCCTCCAACCCCATCCCGCGCGTGGTCAGCGCCGCGGTGCCGATGCGCACGCCGGAGGTCACGAACGGCGACCGCCGCTCCCCGGGGACCGTGTTCTTGTTGGTCGTGATGCCCGCTCGCTCCAGCGCCGCCTCCGCGTCCTTGCCCGTGAGGTCGCGCTCACCGAGGTCCAGGAGGATCAGGTGGTTATCGGTGCCTCCGCTGACCAGGCCGTACCCGCGCGCGAGGAGCCCTTCCGCGAGCCTCCGGGCGTTGCCGACGACGGCCTGGGCGTAGTCCGAGAACTCCCCGCGCAGGGCCTCGCCGAACGCGACCGCCTTGGCCGCGATTACGTGCATGAGCGGGCCTCCCTGCATGCCCGGAAAGACCGCCTTGTCCACCGCCTTGGCCCAGTCCACCGTCGTGAGCACGAACCCGCCCCGCGGGCCCCGGAGCGTCTTGTGGGTCGTGCTCGTGACGATGTCGGCGTGCGGGACCGGACTGGGGTGCGCCCCGCCGGCCACCAGCCCCGCGATGTGCGCCATGTCCACGACGAGCACCGCGTCGACCTCGCGTGCGATCGCACCGAACGATTCGAAGTCGATGGTCCTGGGATAGGCGCTGGCCCCCGCCACGATCACCTTCGGCCTCTCGCTGCGTGCCAGGTCGCGGACCTGGTCGTAGTCGAGCCTGCCCGTGGACTCGTCCACGCCGTAGGCGACGATCCGGTAGAGCTGTCCGCTGAAATTGACCGGAGACCCGTGCGTGAGGTGTCCTCCGTGCGAGAGGTCCATCCCCAGGAGCGTCTCGCCCGGCTTCAGCGCGGCGAAATACGCCGCCATGTTCGCCTGCGCCCCGGAATGCGGCTGCACGTTGGCGTGGTCCGCGCCGAAGAGCCGCTTCGCCCGGTCGATGGCGAGGTTCTCCGCCCGGTCGACGACGTCGCAGCCCCCGTAGTAGCGCCGGCCGGGATAGCCCTCCGCGTATTTGTTCGTGGGCACGGTCCCCATCGCCTCGAGGACCGCGCGCGAGGTGAAGTTCTCGCTCGCGATGAGCTCCAGGCCGCCGTGCTGGCGCTCCGCTTCGTCGCGGATCACGTTGAAGATTTCGGGATCGCCTAGCCTCAGCGCCTGCATGGCCCCCTCCGAGCCCTCGATCGCCGCGGCGTCCCCCCGACTCATACCCAGTTCCGCTGTATGGCCGACACCTGCCGGATCCTGCGCTCGGCGAGCCGGTCGGCGGCCTCGTAGGTGGGGAGGCCCTCGTTTTCGGCGATCTCGAAGAGCGCCAGCAGGCTCTCGTAGATCTCGGCGGCCTTGCGCTTCGACTGGTCCGGGGACCACCCCTGGATCTCTCCGTAGACGCTGATCAGGCCGCCGCCGTTGATCACGTAGTCAGGCGCGTAGAGGATGCCGCGCTTCTCCAGCTCGTCGCCGTGCCGCTCCTCGGCGAGCTGGTTGTTGGCGGCCCCCGCGATCGCCTGGAATCGGAAACGCGGCAGGGTGTCGTCGTTGACCACCGCGCCGAGCGCGCAGGGCGCGAAGATGTCCGCGTCGACGTCGTAGATTTCATCGGGGCCGACGGTCTCGGCACCGAACCGCCGGGCGATCTCGGCCACCTTGTCCGGGTCGATGTCGGTGACGATCAGCCGCGCGTCCTCCTCGGCGAGATCCTCGCACAGGTAACAGCCGACGTGTCCCAGGCCCTGCACGGCGATGCGCACGCCCTCCAGGTCGTCGTCGCCGAGCTTCTTCTTCGCCACCGCCTTGATGCCGCGGTAGACGCCGAAAGCGGTCACCGGCGATGGATCGCCCGAGCCTCCCCTGATGCCGGTAACGTGCTCGGTCTCCATGAGCACGTAGTCCATGTCGTCCACGCTCGTGCCCACGTCCTCGGCGGTGATGTAGCGACCCTTCAGCGTCTCGACGAAGCGACCGTGCGCGCGGAAGATCGCCTCTCGACGCACCGACTTGTTGTTGCCGATGATGACCGACTTGCCGCCGCCCAGGTTCAGCCCCGCGACCGCCGCCTTGTAGGTCATGCCCTTCGACAGGCGGAGCACGTCGATCAGCGCCTCCTCATCCGAGGCGTAACTCCAGAACCGGCATCCCCCCAGGGCGGGCCCCAGGGTGGTGTCGTGGATCGCGATGATTCCCTTGTACCCGGCCTCCGGTTCGTGGCAGAACACCACCTGCTCGTGCCCGTGCTCAGCGAGGAGGTCGAAAATCTCCATGTCCTCTCCAGGTTGGGGTGCCCGCGCGAGGCGCGGGCATCGGATGCGCCCCGCGGCGGACTCAGTCGTCGTAGAGCGAGCGCGCGATGATGACGCGCTGGATCTCGTTGGTGCCTTCGTAGATCTCGGTCGCCTTGGCGTCCCGCATCAGCTTCTCCACCGGGTAGTCCCGCATGTAGCCGTACCCGCCGAAGATCTGCACCGCCTGAGTGGTGATCCACATGGCGTTCTCGCTGGCGAATAGCTTCGCCATGGCCGCGTGGGCGGGAGTCGGCTCGGACCCCGCCCATCCCAGCAGGGCCGACGCCGCTGCCGCGCGCGTCGCCATGTCGGCGAGCTTGAACTGGATGGCCTCGAAGTGCCTCAGCGACGTGCCGAACTGCTCGCGCTCGTCGGCGTACGCGCGCGCGTGCTCCAGCGCCGCGCGCGCGATCCCGACCGCCTGCGCGGCGATCCCCAGCCGGCCGACCCGCAGCCCGTCCATCGCGAGCTCCATCCCCTGCCCCGCGTCCCCGAGGAGCGCGTCGCCGGGCAGTCGCAAGTCCTCCAACTCGACGGCGAGAATCTCGACGGAGCGCAGGCCCATGGTGGTTTCGCGCGCGCCGATGACGAAGCCATCGGCGCCCGTCGGGACGAGGAACATGCCGAACGTCGCCGGTCCGCCGCCGCCCTCGTCCGTGCGCGCGACGACCAGGGCTAGCCCCGCGCTGCGGGCGTTGGTGACCCATTTCTTGGTTCCGGACAGCACCCACTCGTCGCCGTCCCGGCGCGCTTTCGTCTCCACCGCGCGCGCGTCGCTCCCGGCGCCCGGCTCCGAAAGCGCGAAGCAGGCGGTGAGCGCGCCGCTGGCCAGCTCGGACAGCCAGCGCGCCCGCTGGGCGTCGCTCCCGTATTCCTGGATCAGCCGCACGCCGAACGCGCTGTGGATGGACAGGGTCAGGCCGACCGCGGGCTCGCCCCACGAAAGCTCCTCCAGGACGGCCAGGTAGGTGGGCAGGTCGAAGTCCAGGCCGCCATACTCCGCCCGCGCGAGAAGGCCCCAGAATCCGAGCTCCGCCATGTGCGCCAGCGCGGCCGGGTCGATCGCCCGCGCGGCATCCCACGATTCCACGTGCGGCCGCAGCTCGGCGGTGGCGAAATCGCGCGCGAGCGCGCGGACCTGCGCCAGTTCGCCGCTCGCGGTCTCCACCGCGCTCATGCGCGCCGAGCCCGCGCGCGAGCGTTAGGTCCGGACATCCCGGTCATCGACTCTCCGAATGGTCGTAGAAACCGCGCCCCGCCTTGCGCCCCAGCCAGCCGGCCGCGACGTACTTCCGAAGCAGGGGACAGGGACGGTACTTCCCGTCTCCCAGGTCTCGCTGCAGGACCTCCATGATCGACAGGCAGGTGTCCAGTCCGATGAGGTCCGCCAGGGCGAGCGGGCCCATCGGGTGGTTCATCCCGAGCTGCATCACCGTGTCGATGGCCGCCGGCTCGGCCACCCCTTCCATGAGGCAGAACACTGCCTCGTTGATCATCGGCATCAGGACGCGGTTGGACACGAAGCCGGGCGAGTCGTTGACCTCCACGGGGGTCTTGTCCAGCCCGCGCGAGGCGTCCATCACCGCCTCCGTCGTTTCGTCGGAGGTCTGCATGCCGCGGATCACCTCGACCAGCCTCATCACCGGCACCGGGTTCATGAAGTGCATGCCCACGACGCGCTCGGGAGCGCGCGCGTGCCGGGCCAGCTCGGTGATCGAGATCGACGAGGTGTTGGTCGCCAGGATCGCGTCTCCGCCGAGCGCCGACGCGCGCTCGATGATGTCGGCCTTGAGTGCCGGGACCTCCGGAACGGCCTCGACGATCAGGTCCGCGCCGGCCGCGGCGGCGAGATCGCTCGCCCCGGTGAGCCTCTCCAGCGTGGCCGCGCGGTCGGCCTCCTCCAGCCGGCCCTTGCGCACCTGGCGCGCGAGGTTCGCATCGATGGTGGAGCGCGCGCGCTCCACGGCGGCCCGGTCCACGTCCACGATGGTCACGGGGTGCCCGTACTGGGCGAACACGTGCGCGATGCCGGTGCCCATGATGCCCCCGCCGACGACCGCGACCCGGTGGATGCTCGCCACGTTCAGCTTGCGCTGTCCCGCGCCGTCCGCTGCCGCGGAGGCCGGCACACGCGTATCAGCGCAGCGCGGATGCGACCCCCTTCCGGAGGCGGGCGGCGACGAGCGCCGCGATCAGGACCTTGACCGCGTCACCGGCCAGGAAGGGCATGAAGCCCAGTTGCAGGGCGCGCTCCGTGTCGCCCGTCAGGACGGCCAGTTGGGCGACCCCGCCGGCGAACACGACGAGCGACGCGAGGAAGAGCCCGCCGGCGAGCCAGGCGTAGGCCGGAAGGCCCGCGCGCGGGCCTCGACGGCCCACCCAGCCAGCGGCGGCGGCGGCGGCGGGGAACGCCAACAGGTATCCGCCCGTGGGTCCGAACAGGTACGCCGGGCCGGCCCCCGCGGCGAACACCGGCAGACCGGCGATCCCCGCCGTCAGATAGGCCATCTGCGAGGCCGCGCCCAGCGTCGGTCCCAGCAGCGCGCCCGCGAGCAGCACGAACAGCGTCTGCAGCGTGACCGGTACCGCCGTGCCGGGCAGCGGAACCGCCGCGCGGGCGCCCACCGCGGTGAGCACCGCGAAGAGGAGAACCGCCAGGACCTTGAGCGCGCGCTGGGCGCTCCGGGACTCCGCCATGGTGGCGGTCAGTGAATTCGGCCTCATGTCAGCTCCTGTCCACCGAGAGTGCCACCGCGTCTCCTCCCCCGAGGCAGAGCGTGGCGATTCCGCTTTCCGCGTCGCGATCCCGCATCGCGTGGAGCAGCGTCACCAGGATGCGCGCTCCGGACGCGCCTATGGGGTGCCCGAGCGCGACCGCGCCTCCGTGCACGTTCACCCGCTCCCAGTCCCAGCCCAGCTCTCGGCCGTCGGCGAGCGCCTGAACCGCGAACGCTTCGTTGGCCTCGATCAGATCGTAGTCGTCGATCCCGCGGCCGTCCTTCTCCATGACGCGCCGGACCGCCGTGACGGGCGCGAAGAACAGCTCCCTCGGCGCGACCGCCCCCGAGGAATAGGAGGCGACACGGGCCTGGATCTCCAGCCCGTGCGCACGCGCGTACTCCTCGCTGGCCACCACCAGCGCCGCGGCGCCGTCATTCAGACCCGGCGCGTTGCCGGCGGTCACGACGGGCTCCGAGACCTCGGGGGGGGCGTCGCGGTCGAACACGGTGGGCAACCGGCCGAGCGTCTCCGCGGTCGTGTCCCGCCGCGGCGACTCGTCCGCGGCGACGACCGTCGTACCCTTCCGCGAGCTGATCTCGATGGGCACGATCTCCGCCTCGAACTTGCCGGCGTCCTGGGCCGCGATGGCCCGTTCGTGCGACCCCAGCGCGAACGCATCGGCGTCCTCGCGGGAGATGCCCGCCTTCCGGGCGGTGTACTCCGCGTGGCCGCCCATGTGGCAGGAATGAAAGCCGCAGAACAGCCCGTCGTGGAGCAGTCCGTCGACCATCGACTGATCGCCGAACTTCACCCCCGTGCGGTGGCCCGAGACGTAGTACGGGGCGTTCGACATGGACTCCATGCCGCCCGCGACTAGGACCCGGGCATCTCCGGCGCGGACCGCCTGCGCCGCGAGCATCACCGCCTGCAGGCCGGAGCCGCATACGCGGCTCACGCCCATCGCGCCGACGTTGTCGGGACACCCGCCCGCGAGCGCGGCCTGGCGCGCGGGCGCCTGGCCGAGGCCGGCGGACAGGACGTTTCCGAGGATCACGTCGTCGATGTCGGCGGCGTCGATCCCCGAGCGGTCGAGAGCGGCGCGGATGGCCACGGCGCCCAGGTCGGTCGCGGACCTGCTGGCCAGCCCGCCGAGAAAGCGCCCGATCGGCGTGCGCGCGGATCCCACGATGACCGCGGTGCGCCGCGGATCGCTCATATCTCCTCCAACGATTTGCTCAGCAGGACGCGCCGAAACGGCGACGCGGGGGCGAAAGATAGCGATATGCCGAGGTCGGGTCTAGCACGCCCGCGCGCGCAGGCGCGCGAGGGATGTCCGGCGTCGGGCGCGCTCCGAAGCGCTCCGCCGGTGCCCCGGCGAGCGCCGTCCCGGACTCAGCCGGGGATCAGCTCCGGCCGCGCCGACGTCGGGTCGAGGCGGCCCCACGGCTGGTCCGGGTCGTGCTCGAATACGAGCAGCCAGTCCTCCTCGCGAGCCCTCGCCAGCAACGACCGCTTGCTCTCCAGCGTTACCAACGGCTCCAGGTCGTAGCCCATGATCCAGGGGAGCGGCAGGTGCGCCACCGTCGGAACCAGGTCGGCCAGGAAGCACGCCACCTCGCCGCCGGACTCGATGCGCACCGACTGGTGGTGGGGCGTGTGGCCGGGGGTCCTGAGGACTCGGACTCCCGGGACCACGTCCATCTCCCCCTCCAGGAAGTCGAAGAGCTCGGCCTCCGCGACGGGATCGTAGTTGGGCGGCAGGTAGCTCGCGCGCACGCGCTCGTTGTCACGATGCGCGAATTCGTACTCGGCCCGCTGGACGAGGTACCGTGCGCCGGGGAAGGACGGCTCCGCGACCCGCTCGTCCACACGGCGCGTGTTGCCCCCGGCGTGGTCGAAATGCAGGTGGGTGTTGACGACGTAGTCCACGTCGTCCGGTGCGAATCCGGCCGCCCGGATGGCGTCCTCCAGGCGGGTCGGATCGCCCTCGTTGCTTATGCCGTAGATGTCCAGGAAGCGGTCCGACTCCTTGTTCCCCGCGCCCGTGTCGACAAGCACGAGCGCGTCCGCGCTCTCGATGAGGAGGCAGCGAAGCGCGAGCGAGATGCGGTTGCGGTCGTCGGCGGGAGCGCGCCGCTCCCACATGGGCTTGGGCACGACCCCGAACATCGCGCCGCCATCCAGCCGAATCGCTCCGGCGTCGAGCGCGTGCAGGCGGAAGTCCCCCAGGGTTCGCGAAGCGACGAGCGGCCCGTCGGAAGGATTCATTCGGTTCCTCGGTTCGGACGGCGCCGCCGTCAGGCCCACTCCATGGATCGCGGCAGAGAGGAACGGCGGCGCGATTTCGAGCCAGCCGGCTTCAGCAGCGTGCGCAGGTCGGCAAGCGTGGGCGCGGCTCGCTCCTCCGCGCGCTCGATCAGTCGGACCAGCAGCGCGGCGGTCGCGCGCGCATCGCCCCAGGCTCGGTGCCTGGCTTCGTTGGGGATGCCGAAGTAGCGGGACAACGCGTCCAGCGAGCGGCTCCGGACCTCTGGCACGAGACGCCGCGACATGCGCACCGTACACAGGCGCACCCGGCTCGGGACGCGCCGGCGGCAGAGATCGAATTCGCCCCGCAGGAAGCGCCAGTCGAAGCCGACGTTGTGCGCCACCAGGACCCTGCCCCGCAGCATCGCCTGGACGGACTGGGCCACGTCCGCGAACCTCGGCGCGGCGTCCACCATCTCCTGCGATATGCTCGTGAGCCTCCGGATCGCGGGCGGGATGGTCCGGCCCGGGTTGACGAGCGAGCGGAACTCGCCGCGATACTCGCCGCCGCCGGACAGGCACACGATCCCGACCTCGGTGACGCGGTGACCGAACGCGCCGGAGCCGCCCGTCGTCTCCACGTCGACGACCGCGTATTCGAGACCCACGAGCCTGTCCCCCTCGCCGATCGCGGCCTCGGCCGGGCGCACGGGCGCGCCCGGCCCCGGGAGACCTCCGGGTCCGGCCGACAGGCCCCAGGGGATGGGCTGGGGGACCGTGGGGTGGCACGGCGCGGCGGGCGCCTCCCGGACGATCGTACGGTCCGCGGGGGCGGGCCGGTAGGCGCGCTGGCGGTAGCGCGTCTCCACCCCGTCGAGGGCTCCGCGAGCGGCCGCGAGCCGGGTCTCCCGGTCCGCGAACCAGAGCTCCCGGCCGTCGCCCTCCCCCGCCGGCCCTCTTTTCCCCTCCCCGGCAGGCGGATCTACCAGGCCTCCGCCCTGCGTACCGGTAGCGTCATGCATCGGGCACCGCCTCCCCCCCGGACCAGTTCCGCCCCATCGAAGGTGATCACCGCCCGCTGATCATCGGCGATCTCCTCCTGCCCCGTCAAGAAATCCACCGCGTCCACGATCCGGTAGCCGGCCGCGCGCTCCATCTCGTGGTAGGTGTGCTCGTTGCGGCCGTACCCGAGCAGGAGGCCGGGCCGGATCGCCATGAAGTTGCACCCGCTGGACCACTGCTCCCTTTCCTGGTTGGTCCTGCGGGAACCACCGCACCGTATAGGTTCGAGCGGCAGGCCCACCGCCTTCAGCGCGGCGAAGAAGTCCTTCTGCTCGCGCATTCCCTTCCGCCCCGCGCGGTAGTGCAGCACGGAGGCCCGGCCGGGTCCGATGAACTCGGGCGGAAAGACCACGCCGTGCTCCGCGTCGATCATCGTGAAGATCATGTCGAGGTGGATCATCGCCCGGTCCGTGGGCAGGACCACGACCAGAATGTCGCGCACGCCCTGCTCCGTCACGAGCCGTTCGGAAAGCGCGTCGAAGGCGCCCGGGCTGGAGCGCTCCGACAGGCCCATCACGACCAGGTCCCGCCTCAGGACGTGGATGTCGCCGCCCTCGATCGTGTAGCCGCCCCGACGCTCCTCGCTGCCGTCGTAGATCAGACCGGAATTCGAAAGCGCCGGGTGATAGGTGAACAGCGCCTTCATGAGGAGCTCCTCGGTCCAGCGCGCGGTGTACCGCATGGAGCCGATGACGGCCCCGTCCCCCACGACCATCGCCGCGTCGCGCGTGTAGAACAGGTTGGGCAATGGCGGCAGGTCGTAGCCCTGCACCCCGAGCAGCCGCTGCAGGGGCCCCTCGGTGACCTCCCGCCCCTCGATGAAGTACGTCACGAGCTCTCCGGGTTCGAGCTCGCGCAGGCGCGCCGCGAGCGGCTCGGAGTGGATCATCTCCGCAGCGCGGTCGACCAGGAACCGCCGAGCGTCCCCGCTCTCGCACAGGTCCCGCAGCAGGTCGCGCACCTCGTAGACCTCGGCGAAGCGCGCCAGGATCGACTTGAACACGTGGTGCTCGGCGCGCGCGGCCTCGAGATCGATGATGTCGTCGTACAGGAAGTCGGAGCGCGTCGCGGGGGTGACCGCTAGGAGCTCGGGCCCCGGCGTGTGGCAGATCACGGCCTCCAGCGCCCCTATTTCCGAGGAAACGTGCACCGCCTGCGACGACCGCCGTCTTCTGGCGAGCGTGCCGGCGTTCATTCGCCGCCCCGGTGCGCGTCTCGCCGGGCCTCCGCGAGCGCGTACGACAGACCTTCCAGTTCGACCGCCATGTTCACCGTGCGCAACGCCACGCCATCGGGCACCTCGAGCGCGGCCGGGGCGAAGTTCAGGATGGCGCGGGCGCCCGCCCCCACCGCGCGGTCCACCACGCGCTGGGCCGCGCCGGCCGGCACCGCGACGATGACGATGTCGATCTCGCGCTCGACCAGCTCACGCTCCATGTCGTCGTCGGAGCACACCGGGATGCCCTGGATGGTGCTCCCCACCTTGTCCGGGTCGGCGTCGAAGCCGAGCACGATGTGGAAGCCCTCGCTGCGAAACTCACGGTAGCCCATCAGGGCGCCCCCGATCCTGCCGGTGCCGACCACGGCCACGCGCCAGGGGCGGCGCAGGCCCAGGATGTCGCGCAGGGCACCCGCCAGTTCGGCCACCGGATAGCCGAGTCCGCGCTTGCCGAACGTGCCGAACACCGACAGGTCCTTGCGCACCTGCGCGGCGGTGGTGCCGGCGCGGGCGGCGAGGTCCCCGCTGGAGACGGTCAGCCGGCCCTGGTCCTGGAATTCCCGGAGATGGCGGCGATACAGCGACAGGCGGAGGACGGTGGAGTCTGAGACCTTCTTCATGGCGGCCCGCGCTGCTTGTGAATCGATTCACAAAGCAAGCTACCCGCGCCGGAGAGGCTCGTCAAACCGCCGCTGCCGGCCCTGGCAGCACCATCTCCAGCCGGCTTTCCGCGTCCCCCGGGACGAACCGCAGGCGGCCGCCGATCAGGGCGGCCGTGACCGCCGCCACGGCGACCCTCAGCCAGGATCCCGGGGGCGCTCCCTCTCCGGCCTCCGGGACCGCCTCCAGGGCCGCGGTCAGCACCTCCATGGCGCTCCCTCCGGCGGCCGGCGCGGGGATCCAGAGCCAGTCACCTCCCGGGCCGAGCCAGGTCGCCTTCAGCCAGCCATCCTCCGCATCCTGCACGCCGGGGAGGGTAATCACGATGCGCCCCGACGGCGCCTCCCTGGCGACCGCCGTGGTGGCGAGGATCAGCACCCGCTCCAGGCGCTTGGCGTCCGTCTGCACTAGACGGGGCGAGCCCCCGCCGCGCACTTCGAAGGGCGCGCCCTCCCGGGCGAGCGCCAACGCGTAGGCCTCAACGTCCTCGTTCAGATGCGCGATCGACAGCGACTCGAGCTCCGGCGCGGGAGGGCTTCCGACCGCGAGGCCGGCGAGGTCGACAGCGCCGTTGACGAGGTGCGTGAGCTGCCTGGCGGCGACCCCGATGCGGTCGACCGCGTGTCCCACCTTTTCGTCCAGCTCCCCCAGGATACCCTCGGAGAGCAGCTCCTGGTGCCCGAGGATGGATGACAGCGGCGTCCGGAACTCGTGTCCGATCTCCTCCAGCAACGCGCGCGTGAACGCGTCGGCCGCCGGTGCGCGATCCTCCGCCGTCATGGTCTCTCCCTCCAGGTCTGCCTGGCGATTCCTCGACTCGCGGACGCACTGCAAGACCCCTGCTCGCGACCCGCCGCTCCCGCGTCAGCGGTTCGCCAGCGCCCGGGCGAGTCTCACGAACGCCTCCGGACCGAATGTCTCCGGGCGCGCGCGCAGGTCCATGTCCAGATCGCGCGCCAGGGATTCGACGGCCGCGCGAGAGAGATGGAACTCCGGCGCGTCCCGCAGGATTCGCTGGAACTGCTTGCGCCGCCGTCCGAACGCGACCCGGGTGAGCGTGCGGACGGCGGCTTCCTCCAAGGGGGCCAGCCGCGGGGGCAGGTGCGGACGCACGCGCAGGACCGATGACTCGACATCGGGTACGGGCCTGAACGCCCGCCGGGAAACCTGCATGACGAGCTCCACGTCGGCGCGCGTCCGGATCCCGACGCTGAGCGCGCCGTAGGTCCTGCCACCGGGCTCGGCGAGGATGCGATCCGCCACCTCTCGCTGCACCATCACCACGGCCGCCGCTGGCCTCCAGGCGGCGGAAAGCACGTGGAATAGCATCGCGGAGGCCCGGTTGTACGGCAGGTTCCCGACCAGCTTGAACGCTCCCTCCGCCAACCCGACGGCGCCGCGCTCGGTCTCGAGGAAGTCGGCGTGGAGGATCTCCACGCCCGGGGCGGCCGCGTACCGGCCGCGCAGCTCCGCGGCCAGACCGTCATCGAGCTCGACGCAGACGAGCCGGCCCACCGCGCCCGCCAGGTGGCCGGTGAGCGCCCCCCGCCCCGGCCCCACCTCGACGACCGTGTCCCGCGCGCACGGGTCCAGGCTGCCGACGATGGCGCGCTGGGTGTTGGGATCGATCAGGAAGTTCTGGCCGAGCGAGCGCTTGGGGCGGGGGCCGGCCGCGCCGCTCCGGGCGCCGCCCCCGGTCACGGCCGGACCAGGAGGATCGTGCGGTCGTCGACGGGTTCGCCGCTCAGGCCACCGTCGGTCTCGCCGATCACCGCCCCCACGATGTCAGCGAGCGGGCCGTTCAGCAGCGAGCCGATGCGCGCGATGAGCGCGTCCTCGCCGGTGACCGCCCCGGCGGCGGGGTAGGCGTCCGAGACGCCGTCGGTGAACAGGCACAGCGTGTCGTCAGGCTCCCACGGCGTGCTCCGTTCGGCGTCGGTCACGGCCGCCATGCCGAGGGGCGGCTGCGTCGCGGCGAGCCGTTCCGGGGGAGAGCGCCGCCCCAGCCGGAAGGCGTGCGGGTGGCCCGCGTTGGCGTACACGAGCCCCGCGCCCGGCTCGATCACGCCGTAGAAGAGAGTCAGGAACATCTCCGTGCTCTCGAGCTCCTCGGCGAGCGTGTCGTAGACCCGTACGAGCACCTCGCCCGGCGAGGCGGATTCGCGCGAATGGATCGCCAGCGCGCTCATGGTCAGCGCCATGATGAGCGCCGCGCCGACGCCGTGGCTGCTCACGTCCCCGATCATCACGCCCAAACGGCCGTCGTGCAGCCTGATCAGCTGGTAGAGGTCACCGCCTACCTCCCCCGCGGGTACGCTCCGGCCGGCCACCTCGCCGAAGTCCGAGAAGTCGCTGACGTCGGGGAGGAGCTTCGCCTGGAGGTGGTGCGCCAGTTCCATGTCGCGCGCGAGCCTCTCCCGCTGAAGGCTCTGCTGCACCAGGCGCTGCGCCTCGAGCGCCGAACCGACCTGGGACGCGATGGCCGCCAGCATGCGCGCGTCCCCCGCGGTGAAACGCTCCGAGCCGGTGTGGCCCACCAGCGTGATCGCACCGATGCGGCGAGTTGCGCCGTCGGGCGGCGTGTAGCTAACCGGGACTGCCAGGAGCGCCTCCCTCACCCCATCGGGCTCGCGCGGCGTCTCGCGCGGGAACTCGACCCCGCGCTCCAGGTTCACCGGCTCCCCGGACCGGAACACGCGAGCCGTGACGGAATCTACGTCGTCCACCGACATCCGGTCCCGCACGGGAGCGGCGCCCACGACCGCCCGAAGGCGCAGGACGTCCCCGCCCGCCTCGGGGGTCCAGAGCGTCGCCCGGCGCGCCCCCAGCACGTCGGCCACCTGGGCTAGGATCCTCTGCGTGGCGTCGTCCAGCGACAGTACGGAGGCCAGGATCTCGCTGATGGTGTACAGCAGATTGATCTCTTCGTAACGCTCCGCGAGCTCGCCCGCGGTGCTCCGGGCCTCGCTTTCGTAGCCCAGCAGCCGCGACACCGCCTGCACCGCGAACGTGGCGCGCGCGGGCGTCGCGTCCGGCGCTTCCAGCGCCACCTCGAGCAGCACCCCGTCCGGGAGCACGTGCTGCGCCGCCTTGCGTTCTCCCCGGTCGGTCCAGCGGTGCTCGAAGGCCACCTCCTCGCCGCCACCGGCGCCGTCCCTGCGCGCGAGGCGCAGCCCGAGCTGGTGCGCGTCCGCGTAGGAAACGAGGAACTCGCGCGCGAACGCGGGCAGGGCGAGCGGCTCGCCTGAGCTCACTTCGCCTCGCCGGCCGGGCCGCCGCGTGCGTACAGGACCATGCGCAGCGAGTTGCCCACGGCGTTGTATTCGACGCGGTCCATGAGCTTGCGGATAAGGAAGACGCCGCGGCCCGTGCTGAGGGTCAGGTTCTCGGGGGTGGTCGGGTCTGGGACGCGCGAGGGATCGAACCCTCCCCCCGGGTCCGTGACCGTGACTTCGATGCGGGCCGCGGAGAACGCCGCTTCCACGCGGACCGAGGCGTCCTCTTCGGAGGCGCCGTGGCGCATCGCGTTGGCGAGCGCCTCGCAAACGCCGACGCGGAAGTTGAAGCGCAGGCGACGCGCGGGAAAGCCCGCGGCCCGCCCGCGTCGCACCAGCTCCTCCAGGAGGTCGGGTATCCTCTCGACGTCGGCGGGAAGCTCAGTGCGGTACTCCGGTCGGAAGCCGCCGGGCGGGCCTTCGTCGGGAGCGCGCGAATGGGAGTCCACCGAATGGATGCGGTGCGGGAACGGGCTCAGAAGCTCGCCTGAGCTTCCTCCCGGCTCTTGGAGATCTGGAACAGCGTATCGAGCTTCGTGAGCTCGAACAGGCTGCGCAGGTCGTCGTTCAGGTTGGCGAGCCGAAGTTCGCCGCCGTGCTCGCGGATCTTCTTCGACAGACTCACGAGCACACCCAGACCCGAGGAGTCGATGTAGCCCGTTCCGGCGAAGTCGATGAGGAACTGCCGCGATCCGGTCTCGAGCGCATCCAGCACCGTCTGTTTCAGCTCCTGCCGGTTTCCGACGATGAGCTGGCCCTCGACCGCGACGACGGTGACGTCACCCTCGGTCTGTACCTGGAATGTCATGTGCGATCCTCGCGTTGGCGCGGTCTCAACAGGCTGCATCGTCGGGGTTGGCAAATACGGTGCCGGTATGGCGGGCGCCGTGACCGGATTGTCAACGCAGCAGGCCGGTGATGCAAGCGACGTGGACGATGTCCGACGCGCTGGCGCCGCGCGACAGGTCGCTCGCCGGCCCCGCCAGTCCCTGCAGGATCGGCCCCAGGGCCACGCCCCCCGCCAGCCGTTCGACGAGCTTATAGGCGATGTTCGCGGAATCGAGGTCCGGAAACACGAGCACGTTCGCGGTGCCCGCCAGCGGCGAGTCCGGCGCCTTGCGTCTGGCGACTTCCGGAACGATCGCCGCGTCCGCCTGGAGTTCCCCGTCCGCCACGATCCCCGGCTCCAGTTCCCGGAATCTGGACGCCGCCGCGCGCATGCGCCGCACGGTCGCCCCGTCCGCGCTCCCGTGCGTGGAGTAGGACAGAAAGGCGACCCGCGGCTCGTCGCCGACGACCGCGGCGCGCGCCCGGGCCGCGGCGCGGGCGATGTCGACGAGCTGGCCCTCGTCCGGCTGGGGGATGACCCCCGCGTCGGCGAAGGTGAGCACCCGCTCCGAGCCCGCGCCGTCTTCCAGGGCCAGGTAGAACGCCGAGGACACCGAGCGCACCCCCGGGGCCGGCCCCAGCTCCCGGAAGTAGGCCCGCAGGACCGCCGAGGTGCTGAGCACCGCGCCCGCGACGCAACCGTCGGCTTCCCCTCGGGCGACCATCGCGGCCGCGAGCCCTACCGCCTGCGCGCTCTCCGGTCCATCCACCGTTTCGACATCGTCCAGCGCACCGAGCGCCTGCAGGCGCTGGCGCGCGGCCGTGCGCGGGCCCAGGAGCACCGGCCGGGCGAGCCCGCCGCGCGCCAGTTCCACCGCCGCCGCCACGACCCGGCCGTCCTCCGCCTCCGGAAAGACGATGCGCCCGGGCTGCTCCGCCGCGCGCGCGCGCAGGTCGGCGAGAAAGCGGCTCATCCGCCGAGCCGTTCCTCCAGTTTGCGCAGGACCGGCGGGGCCACGAAGTCCGACACGTCGCCGCCGAGTGCGGCGATTTCACGGACGAGCGACGCCGACAGATAGGTGTAACGCGAGTCGGGAGCCAGGAACACCGTCTCGATGTCGGCGTCCAGGTGCCGGTTCATCAGCGCCATCTGGAACTCGTACTCGAAGTCGGACACGGCGCGCAGGCCGCGGATCACGAGGCGGGCCCCCCTGGAGCGGGCGAAGTCCACCAGGAGCCCACGGAATTCGGCCACCTCGACCCGGCTCTCGTCGCCCAGCACGGAGCGGATCAGCTCGACGCGCTCGGAGATGTCGAGCAAACCCCTCTTCGCGTGCGTCGCCGAGTGCGCCACCGCGACGATGACCTGATCGGTGAATTCCAGGGCGCGCCGCACGATGTCCTCGTGCCCGTTCGTGATGGGGTCGAAGGAACCCGGGTAGATCGCCGTTCGAGGTTCAGGCATGGTCTCGCGTGAGCGTGGTCAGGAGCGTGTCCCCGTAGCGTCGGGTGCGAACGTCCGGAGTGGTGGGCATTGCCTCCCTTCGGCTGTGCTCGATCCACAGCTCCGCCGCGAAGGGACTCTCGAGAAAGGCCTCGGCGAGACGGCCGGCGAGACCACGGTCGTAGGGCGGGTCGGCGAGCGCCAGGTCGTAGGCGCCCGCGCTCAACCCGCGCACGAAATCGATCGCGTTCGCGCGCACGACGCGCGCCGCATCGGTGGCCCGAAGAGCCTGGATGTTCGCGCGCAATATGTCCAGCGAGGCGGGTGACTTCTCCACGAACGTCACCTGTCGGGCACCCCTCGACAGCGCCTCCAGGCCGAGCGCGCCCGAGCCGGCGAAGACATCCAGGACGACCGCTCCGGGAAGCGCATCCTGCAGCGCGCTCATCCACGCCTCTCGGACGCGGTCGGCGGTCGGCCGGATCCCGCGGCCCCTCGGCCCGCGGATGGGGCGTCCGCCCCAGCGGCCCGCGATGATCCTCACGTCGCCCGGCTCGGCAGCGCGGCGGGTGACGCGCGCCCCGCGACCGGGGAGGGCCGCAGATCGACCAGCTTGAGCTGCCGGCGCCGACGCCCGCGCCAGAATTCCTCCCGCACCTGAACCACCGCGTCCAGCCGGGTACCGGCCTTCAGACCTTCGCACCTGTCCGCCAGGTGGAAGCCGATCGCGTCGACGGCGCGCCCGCCCTGTTCGAGGCGGAGCCTCAGGTGCCCCCGCCCGACGACCCGCGGGGCGCCGACGACGCGCAGGCCGCTGCACAGGAACGACGGGGTCGGATTGCCCACTCCGAATGGTTCCATGTGCCGTTGGATCGGCGCGAACACGTCCAGAATGGTTTCGAGCGGCGCCTCGACGTCGAACGGGACGGAGGGGACCAGCCGGTCGTCCGGCAGCGACCGCCTCGCGGCCTCCTCGAACGCCCTCCGGAACTCGGCGATCAGGTCCTGTTCGATGTCGAGCCCCGCGGCCATGGCGTGGCCACCGTATCGCAGCAGCAGCGGGGCGGTCTCCGCCAGGGCGCCGACCAGGTCGAAGCCCGGAATCGATCGGCCGCTGCCGCGCGCCGGGCCCGTCCCGGCCTCGGGCAGCGAGATGACGAAGGCGGGCCGGTGCAACGTCTCCACCAGTCGCGACGCCACGATGCCGATGACCCCGGGGTGCCACCCCCGGGCGGCGACCACGACCGAGCGGCCGCTCGCCGGATCGTAGACGGAGGCGACCCCGGCCAGCGCCTCCTCCAGGGTGGCCCGGTCGAGGTCCTGGCGGCGGCGGTTCACCTCGCCCAGGCGGCGGGCCGCGGCGGCGGCGGCGGCGGGATCGTCCTCGAGCAGCAGGGCGAGTCCATCGGCGGCGTCCTCGAGCCGGCCGACCGCGTTCAGCCGGGGGGCCAGGCCGTGGCTCAGATCGCGGGTCCGAAGGCAGGCCGGATCGGCCCCGCATTCGTCCAGCAGGGCGCGCAGTCCGGCGTTCCGCGTGTTGGCCAGCACGCGCATCCCGTAGCGGGCGAGCACGCGGTTCTCCCCCGCGAGCGGGACCAGGTCGGCCACGGTGGCCAGAGCGACCAGGTCCAGTTCCCACAGCAGATCGTCGCGAGATGCGCCGCGCGCCGCCGACAGCCCCTCGCACACCTTGAACGCCACCCCGGTGCCGCACAGGGGCTGGCCGTATCCGCAATCCGTTCGTGACGGGTTCACGACGGCCACGCAGTCGGGCAGGCTGGCGCCGACCGCGTGATGGTCGGTGACGATCACGTCGATCCCGTGGCCGGCCGCCGCCGCCACCGCTTCGTGCGCCATGGTGCCGCAATCCACGGTGAGCAACACGCCCGCCCCGACGCCCGCGGCCCTGTCGATACCCGAGCGGCCCAGGTCGTAGCCGTCGCGCAACCGATGCGGAACGTGCGCGACGACTCGGCCGCCCAGTCGCCGGATGACCCGGGCGTACAGAGCGGCGCCGCACATGCCATCGACGTCGTAGTCGCCGTGTACGAAGATCTTCTCACCGGCGTCGATCGCGGCGCCGAGGCGCGCCACTGCGACCTGGAGGTCCGCGAGTTCCAGCGGCGGGCCGAGATGCTCCACCCGGGGCCGCAAGTAGCGACGGGCGGCGTCCTCGGTGGCGATGCCGCGGGCGCGGAGGAAGGCACGCACCACCGGAGGCAGCCCCAGGGCCCCCTCGCGCTCGGATCCTGAGGGTGGGTGCTCGGCGAGCGCCGACCGCGGGCCCCACGCCCTCGCAGGGGGGGCGCCGGCGGTGATCATTCCTCGGCGTAGAGGATCACGCCGCACGCCTCGCAGCGGACCAGCTCTCCGGCTCTGCGGATTTCGGTCTGCTGCTGGATCGGTATCATGCTGTAGCAGTGGCCGCAGGCGCCGTCGGTCGTAAGCGAGATCACCACGGTTCGCGTCCGGCCGCCCCGGACCTGCTCGTAGAGCTGCCGGGCCCTGCGGTCCATGTCGGCCGTCTCCGCCTGTCGTCGCGCCTCCAGGGAGGCCAGCTCCCCGCTGGCCTCGTCCCGGCTCCGCACGAGGTCGTCGCGCGCCGGGTCCGCCTCGAGACGCGCCTCCTCGAGCTTCCGGTCCAGCTCGTCCAGGCGGAGTTCCAGCCGGGTGACCGTCTCCATGCGCTCCAGCGCCTCGCGCTCGTCGGCCTCGACGGCCCGCCTCACGAGGTCCAGCTCCGCGCGCGCGGCGGTCTCCTCGCGGGCGTTGCGGGCGCGCTCCAGGTGCTCCTCGTACTTCTTCTGCCGCGCGCGTTTCTCCTCCGCCGCGCGCTCCAGGCGCCGGAGCTCCGTACTCGTGGAGTCCAGGTCCTTGCGCGCCGAATCCACGGCCGCCTGCAACGCCTCGAGCGGCGCTTCCAGCTCCTCCAGTTTCGGGTCGAACTCCTCGACCTTCCCGCGCGCCGTGTGGATCTCGCGGTCCAGCTCCTGAAGCTTCAGCAAAACTTGATGCACGTCGTTCATCGTCCCTGTGCTCGGTCTACGTGCTCGAGGGGGCCAGGCCCCCTCCGCCGGTGCGAGGCTCTGGCCCGCTCCGCCGCATCGAAAAGCGGCGGACCATTACCGCGCCCGCCGCCGGTGTTTCACGAATTGCCGCTCGGAACCGCTGGCGAGCAGCCGGCGCTGACTGTCGGTCAGCGCCGCCCGCCGCCGATACAGCTCCCGCTCGGCCTCCTCGTCCCCGCGCAGCTTCGCGAGCCGCATGGCCTCGTCCACCTCGTCCAGCTCGCGGTGCAACGCCTCGGCTCGCATGTCCCGCACGGTGTCGGTGAACACGGCGTCGCCATGGCTCAGCTCGAGCGGATCCGCCGCGAGTTCCGCCCACAGGCGCCGGGCCTCGGCGCTGAGCCCCGGGGGAGTATCGACCGGGGTCGGCCGCACGGCCTTCGGCTCGGCGGCGTCCTCGCCCTCTCCGGAGGTGGGCGCCTCGGCGGCGGCGTCGCCCGCGGCGAGCAGGGCGGCGTAGATTTCGCGCATTGTCGGGTCGCGGAAAAGACCGGGCTCGACGGCGTCCGCGGCGGCGGCTCGCAGCCGCGGGTCCCGCATGAGCAGGAGGATGAGCGTCGTCTCGCGCACCGGGCCTCGGGCCTGGCTCCGGGACGGGTCCTCGACGGGTGACGGAGGTGACGGAGTTCGCCGGGCGGCAGCGTCGGCCGTGATCTCGCGCGCGATCGTCTCGCGACGAACGCCGGTGCGTTCCGCGACCCGGGCGACGTACAGGTCGCGCAGCGCGGGATCACGCACCGCGCGGAGTGTCGGGAGGAGCTTGTCGACGGCGGTGCGCAGGCCGTCGATGTCCTCGAGAAGTCCGTGCTCCCTCAGGATCTCGATCTTTCGGTCCAGCAGGTCAATGGCGCCCCCAAGGTACGGCGTGAGCGCGTCCGCGCCACCCGTGCGCGCGAGCGAGTCCGGATCCTCGCCCGCCGGCAGCGTGACGGCCAGGGGATGGACGCCGGCGGCCAGGAGCACATCCCCGCTCCGAAAAGTGGCTCGCTGCCCGGCCGCGTCGCTGTCGTAGAGCATCAGCACCCGGTCGGTGTAGCGCGCGAGCAGCGATGCCTGCTCGGGTGAGAGCGAGGTGCCGAGCGGCGCGACCACGTTCTCCAACCCCGCGGCGGACAGGGACACGAAGTCCATGTAGCCCTCGACGACGAGCGCCTCCCCCGCCCTGCGTATCGCCGTCCGGGCCCAGTAGAGCCCGTACAGCTCTCTGCCCTTGTGATACACCGGTGTTTCCGGCGAGTTGAGGTACTTCGGCCCGTCTCCCTCCCCCAACGCCCGGCCCCCGAAGCCGATCACGCGTCCGCGCTGGTCCACGATCGGAAACACGAGGCGGTTGCGGAGCCGGTCGAACGGTTCGTCGGAACGCTCACTGGTCTTGATTAGTCCGGCCTCGATGAGGCGCTCGTCGTCGATGCCGTGCGCGCCCGCGGCTTCGCGCAGCGCCCGCCAGGCGTCGGGGGCGTAGCCCAACTGGAAACGCTCGATGGCCTCCGCCGGAACCCCCCTCCCTTCCAGGTACGCCCGCGCGGCCTGGCCTACGTGCGGGTCGGCGAGCCGCCCGGCGTAGAACTCGGCGGCGAACGAAAGCGCCTCCAGCAGCGGCGCGTCCGGGTCTGGGCCGCGCGCGGCGTCCTGGCGGTCGGGAATGTCCACGCCGACGCGCGCCGCCACGGTCCGCACGGCGCCCGGAAAGTCCTGGCCCAGGTGTTTCATCAGGAACGCGAAGACGTCTCCGGACTCGCCACACCCGAAGCACTTGTAGAACCCCTTGGCCGGCACCACGTAGAACGACGGCGTCTTCTCCTTGTGAAACGGGCACAGGCCCCGGTAGTCCTTGCCCGCCCGCTTGAGCGGCACGTGCTCGCCTACGAGCTCCACGATGTCGGACCGCAGCCGCACCTCTTCCACGAGGTCGTCGCGGATCACGAGCCGAACTCGGCCACCGTGACGCCGGTCCCGCCCTCCCCCACGCCTCCGGACCGTATGCTGGCCACGCGCCGGTCCGCGGACAGGAGCTCCCGCACCACGTCGCGCAGCACCCCGTGGCCCTTGCCGTGGATGACCCGGAGCGACTGCAGGTCCGCGACGACGGCCGCGTCGAGGGCCGGGTGGAGCCGGGCGGCGACCTCGTCGGCGCGCAGGCCACGCAGGTCGACTTCGGACGACGCGTCGACGGTGGGTGGAGGGGAGGCCGAGGCGGGCGCACGGGCTCTGGTGGGCGCGGCATCGGCCGCCGCCTCCACGTCCTGGGCGGGAAGGCGCAGGCGCACCCCGCGAACCACGACGACCGCGCTTCCGTCGCGGAGCTCCACCAGCGTTCCCGAGGCGCCGGTGGACCGCACCCGCACGGTGGACCCCGCGCCGGGTTCGTCGTCCCCCGCGGGGGCGCGCGCGGGCGCCTCGGGCGTCGCCGCTGCGCGCCGCGCGTGGTCTCTGGCCGCCGCCTCCACGCGGGCGCGCGCCGACGCGGCGGCGTCCGCAATCCTCGCGGCGCCCGCCGAGCGCACCTCCGCGATCGCCGCGTCCACCTCCGCCCGGGCTTCCAGGAGCAACGCGCGCGCGCGCTCGGCCGCCGCCGCCTCGGCGTGGCGCTCGCGGGCGTCCACCGCCAGCTCGCGGTCCTGAAGCTCGGCGCGCCGTTCGTGGGAGCGCGCGAGCAGGGCCTCGGCCTCGCGCCGGTCGGCGGCCGCGTCCCGGGTCGCCACTTCCAGCTCCGCGAGCAGACGCTCCGCCTCGCGCTCGGCGTCCGGGAGCAGTTCGTCCGCGCGGTCGACGATCGCCGCCGGGAAATCCTGCCGCCTCGCGATGGCGAGCCCGTAGCTCCGGCCGGGCACGCCCTTGACCAGGCGGTACGTGGGCTCGAGGCGCTCGCCGTCGAACTGCATCGCCGCGTTCACCACGCCGCCCTCCTCGCCCGCGAGACGCTTGAGGGCTCCCAGGTGGGTGGTCGCGACGGTCGTGGCACCCGACCGGGTGAGCGTCTCGAGGATCGCGCGGGCCAGCGCGGCGCCCTCGGCGGGGTCGGTGCCGTTGCCCAGCTCGTCGACCAGGACCAGCGAGCGCGGGCGGGCGTGCCGCAGGATGCGTCGGAGGTTGCGCAGGTGCGCGGAGAACGTCGACAGGCTCGCCTCGATCGACTGTTCGTCGCCGATATCGGCGAAGAAGCCATCGAATACCGGCAGGACCGTCCCCCCGGCGACGGGCGGGACGACGCCCGCCTGATGCAGCGCCGCGATCAGTCCGATCGCCTTGAGCAGGACCGTCTTGCCGCCCGTGTTCGGGCCGGTCACCACCAGGGTGCGCTCGTCCGCGCCGAGCTCCAGGTCGAACGGAACCGGCCGCCTGCCCTCGGCGAAGAGGCTCGGGTGCCCGCCGCCCACGATGCGCATGCGCGGGCCATCCGGCCCGGCCAGCGATGGAGGCGAAGCGCCCACCGCGAGGGCGAAGCGGGCGCGTCCGGCGAGCGAGTCCAGTTCGGTCAGCGCGCGCAAAGAGGCGCGCAGCCCCGCCGCTCCGGGCCGGACCGCATCGCTCAGCTCGGCGAGGATGCGGCGCACTTCGCGGCGTTCGGCGCGCTCCAACTCTCGCAGCCGGTTCATCAGCTCGACGCCCACCGGCGGCTCGACGAAGAGCGTGCCGCCGGAAGACGACTCATCGTGCACCAGGCCGCCGACCAGGCCGCGCCCTTCCCTGCGCACCGCGATCACGTAGCGGCCGTCGCGGACGGACACCGACGCATCGGGCACGCGCACGCGGTCGGGCAGGCCGGAGGCAAAGCGCTCCAGCTCCCTCACGATGCGTGCGTGGGCGTTCTCGAGCTCGCGGCGAAGGCGGCTCAACTCCTTCGAAGCGCGGTCCTTCACCTCGCCGCCGTCGTCGATCGCGGCGTCGATCCGCGCTCGCAGCGGCTCATCCGGTCGCAGGTCCGCCCGCAGCGGGGCGAGCGACGGCGCCTCTCTCGACGCATGGAGCTGCCCGGCGGCGTCGCCCACTTCGGCGAGCAGACGAGACACGACCGCCAGGTCCGCCGGCGCCAGGACCGATCCCTCGGCCGCGACCGAACGCAGCGCCGCGCGCGCGTCGGGCACGGCGGGGGAGCGCCACCCGACCTCGGCCTGGAGCAGGTCCATTACCTCCCGCACGCGTGTAGTCTGCGTGGCGATCCGGTCGGGGTCGGTCTCCGGACGGCGCTCCAGGATTGCCTGCCGCCCCAGAGGCGAACCGGCGTGGGACGCGACGAGCGATAGCGCGTCGGCGAAGCCGAGGACATCCAGCGCGTGGCTGCCGGCGGGCTCGGTGGACACACGCTCGGGCGGCTCAGCCCTCGGCGAGGGCTTCCCGTGCGAGGCGGTTGGCGTCACGGCCATCGAATCGCCCGCGGATCTCCGGCATGATCGCGCGCATCACGGAGCCCAGGTCGGTGGCGCCGGCGGACACCGCGTCCGCCACCAGCCCGCGCACCGCTTCCTCGGTGAGGGGCTCGGGCAGGTAGGCACGCAGGGCCTCCGCCTCCGCGGTTTCGCGGTCGGCCAGCTCGAGACGCCCGGCCGCGCGCATTTGCTGCGCCGCTTCCTCGCGGCGCTTCACCGCCGCGTTCAGCACCGCCTGCATATCCTCGTCGGAAAGCGTCCGGCGCAGTTCGATTTCGCGGTTGCGCGCCTCGGCCAGAGTGGTGCCCAGCAGGAGCGTTCGGTCCCGGTCCCGTCTTTTGCGCGCGCCGTTCAGGTCCGCCCGCAGCCGATCGATCAGGGCCTGTGCCATCGCTCCCGCGTCGCCTCAACCCGGCGGCCAGCCGAGTTCGCGGCCGCCCAGGAGGTGCAGGTGGAGATGGTCGACGCTCTGACCCGCGGCGGCGCCGTTGTTCATGACCAGCCGGTATCCGTCGTCGGCGAGCTCTTCCGAGCGGGCGATGTCGCGGGCCACCGCGATCAGGTGGCCGAGCGTCGCCTCGTCGGCCGGACCCGTGGCGTCGACCGACGGGATGTGCCGCGTGGGAATCACGAGAACGTGGACCGGGGCCTTCGGGGCTATGTCGCGGAACGCGACCGCGCCGGCGTCGCGGTGGAGGATGGCGGCGTCCGTGGAGCCAGCGGCGATGCGGCAGAACACGCAGTCGTCTTGCTCCATGACCTCGCTCTCCTCGGGTGCGCCGGTTCCCCTCCGGCGACGGAGCGTACGCTGCGCGCCGGCGGTGCTCAAGCTGCACGCTCCCGTCGGGCGCAGCAACAGGTGCTCGGGACGCGGCCGCGGGGCGCGCGTCCCGGGCCGCCATGGCCCCGCTCGGGCCGCCCGTGCACCATTGCCCGCGGAGGAGGATCATGTACGGACCACACTTCGTCGATGGCGTGCGGGCGATGGTGCTCGGCTCGGGCGAGATCGCGCCCTCCCTGGACGACGCCTGGGCGGCGGTCTCGGGGCCGGACCCCGAGCGCGCGTGGCGCGCGCCGGCCCCGCCCGGGCCCGGCGGGATACCCGGGCTGCTCGTGCTACGGTCCCCGCCGGTTCGCTGGGCCGCCCACGCGACGCTCGCGGGTGACCCCGAACTGGTCACCGTGCTCCGCTCCTGCGCGGCACGGTCGCCGCTGCTCCTGCCCGTCCCGGCGCCAGATGATCCGCGGCCCGAAACGGCGACCGAACTCGTGCGGCGGGCGCTCGCGCGCTCGCTGGCGAGCCTGTGGAGCGATCCCGACGCCGACGACGCGCACCGGAGGGAGGTCGTCAGCGCCGCACGCGCGGCCAACCGACTGGGCCGGCGACTCCTCCGGTTCGACGCCGCGCGGGACGTCGAGGCCGGCGACGGTTAGCAGGTCGCTGAAAGAGCGCAGCGAGCCAGGTCGAGAAGCACTCCCTCTCGCCGGCACACTAGTGCGGCACGATACGCTAGTGTACCGGCGCTAAAGTTCGGTGCGCATCGAGGCGCGCGAAGCGCCCACGGGGCGAGGCGGAACGACGCGCCGTACCCGTAGCTACGGCAAGGAGTTTCAACGACGCACCCGCGGGATGCCGCGCGCGCCGAATGCCGACGACACTTTTGCGCCGGTACGCTAGGTGCTCGGGTGCTGCACCTTGAACACGGCGGCCGCGACGGCGCCGCCGGACAGCGGCCCGGCGAGATAGAGCCATGCGTTAGAGAAGCCGCCGCCGTCCGTGAGCGCCTGCCAGCCGATGGGACCGAGCCCCACCGCGGGGTTGAAGGCCCCTCCCGAGACCGGTCCGGCCGCGATCACGCCCACCAGCAGCGTGAAGCCGATCGCCAGGCCGAAATAGGAGTTGCCCGCGGTTTCATCGGCGGTGGCGGTGTTCAGAACGACGAGCGACAGCGCGAACGCGAACAGGAACTCCAGCAGCAGGGCGCCGAGCGGAGAGGCGCCGGGCGCCGGCGCGGGAGCGAACGTGCTCCCGGTCACCGCGGCCGACACCGCGGCCGCCGCCAGTCCCCCGAGAAGTTGAACCCCCCAGTAGCCCCCGATCCAGCGCGTCTCGATGCCGCCGCGCAACCACACGGCCAGCGTCACCGCAGGGTTGTAATGCGCCCCGGACACGTGGCCGCCCATGTACACCATGACCATCAGCACCGACCCGATGGCCAGGGGTCCCATGGGCGTCCCCGCGGCGACGACGAGGCCGATGGTCAGCACGAGGAAGAACGTACCGAGGAACTCCGTCAGATACTGGCGCATCGGTCCCTCCGTCCATGTGAGCGGAACGGCAAGCTGTCGCTGAAGATTACCCGGCCGACCGCGGCCTGGAAAAGCGGGCGCTCCACCATTCCTCCTCCACGTCCTCGCGCTCGATCAGGAGGCCCGCGGAGCCGGCCGCGCGCCGGAACACGGACGCTTCCTCGGCGAGGATGCCGGAGACGATCAGGCTACCTCGCGGAGCGAGCGCGTCTCGCAGGGACGGAAGCAGCGGCTCGAGCACGCCGCTCAGGATGTTGGCGAGGATGAGGTCGAGCGGGGCTTCGGGCCGGCCGCCCAACCATGGAGGCGTAACGTCGGCGATCAGCACGGTCGCCCTCCCGTCGACGCCGTTCAGGCGCAGGTTGGCGCGCGCCGCGGCGACGGCGTCCGCGTCTACATCCACCGCCAGGACGGTGGCCGCGCCCAGACGGAGCGCGGCTATCGCGAGGATGCCGCTACCCGTCCCCGCGTCGAGGACGCTCGCCCCGCGCGCGCCGGCCGCCTCTAGAAGGCGCAGCGCGCAGCGCGTCGTGGCGTGTTCGGCAGTACCGAATGCCATGCCTGGATCGATCGCGATGCGGAGGTCATCGGGCCCGGCGTCGGGGACGATCCAGGTCGGGTGCACGACGAAGCGCTCGCCGATTCGTCTCGCGCGCAGGCCGGCCTTCCACTCTTCGGTCCAATCGCGGTCGGCTTCCACGGCCCAGTCGAGCGCACCGGGCGGGGTCGCGATCCCCGCGCGGTCGAGCGCGTCGCGGACCACCCGAAGCGCCTCGCCCGGGGTAGCCCCCAGCGGTAGGTGGGTGGTCAGACGCAGGCCATCCCGTCGAACGGCGGCGGCGCCGGCGCCCACGAGCGCGTCGCCTGCGAGGTCGGCTTCCGGTTCGGACGCCGCACGGAGTCTCACGCGGAGCCAGGCGGCGGGGTCTGTCACCGGAGTCGCGCGCTCCGGAGCCCGCCTCTCACGCGGTGAACGCCTCCTTCACGCGGCTCCAGAAGCCGCGGTCGTCGCGATCCGCTCCCGTCGTCGGCGGCTTTTTCTCGACCTCCGCCAGCTTCTCGAAGGCGGCCCGCTCCTCGTCGCCGAGGTCCGAGGGCGTCCACACCGTGACGCGCACGATCTCGTCGCCGCGCCCTCCGCCGCGCAGGCGCGGGAGGCCCCGATTGCGCATGCGCAGCAAGCTTCCGGACTGCACGCCCGCGGGAACCTTCAGCCGGGCCTCGCCCTCTACCGTCGGGACGGCGACCTCGGCTCCCAGGGCCGCCTGGGAGAAGGTCACGCGCAGCTCGTAGAGCACGTCCGCGCCGTCGCGCCGGAAGAGAGGGTCCTCGGCCACGTCCAGCACGACGAGGACATCCCCGGCCTGCGCCCCCCTGCGGCCCGCGTTACCCTGCCCGCGAATCGTGATGTAGTCACCCGTGGATACCCCGGGCGGAACGTCCACGTCGAGCGTCTGAGCGCCCTCGACCGTGCCCGAGCCGCCGCACGAGGGACACGGGTTGGCGATGCGTCTGCCCTCTCCGTCGCAGCGCGGACACGGTCCGAGCGTGACGATCTGGCCGAGCAGGGAGCGCTGCATGCGGCGTACTTCCCCGGTTCCGCCGCAGCCATCGCAGATCGTGGCACCCGATCCCTGGGCGGCGCCCGACCCCTCGCACGTCGAACACGGTTGGAGCCGCCGCACCCGTACGGTCTTCTTCACGCCGGAGGCGACGTCGGCCAACGTGATCGGCATGCGCACCCGGAGGTCCGCCCCGCGGCGCGACCGCCGGCGCCCCCCCTGCGCCCCGCCGAACACGTCGCCGAGCCCGAACCCGCCGAACTCGCGCATGAAGATCTCGAGCGCGTCGGAGAAGTCGAAGCCCGAAAATCCGGCCCCACCCGGCCCCCGTACGCCGGCGTGCCCGAAGCGGTTGTACGACGCGCGTTTGTTTGCGTCGCGGAGCACTTCGTACGCCTCGGTGGCTTCCTTGAAGCGCTCCTCCGCAACGGAGTCTTCCGGATTCCGGTCCGGGTGGTACTGGAGCGCGAGGCGGCGGTAGGCCTTCTTGACATCCTCCTCGGAGGCGCGCCGATCGACGCCGAGGATCTCGTAGTAATCGCGCATGCGTCAGTGCCGGTCGACGCGGGAGGCGCCGGCGTCCCCCCCGTACAGGGCCGATAGCAGCCCGCTCGTCTGCTCCACGATCGCGACGACCTTCTCGTAGGGCATACGGGTCGGACCGATCACGCCGATGACGCCGGCCACACCGTCGGCCCGGTACTGCGAGCTCACCACGGTGAACGCGCTGAGCTCGGGCCGTTCGTGCTCGCTGCCGATGGTGACCCGCAGCGTCTGTCCGGTGTTGGCTCCGGACAGCACGGTCGCCAGGAGGTCGCGTTGCTCGGTGAGTTCGATGAGGCTCTTCAGATCGTCCTCCGACGAGAACTCCGGCTGGCGGGCGAGGACGCTCGTGCGGCCGAGGTGCAGGAGGCCGGCTCCGTCCGGACTGGGGGCGAAGAGCTCATCGGCCGCCTGCACGAAGATGTTCAGGAGGTGCGAAGCGATCGCATCGCCCGGCGGAGCCGAATCCCGCAGCCGCTCCGGGAGCGTCGCGCGGATTTCGCGCAGCGTGCGGCCGGCGAGACGCTCGTTCAGGATGCCCGAGACAACCTCTACGGCGTCGGGCACGACCTCGCCCCCCACTTCGATGTACACCGTGCGTGCGTGCCCACCCGACAGGTTCAGGACCAGCACGAGCTTGCCTGACGCGAGCGGCGCCAGCTCCAGTTGCTCGAGGACGGCATCGGACAGGTCCGGCGCGAGCGCGACGCCCAGCTCGCCGGTGAGAACACCCAGGGCGCTGGCCGCGCGCTGCAGGAGCAGTTCGATCCCGCTGACGGCGCCGCTGGTAGCCAGCTCCTCCAGTAGCGCGCGCTCCTCGGCGGCAGTGAGTGGCAGGGGCTCCATGACCGCGTCCACGTAGAACCGGTACGCGAGGTCGGTGGGTACGCGGCCGGCGGACGTGTGCGGATGGTACAGATACCCCTTGGCCTCGAGGTCGGCCATGGTGTTGCGCACCGTCGCGGGCGAGACGCCGAGCTCGAAGCGACGGGCGATGGTACGGCTGCCGGCGGGTTCCGCGGTGCGCACGTACATGCGCACGACGGCCTCCAAGACCCGTCTCTCGCGCTCGCTGAGTTGCGAATGGTTCACTCTTGAATTCCCTCCCGCGCCGCACCCCACGCCGTGTGCCCGCAGTCCGCTTCCCCGCTCTCCCAGGCGGCATCCATCTCGACGGCCAGGCGGTCCAGCAACAGCCAGCCTTCGGCCGACAGCCGGACCCGTCCCGCCCCGCCGCGCGCGCCCGTCGCCGGCGCCCACCGCGCGCTCGGGGAGGAGTCGGGCATCGCGTCGTGGTCCACGACCGCGAGCGCACGCGAGACCCAGCCGTTCGCTACCTCGACGGATCTCGGCCCGTCGAGCGCGAGGCCGAAGCGCGTGCGCAGCCCGAGCCAGATTCGCTCCAGCCGCGCTTCGGCGCCCGACAGGATCTCGCGGTCGCCCACCGCGGACATTCCGGCCGCGACCGCGGACCGGTACGCGCGCCAGTCGCGGAGGTTCCACCAGCGCCGCGGGGCAACGTAGCTGTGCGCGCCAGGCCCCAGCCCCAGATACGCGCTCCCGTTCCAGTACGCCTCGTTGTGCAGCGACGCCTTTCCCGGCCGGCTGAAGTTGGACACCTCGTAGTGCACCCATCCGTCGGCCGCGAGGCGATGGGCGGCCGCCAGGTATTCGGCTGCGTAGCCATCCGGCTCGGGAAGGCGCTCACGGCCTTCGGCGATCCAACGCCGCAGGGGCGTGCCTTCTTCGGCGGTGAGTCCGTACAGGGAGAGGTGGTCCGGCTCCAGGCGAGAGGCGATGTCCAGGTCGCGGCGCCAGTCCCGCCGAAGCCGTTCGGGTACCGCGAAGATGAGGTCCAGGCTGACGTTGCGGATGCCGGCCTCTCGCGCCGCGGCGAGGGCGCGCGCGGGTCCCTCCGGACCGTGCAGGCGCCCCATCCAGGCGAGCGTCGGGGCGTGGAAGGTCTGGGCGCCGAGGCTGATGCGATTCACTCCCGCGCGCGCCCAGTCCGCGGCGACGGCGTCGTCGAAGGATTCGGGGTTCGCCTCCGCGGTCCATTCTCGCACCGAATCGAAGTCCACGGCGCCCCCCAGCTTCTCGCGCAGCCACGACATGGCGGCTGGGCCGAACAGGGACGGCGTCCCCCCGCCGACGTACAGCGTGCGCGGCCGCAGCGGCACACTCCACCGCGCGCGCGCCAGCACCGACGCCAGCTCGCGCGCGACGGTCTCGGCCCAGGGCTCCGGGTCGGCGGTCGCCGCCACCGTGACGGCGAAGTCGCAGTAGCCACACCGCCGCCGGCAGAACGGAGCATGGACGTAGAGAGCCTCGATGTTCACGGAACGCGCATACCCCGACGGGGGAGGAGCGTTGCGCCGTTTCCCCGCGAACCCGGAAGAGCCCGCGGATCGTGAGCCCATCTGGCCCGCGGCCGTACCGCCCCGGGGGATCTACCCGCGACCCGCCGGCTCCCGGGAGTAGCGCGCCCCGGGCCAGCGGCGCGCGGCTCCGGCCAGCTCTAGCTCCAGCAGCTTCGCGGACGCGTCGGACGCGCTCAACCCGGCCCGGCCGGCGATCGTGTCGATGGGCTCGGGCTCCGGGCCAAGCGCCGACCAGAGCGCCGCGGCTCCTCCCCCGCCTCGCTCCGGGACGTCCGTCCGGCGCGAGCCAGAAACAGGCCACGGGCGACCCGGCGCTCCCTCCGTCCGGTACGCTCCGGCCGGGTCGCCGACCCCGCTCACGAGGGCGAGCGCGTCGCGTGGCTCGGTGATCACCGCCGCGCCGTCGCGCAGGAGCCGGTTGGAGCCGGCGCAGCTGGGCCGGTCGATCGGGCCGGGGACGGAGCCAACCTCGAGTCCGATGTCGAGCGCGTGGGTGACCGTGTTCTGGGCGCCGCTCCGGTGCGGCGCCTCGACCACGACGAGGGCCGAGGAGAGCCCGGCGATCAGGCGATTGCGGCGCGGGAAATGGTGCTTCAGCGGCGGCGTGCCGGGGGGAAATTCGGACAGCAGCAACCCCCGGGCCGCTATTTCGTCGCGCAGGCGACGGTGCGCCCGTGGGTACAGCACGTCGAGCCCGCACCCGAGCACCGCGACGGTCCCGGTGGGCACGGCGGAGCGGTGGGCGGCGGCGTCGATGCCCTGTGCCATCCCGCTGACCACCACGACGCCGCGCGCCCCCGCCGCTTGCGCGATCGCCGCGGACACGCGGCGCCCGTATTCGCTGCAGCGGCGCGTCCCCACGATGGCCAGCGCCGGCCTGGCCGGAAGCGTCAGATCGCCCACGAAGAACAACACCGGCGGCGGGTCGGCCAGCCGCCAGAGCCCGACGGGATAGCGCGCGTCCCAGAAGGGGATCGCGGCGGCCGCCGAGCTCTCCCCGGGGTTCGGCTCCGCGCGGCCTGGCGCGCTTGTCGGCGTCGCCCGCCGGCCGCCGGCGTGCGCGCGCAGCGCCCGCGTCGGCTCGCCGTGGCGGTCCAGCAACCTCCAGATCGTGAACGGCTCGCCCCAGGTCGCCCGGGCGAGCTGCACGAGCGCGACCCGCGCGGCCTCCCCCGCCGGGGCTCCCCGCTCGCGCACGCGCCGCACTAGCGTCGGGAGCAGCTCCCGTCCGATCCCGTCCATCCTGCCCCCCACGCCGCGTCAGGGCCGCCAGGGAGCCGGGTCCGCAGGCGCCCTTTCGACGCGCGCGTGCGCGACCCGGGCCCACAGCGCCCCCAGAAGCGGCTGCAAGCCGAATCCCGACACCGAGGAGACCGCGAACGTGCCCCAGGCTGACGGGTCGTCGAGGGCGGGCGGGCTCTCGCCCGGCGGCAGTAGGTCCATCTTGGTGAACACGAGGCAGCGCGGCTTCTGCGCGAGGTCGGTGGAGTAGCGCTCGAGTTCCCGCACCAATTGCTGGTACTCCCCGGCCGGGTCCGGACTGTCCACCGGCACCAGGATGGCCAGGGTGCGCGTGCGCTCCACGTGCCGGAGGAAGCGGTGCCCGAGGCCCTTGCCCTCGTGGGCCCCCTCGATGATGCCCGGGATGTCGGCAATCACGATGCTGCGACCCTCGGAGCGCTTCACGACTCCCAGGTTCGGCTGCAGGGTGGTGAACGGATAATCCGCGATCTTGGGGCGCGCCTCGGACACCGCCGCCAGGAACGTCGACTTGCCGGCGTTCGGCAGGCCCACGAGCCCGACGTCGGCGATGAGCTTGAGCTCGAGCGAGATCCTCCGCTCCTCGCCCTCCTCGCCAGGCTCCCACCGGCGCGGGGCGCGGTTCGTCGACGTCGCGAAGGCCGCGTTCCCCCGGCCTCCCCGGCCGCCACGCGCCACGACGAGGCGGTCGCCGGGCTCGACGAGCTCCCCGAGCAGCTCCCCCGTCGAGGTATCGCGCACGACAGTCCCGGGCGGCACGGCCAGTTCCAGATCTCCGCCGCTGCGGCCGGTGCGGTTCGACCCCTCGCCGTGCATCCCGCGCTCGGCCCGGTGATGCTGCCGGTAGCGGTAGTCGAGCAGGGTCGTGGCGTTGTCGTCGGCCGCGAGCACGACGCTGCCGCCGTCGCCGCCATCCCCACCGGCGGGGCCGCCACGGGCAACGCCCGTCTCCCGCCGCCAGGCCTCGGCGCCGGAGCCGCCGGTCCCGCCGTAGACCTGCACCTCGACGAAGTCCAGGAACATCAACCGCGTCCTCCCGTTCGCCTCTCTCGTACGCTCGTCCACACCCTCCACGCCGCCTCCCGCCGGTCCACCGGCAGCAGGCCCTCGGCGACGCGCAGCGTCGCCTCCACCTCACGTCCCGTCGCGCCCGACTGAAGCGCGCCGCGCATATGGGAGTAGAGCTGCGGCTCCGCGTCCTGCGCGCACAGCACGGCGACCACGCACAGCTCGCGCGTGGCCAGAGCCAGTCGGGGCCGGCCCAGCACTCGACCGTAGCCGTCCCTGAGCATCCAACGTTCCAGCTCCGGATGGAGCGCCGCGACGTTGGCGCGCACCCGCCCGTACTGACCGCCGTACACCCGCTCGCAGACCCGCGCGCCGCGCTCATCGAAGTCGACGCTCCGCTCGATCCCCGCGCCGGCGGGTGCGGGGCCGGCGATGCGCCGCCAGAGCGCGAACGCGCCGATGGTAGCGGGATAGCCCACGAACAGGTGGCTCTGGAGCAGCGCCTCGTCCACCTCCACGCGCGGCAGGTCCAACGCGTCCCGCAGCGCGTCGGCGAGAACGTCGCGTCTTCCCGCCCCGATCGCCGCGGAGACCCGGACGAGCGGCTCGACGCCGGGCTCCAGACGCGACGGACCGGCCTCGAAGTGCCCGGCGCGGCTCACGCGCGTTCTCCGAGCCCGGGGAGCCGTACCTCGATGCGCCCGACGACCTCGTCGCGCGTGTTTCTGAGCGGGGGCGCCGCCACCTGCCACAGGCGCTCCGCCACGCCTTCGTCGACGGCTCCGAGGGCGCGCAACAGGGCCACTACCGCGGCGTCGGCGGCGCGGCGGGCGCCGTCGAGCACCTTCACGGCCAGGCCGTGTCCCGATCCCGGGACGCACGCGCAGTACACGCCTTCCGCGCCGACCTTGGCCAGCACCGCGCCTCGACTCTCCCGCGAAATAGCCGTGCACAGGCGACCGGTGCCCGCGAGCAGGTGCGGGTGCGCCGACACCACGCTGCGGACGCGCGCGGGCACGCCCGAGGCCACGCCCCAGCGCGCGAACGCCCGCGCCAGCGCTCCGAGGGGGAGCCGGAACGTCACCACCCCGCAACCGTCCACCGCGCGCTGCAGGTCCCGCTCGTGCGTGCCCGTCCAGCGGCACACCTCGGCGGCCATGCGCCTCTGGACCGGATGGTCCGGCGCATTGTAGCCCGCGAGGGGAGCGCCGTAATGCCGGGCGAGGGCGAGCATCGCGGCGTGCTTCCCGGAGCAGCTGTTGTGCACCCGGCCCGGCCGCAGCCCGGCGGCCGCCAGCGCGTCCGCCGCCGGCGCATACAGCGGCGGGTGGGGCCCGCACGCCAGATCGTCCTCGCACGCTCCGGCCCGTCCCAGGGCCCGCCGAACCACGGCGACGTGCTCCGGCTCGCCTCCGTGGGACGCGCACGCGAGCGCGATCTCCTCGCCTTCCAGACCGAGCGCGTCCCCCGCGCCGTCCTCCAGTACGGCCGTCGCCTGCAGCGGCTTGATCGCCGAGCGGGCGAACGTGGGCGTCTCCGCGCCGCCGATGGCCGCGATGCACCTACCGTCGGCGGCGACCATGACGGCGTGGAAGCGATGGCACGACTCAGCCAGGCCGCCGCGGGTGACCACTACCTCGCCCGGCCCCGTCACCACCGCGCTACATCCGCCGCGACGAGTGGGCGGCGCCATGGCGTGCGTGCGCGGGCCGGACGAAGCGGACCAGGTGGGGCCGGCGGGGCCGGCGGTCGGGCACGTCCCGATACCTCGACCCCCTCAAGCCCCACCTGCGAACAGGCCCCAGAGCAGTCGCAGCGCGGCCGCCGCGAGGAGCGCGGAAAAGCCGATCCTCAGCGCCGGCTCCGGTACGCGGGCGTTCACCCGCGCGCCCGCGCCGACCATCGCCAGCGATCCCCCCAGCAGCGGCAGACCGGCGCCGACGTCCACGAGACCGACGCTCCACGGAGGCATCTGCGGGGCCGCCGCCAGGGCATACGCGACCGCCCCCGCCGCGGCCGCTGGCGCGATCACCGCGAGGGAGGTCGCGGCCAGCCGGCCGAGCGGCACCCGGGCGACTGCGTGCAGGAGCGGGATCGCCACGACCCCGCCGCCGACGCCGAGCAGCGCGGACAGGGCTCCGACCGCGACGCCGGCGGCCGCGACGGGGCCGAGCGCCGCGGGCTCGCCCTCCGCGTCGGCGGCGCGGCGCGGCGGACGGGCGAGGTGGGCGGCCGTGACCAGCAGGAAGAGCGCGAAGCCGGCGCGGAGCAGGTCATCGGGGACCCGGACCGCGACCAGCGCGACGAAAGCGGCGGAAACCGCCGCGCTCGCGCCCATGGGAAGCGCGACGCGCCACGAAACCATCTTCTCCCGGCCGTACCGGAACGCCCCGAAGACGGCCGTGGGCGCGATGACGAACAGGCTGGTGGCGTGGGCAGCGGCGGCGGGGACCCCGGCGGTCGTTGAGGAAGCCGCGTAATACGCGTAAAGGAGGGGCACCATGAGCACCCCTCCTCCGATTCCGGTCAACCCGGACAGGAACCCCACGGCCGCCCCGGTCGCGAGGAGCAGGGCCGCGCCGGTAACGGTCACGCCGCCGCGGAGACCCTGGCGATCGTCGCTACGGCCGCCCCGCCCCGGCCGCCGCCGTCTCGGCCGCCGCGGCCTCGACGTCCGACTGCTCTCGAGTCAGCCGATGCGCCTCGGCGACGTCGAAGAGGGCGGCCGGGCTCGTGGCCTCGCGCAGCACTTCCCTCGCCACCGTGACGTCCGGGTCCTCTTCGTTCCACCGCTGGCGGGCCGCTTCCTGCCCCCACTTGGTATAGGCGATCCGGTAGCCGAGCTGGCGGGCGAGCCACTGTCCGGCACCGTCGTACGTCTCCGGGTCCAGTTCGACCTCCCCGGCCCTGAGACGATCGTACAGCTCGTCGAGCATCTCGGGCGCGACCTCGAAATCCGGCCGCAGCTCCGGATGCTCGGCGGCGTATTCGGTCGCGTAGTCGAACACGGCGTCGTTGTAGGCGGCCCCGTAGCGGTTCATCGCCTTGAAGAACGTCTCCACCCCCGGGTCGACTTCGCGTGGCACGCGCAGGTCGGGACTGATCCCGCCACCACCTAGAACTTCGCGGCCGGCGTCCGTGTGGAAGATCTCCCGGCCGCCATCGTCGTCGGGATCGGTTCCGTCGACGACGTCGCCGTCGGCGGTCCTCTCTCCGTGCGGGGCCTGGATCGAGCGGCCGGATGGCGTGTACCAGCGCGCCGTCGTCAGCTTGAGCACGTATTCGCCCGCGCGCAGCTGGAAGAGCGTCTGCACGGAGCCCTTGCCGAACGTCCGTTCCCCCAGCAGCAGCGCGCGGTCGTGGTCCTGCAACGCGCCCGCGACGATCTCCGAAGCGGAAGCGCTAGCGCCGTTGATCAGCACGACCACCGGCAGTTGGGGAAAGCGATCCGGGTCGCTGGCACTGTAGCGGTGATTGTCGTCGTCGACGCGCCCGCGCGTCTCGGTGATCGCGACGCCCTTCGGCAGGAATATGTCGGCCATCTCGAAGCTCTGATCGAGCAGCCCGCCGGGGTTGTCCCGTAGGTCCAGGATGAGGCCGCGCATGCCCTGCTTGCGCAGCTCCTCGACCGCGTCGCGGACCTCGTCCGCCGACGATTCGCTGAACCGGACCACCTCGACGTAACCCACGCCATCGCCCATGAGGTAGGCCGACGGCACCGCCGGCACCTCGATGTCCTCGCGCTTGATGGTGAAGGGGATCGGCTCGTCGGCGCCGAGGCGGGCGACCTTGATGTCCACCGTCTTCCCCTTGGGACCGCGCAGCACCTTGACCGCCTCGTCCTCGGTCCAGCCCGCCGTGGACTCCCCTTCCACCTCCACGATCCGGTCGCCGGCCCGCAGCCCCGCGCGTTCGGCCGGGGTGCCCGGCATGGGCGCCACGATGGTGATCCAGCCGTTGCGCACCGCGATCTGGATCCCGAGGCCGCCGTATTCGCCCGACGTGTCCAGGCGCAGGTCCGCGTACTGGTCGCGGTCCATCAGGACCGAGTAAGGATCGCCCAGCTCGTTGAGCAGTCCCTCGATGGCCATCTGGTACAGATCGTCCTGGCCGTTCTCGTCGACGAACCTGTCGGAGACCATGTCGACGACTTCCTCGAAGAGCCGAACCTGCGAATACAGATTCAGCTCGTCGGCGGCGCCTTTCTGCAGGAACCACCCTCCCGTCGTGAGCGCGATGGCCCCGACGAGAAGCGGCATGTAGACGGTCTTCCTCATTGGCGATCCCCGTGTGGGGGCTACGATTCGGTAGCGCGGACCGGCCGCCGCGGCAGGCGGGTCGCTGTACTTCTAGGTAGCTAACCCGATCCGGATGCGAAAGTTTCGGGCCAGACGCGCCCCAGGATCTCGAGGATGGCGCGGTGCACCGCCCGCACCCCCCGGGACGAGTCCACGACCTGGATGGACGGGTCCCCCTGCCCCAGCTCGGCGTATCCCAGACGCACGCGATCGTGGAAGTCCTCATCCGCGCTTTCGATGCGATCCGGAGATCTGCGCCGGAAGCGCTCCCGGCGAAACTCCGCCCCGAGTTCGAGGAGGATGGTGAGGTCCGGCTTCAGGCCCTGAGTGGCAAATTCCACCGCGGCAGCGACTTGGACCACGGGGATCCCGCGGCCGTACCCCTGGTAGGCGAGGCTGGAAAGAGCGTAGCGATCGGCGACCACGAGCATCCCGTCCGCGAGCGCCGGCAGGATCCTCTCCTCGACCAGCGCCGCGCGCGCCGCCAGGTACAGGAGCAGCTCGGAGCGCGCATTCATGTCGGCGCCGCGCAGGATCACGGGCCGCAGCGCCTCCCCAAGCCCGGTGCCGCCCGGCTCGCGCACCAACAGGTGCGGAACGCCGGCCTTCGCCAGGCGGCTCCCGAGGAGGCGGACCTGGGTCGTCTTGCCGCATCCGTCCGGTCCCTCGAACACGAGGAGCCGGCCGCGCGCTCGGCGCGCCGCGCTATTCGCCGTAATACTCGATCCCGAGGTGCGTGATCTGGTCCTCGCCCATCAGGTGCCTGAGGGTGTTCTTGAGCTTGGTGTGCTGGATGAAGATGTCGTGCTCGGGATACAAGCTCGGCGCCGTCATGGGCGCCTTGAAATAGAACGACAGCCATTCCTGGATCCCCGTCAGCCCCGTGCGCTGGGCGAGATCCATGAACAGCACCAGGTCCAGCACGATCGGCGCGGCCAGGATCGAGTCGCGGCACAGGAAGTCGATCTTGATCTGCATCGGATAGCCGAGCCACCCGAAGATGTCGAGATTGTCCCACCCCTCCTTGTTGTCGCCTCGGGGCGGGTAGTAGTTGATGCGCACCTTGTGGTAGAAGCCGCCGTACAGCTCCGGATACAGGTCTGGCTGCAGGATGTACTCGAGCGCTCCGAGCTTGGACTCTTCCTTGGTCTTGAAGGACTCGGGGTCGTCGAGCACCTCGCCGTCGCGGTTGCCCAGAATGTTGGTGCTGAACCAGCCGTTGAGCCCCAGCATGCGCGCCTTCAGCCCCGGCGCTATCATGGTTTTCAGCAGCGTCTGGCCGGTCTTGAAGTCCTTGCCGGCGATGGCCACTCCGTTCTCCTCGGCGAGTTCGCGCAGCGCGACCGTGTCGACCGTCAGGTTGGGCGCGCCGTTCGCGAAGGGGACCCCCTCCTTCAGCGCCGCCCAGGCGTAGACCATCGAGGGCGCGATCGCGGCGTCGTCGGCTTCCATGGCGGCCTCGAAGGCCTCCAGCGACTCGTGCGCCGGACCTGGCTGCATGAAGATCTCCGTGGACCCGCACCAGACCATGACCAGCCGGTCGCAGCCGTTGTCCTCCTTGAAGGCGCGGATGTCCTGGCGCAGTTGCTCGCCGAGCTCGCGCTTGTTGGCGCCGGTCTTCACGTTGGGCCCGTTCAGGCGCTTCACGTAGGCGGGGTCGAACACCGCCGGCATCGGCGCGAGGGCTTCGAGCGCGTCCGCGATCGGCTCCACCTGGGACAGCTCGAGGACCCCGGCCTTACGGATGGTCTCGAGCGCGTTGTCCGGAATCGGGTCCCACGCGCCGAACACGAGGTCGTCCAGCGCGGCCAGCGGCACGAAGTCCTTGATCTTCGGCTGGCGGTCCTCGGTGCGCCTCCCCAGGCGGATGCGCTGCATCTGGCTGACCGAACCGAACGGCTGGGCCTGGCCCCTACGGATCAACTCGACGCCCGCGACGAAGGTCGTCGCGACGGCCCCGAACCCGGGCAACAGCACCCCCAAACGCCCGTTGGCCGGGCGGATGTCGTAGCTCACGGTGATTCCTCTTCCTTGACGGTCCCGGACGGAGAGCCGAGGGGCACGCCGCCCACTTCGCGGTACACCCAGACGATCCGTTGCAGGGCGGTGATGTTGGTGAGGACGGCCAGGATCCCGATCACGACTTTCAGGACGATCCCGTTCCACGCCTCTCCGAAGATCAGGGAGGCGAGGCCGATCAGGACGACACGCTCCGCGCGCGGCATCAGGCCGACCCGGCAATCCAGGCCCATGATCTCCGCGCGGGCGCGAGTATAACTGACCATCAGCGACCCGGCCATGGCAGCCATTACCAGGTAGATCATGCCCACGTCGCCCAGCTCGACGCGGTAGTCGTTGTACAGGGAAAGAATCCCCATGTAGACGACGATCTCGCTGATCCTGTCCAGCGTCGAGTCGTAGAACGCCCCGAATTTGCTTCCCAGGTCGCTCAGCCTCGCGACCCTGCCATCGACGATGTCGAAGAAGCCCCCGAGGAGGACCAGGAACCCGGCGCTGTGGACCATGTTCTGGTCGAAGGCCAGCGCCGCCGCGATGGTCACGACGAAGCCGAGCGTCGTGAGCAGGTTCGGGTGGACCCGCCGGGCGACCAGCCAATCGGTGAGCGGGTCTATGATCGCGTAGACGACCCTGCGCAGGGAGGCGAGTTGCACCGAGCGGTCAGGAAGGAAGGATGATGCCGGACCGCGCGCCCGAGTCCATGCCCCTGGTGATCGCGTCGTTCACCGCGGCCATCACCTTGTCGAAGTTCGCCTGGGCCGCGACCAGGCCCTGGTAGGCCGGGTGCGCCTGCAGCTCCGAGAACGTGTTCTCGTACTCGCGCGTCGTTTCCTCGTCGGGGGTTTCGCCCCGGCGCAGCGCGGCCGCGAGCGTCTCCTCCAGCGCGGAAAGCGAGCGAATCGTATCCGCGACGGCCTCCTCCGATTCGATGCGCTCCCGCGCCCGCACGAGCGCCTTGTACTCCGCGGTCTGGCCGACGAGGCGACCGAGCTCCTCGGCCTTGCGCAGCGTCCCGTCCGTCGACTCCATTGCGTCCCTCCCCTGAAGATTCGTGGCCCGCCCGGAAGAATCCGGGCTGCCCGCGGCCTAACCGTGGCGATCAGGGTACCGTCCCGGCCCTCCGTCCCAGCGCGATACGGTCCCGTCCGGCCAGGTCTGGCAGAATCCGGACCTCCCGCAGGCCGGCGTCGAGCAGTTCGGCGCGCACCGCCGTGGCCTGCGTCGCCCCGAACTCCAGCGCGAGCCAGCCTCCCGGGACCAGGACCGCGGGCGCGCCGCGAACCAGCCTCCGGATCATCGCGAGGCCATCGCCCGCGTACAGTCCCGCAGGCGGCTCGAATTCCCGCACCTCCGGCGGCAGCGCCGCGCGTTCCGCCTCCGCGATGTACGGAGGGTTGGATACGACGAGCTCGTACCGCTCGCCCGGTCCGACCGGATCGTAGGTGTCTCCGAGGCGCAGGTCCACGCGCCGCTGCAAACCTAGCGCCGCGGCGTTGCTTCGAGCGACTTCCAGCGCGCGCGCGGAGATGTCGGTCGCGACGACGCTACGGAACCGTCTTTCGTGGAGCAGGCTGAGGGCGATGGCGCCGCTGCCGGTGCCGACCTCCAGCACGGGAGCATCGGCGCCTACCGGCAGACCCATCACGGCCTCGACGAGCCGCTCGGTCTCGGGCCGAGGAATCAGCACGCGCGGGTCGACGGCGAGCTGGATCTCGCGGAACGCGGCCGTACCGAGTACGTACGCGAGCGGCTCCCCGGCGCGGCGCCGCCGGATCGCCCGGGCCAGCGCCCCCCGCTCGGCGGGAGCGAGCGCCCCGGTTCCCTTCAGAGCGAGTTCGCCGGCCGCGAGGCCCAGCACCCCCGCGACCAGGAAGCGCGCCTCGGCGCGGCCGGCCTCCGGCCCGAGCCGCTGCGCGGCCAACTCGAGCGCCTCCGAGACCGTGACGGCCCCCCTCGCCGGTCGCCGAACCGCGCTCACGCACCGGCCTCCAGTCGCTCGGCCTCGCGGGCTTCCCTGAGCGCCCGCACCAGCTCGTCCAGGTCGCCGTCCAGCGTTTCCGACAGGCGGTACAGCGTCAGATTGATGCGGTGGTCGGTGACCCTTCCCTGGGGGAAGTTGTACGTGCGGATTTTCGCGGAGCGATCCCCCGTGCCCACCTGCGTGCGGCGCTCGTGCGCCCGCGCCGCTTCCTGTTCCGCGATCTTGGCGTCCAGCAGGCGGCTGCGCAGAACCTTCAGCGCCTTCGACTTGTTCTTGTGCTGGGACTTCTCGTCCTGGCACGTCACCACGAGCCCGGTGGGCCCGTGCGTTATGCGGACCGCGGAGTCCGTCGTGTTGACCGACTGCCCGCCCGGCCCCGACGACCGGAACACGTCGATGCGCAGATCCTCCTCGCGGATCTCCACGTCGACCTCCTCCGCCTCGGGCAGCACCGCCACCGTGGCTGCGGAGGTATGGATGCGCCCCTGGCTCTCCGTCACCGGCACCCGCTGGACCCGGTGCACTCCGGATTCGTGGCGCAGGCTCCCGTATGCGTCGCGGCCACGCACGATGAACACGATCTCCTTGAAGCCGCCCACCTCGCCCTCGGAGGCGTTCACGACCTCCTGCCTCCAGCCCTTGTGCTCTGCATACCGAGAGTACATGCGGAAGAGGTCGCCCGCGAAAAGCCCCGCTTCGTCCCCGCCGGTCCCCGCGCGGATCTCCACGACGGCCGGCCGGTGCGCGAGGGGATCGGGCGGCGCGAGCAGGCGGCGCAGCTCGGCGGCCTGCCTCCGCGCGCGTTCCTCGAGGTCCGCCACCTCGGTCTCGGCGAGCGCGGCGAGCTCGCCGTCGTCGTTCTCGACCAGGGCGCGCGCGCCCGCGAGTTGCTTCGTCGTCTCCCGCAGGGCGAGGGCCGCCGTGGCGGCCCCGGTCAGTTCGGAGTGCTCGCGCGCGACATCCCGGAGCCTGCCGTGATCGCCGAGCACGGCCGGATCGGCCATGGCGGCCGTCAGCTCCTCGTGCCGGGCGATGACCTCTTCGGCCCTCTCCAGGTCGTCACGCATGGGTCGAGCGCCGGTGCCGGTTCGTGGTGGTGGTGTCTTGCAAGAGGGTGCCAACGAAAGAGCCGGGTCGCCCCGGCTCCGAACTCGATCGGATTCAGGCGTCGCCGCCTTCATCGCCGGTGTCCTCGCCCGCGTCGGCGGGCTCGTCCGACTGAGGACCCTCGGCGCTCTCAGCCGCGGCGAGACCGCCCTTGTCGCCCCCCCACTTCCGGCGGAAGCGTTCCACGCGGCCCGCCGTGTCCACCAGCTTCTGCTTGCCCGTGAAAAAGGGATGGCACACCGAGCAGATCTCGACGTGGATGTCGTCCGTGGTACTCCTGGTTAGGAACGAATTCCCGCACGCGCAGTGCACGCGGGCAGTCTGGTATTCGGGGTGGATACCTGGCTTCATTTTGACGCCTCCGATGCCGTTTCGTCCCGGGCGGGACGCAACCTCCCTCCAACCACAGCCGGAAAAATGTAATCGAGGGGTCAACCGGTCACAACCGCCCGCGCAACCGGCGTTCAGCGGGGCAGCTCGGCCCCTTCGCGGATCGAGTCGTAGGCCGTCGCGATGACCTCCATGAGCGCGACCTGCTCGCTCGGGGGCTCGTACGCGCGGTCCCCGTTGGCGGTCTGCACGAAGTCCGCGAGCATCTGCCGGTAGGAGCTCGTATACAGGTTCGTGCGGCCCGGCGGTACCGGCGGAGTCACGTCCAGCACGCCTTGCTCCACCTCCTTGAACACGGCGAGCGGGCTCAGGGACCCGGAACCCGACGTGCCCAGCGCCTCGAGGTACTGCCGGTCGTTCGGTTCGAACAGGCTCCAGGTAACGTCGAGGGAGACCGCGGCGCCCCCCTCGCAGCCCAGCAGCGCTGTCGCGCCGTCCTCCACCTCCATGCCGGGCGATCGATGCGCGTGCGCCACGACCCGCTCGACGGCCGGGTAGCCGAGCATCCACAACGCGAGGTCCAGCGTCTGGACGCCGAGGTCCATGAGCGCTCCTCCCCCGGCCGTCTCCGGGCTGTGGCGCCACGTCGGCCGGGCCGTCCGCACCTTTCGATTCAGCGAGCCCACGCGGACGTGGAACACGTCGCCCAGCTCCCCTCCCCGGATGAAGGGCCGCAGGGCGCGCGCGTCGGGCCGGTATCGGTTGTTCAGGGCGACCATCACCACCCGATCCCCCTGCTCGGCCTCTCCGATCACCCGGCGGGCGCCCTGCGCGGTCAGCGCGAGGGGCTTCTCGACGAGTACGTGCTTGCCTTCGCGGAGCGCCGCTACGGCGTGCTCCTCATGCATGTGGCTCGGGCTGGCGACGATGACCGCGTCCAGGCCGGCGTCCGATAGCAACGCCTCGTCGGTCGTGTGGGTTTCGGGCACGCCGAAGCGTTGCGCGAGCGTCCTCGCCTTGGCGGTGTCGTGGTCCGTGACGCATGCCACCTCGACGCCGCGCATCTGCGTGAGGGTGGGCAGGTGGACGACCTGCGAGATGGCACCCGTGCCCAGGATCCCGACGCGGAACTTCCCGCTCATCGGGCAGCGGCTGGCCGGCCGGCCGGGGCCGGCGGAACGCTCCCGACGACGCCGGGATCCCGGTCGTGGAACATGAACTGAGCCCCGATGGCAAATCCGCCGAAGTTCAGGTCGCTCAGCAGATTCCAGCGCGCTTCGCCGTAAATGCGCAGGCGTTCTTCCAGCAGGTACTCGGCCCCCGCGACCGGGGAAATCCCCGCCGCGAAGGAATCCAGCAGATCCTCCACGAAGGTGCCGTTGATGGACTCCCCCTGCCCGTTGAGCGAGTGCAGCCCGAATCCGACCCCGAGATACGCGAGCAGAGCCGACGGGGTGGTCCAGACGTACTGGGCGTCCAGTCCGAACGCCAGATCGCTCCATTCGATGCCGCCCAGATCGTCCGCCGTGACGACGACGCCGGCCTCCACGAGGCTCGGCAGCGCGGTGATCTGCGCCGCGAGTTCCTCCAACTCCCCGCGCTGCAGGTCGGAGCTCCAGTAGTTCAGCGTGGGGACGATCCGCACGCCGGGCCCCAGGTAGCCGAGGTCGACCCGGAATCCGATGGCGGCGGTGCCCTCGACCTTGTCGGCCCAGTTGTAGCCGACGTGCGCGCCGACCCCCCGGAAGCTCAGGTTCTCGTAGTCGTACTCCGCGAGGTCCTGCGCGCGCGCCTGCCCCGCGCCCGCCACCAGCGATGCCAGCGCGAGCGTCGCCGCGCCACCCAGGTTCCGCATCCCGCACCCCCTTGAGATCTTCCTTGCGTCCGTCATCAATACGTGCGCTCCAGGTCCGTGCCCGTGTAGTACGCCGCGAGGATCCTTCGGTACGTCTGTCCGGCCCGCGCGCGCGCCATCGCCCCGACCTGGCACATGCCTATTCCGTGGCCCCAGCCGCCGCCCCAAACCTCCAGGTAGCGTCCGTGGACGTCGGTCCCCTCCTCGAGGTCGAAGATGAGCGCGCTGTTCAGGATGCGCCCGGCCTGCGGGCGCAGCGCCCAGCGGAGCGAGTCGCCGAATACGGTCCAGCGCCTGCCGTCGCCCGCGATCTCGAGCTCCGACACCCGTCCCGACGGCGTACGGCTGCGCACGCGCACCTCGCGCAGCGACGCCCGGGGCAGCCCGATCGTACGCTCCAGGATCCCGCCGAGTTCGTCCCACGACCAGCGCTGGCTCCAGCGAAACCTGTTGGAGGTCTCGCACCACGCGGAGCCGTCCTCGCGCAGGTCCGACACCGAACGCAGGTAGGGCAGCGGTCCCCGGCGCCACACTTCGTCGATCGCCGCGGTGCGCCCGCCGCACGTGGAGTGATAGAAGGCCAGGATGGGCCGGCCCTGGTGCGTCAGGATCTCACCGCGGGTCTCGCGCACCGCCCGCGCGGCCACGGCGTCCTGCCCCTCCCGGCCCCGGTACACCTGGTCGTTCACGTCCCCCCAGTAATCGAACCCCAGCGCGGCGCGCCGCCCCCGGTGCGCGATCGCGTAGGTGCGCGCCGCCACCGCCTGCGCCTTGACGGCCTCGATCTCGGCGGCCGGGCGCGCCCCGATCTCGTGCGGCACCACCCCGAGCAGGTACCTCTCCAGCGCGAGCGTGTTGATCGTGGTGAGACCGTCCTCGCCCGCGCGGACCAGGATCTCGCCGTCGTACTCGCGCCCGTCCACGCGCAGCGGCGTCCCGTCAAGGCGCCGGAAGCGTATCATGGCGGCCGCCGACTCGTGACGGGCGCCGTCCGCGCAGCGAACCGAAACACCCGAGCCGGCGCGGGTGGCGACGCACGGTGCCCGTACGCTCCTCTCCTGCCCGGCGCGCTCGGGGTCCGCCATCCCCAGCGCGCCGTCCGCGTCGATCGTCACCCGCGCGGCGCCCGCCGACAGCCCCACGGCGACCGCCGGTCCGAGCGCCGCGCCGTCGGCGCCGGCATCGCGGGCGCCCGACGGCGCCGCGCCGGCCGCCCCGCCGTCGCCGCGCCGCGGGCCCGCAGGGCTGCAGCTCGCGACGGCGCCGGCCACGCACAGCGCCACCGCCGGCCACGCCCCCCGGCCGCTCATGCGGCCTCCGCGGCGAACGCCGAGCGCGCCACTCCGATCGTCCGCTCCAGCTGGGCGTCGGTGTGCGCGAGCGACAGGAAGCCGGCCTCGAAGGGAGACGGCGCGAAGAAGACGCCCTCCCGCAAGCAGCGATGGAAGATGCGGCCGAACAGGGCCCGGTCGACGGCGCGCGCGTCGGCGAAATCGCGCACCGGCCCGGCGCGCAGGTGGACACCCCACATGCCCCCCATGGCGTCCCCGCACGCATCGAAGCCGGCGTCGGCGGCGGCCGCCACCAGCCCCGCCACGAGGCGGCCGCCGCGGGCCTCCAGCTCCGCGTGCGGCCGCCGCTCGACGAGGGCGCGCACCTGCGCCAGCCCGGCGGCCATCGCGAGCGGGTTGCCCGACAGCGTGCCGGCCTGGTAGACAGGGCCCGCCGGAGCCACCCGGTCCAGCAGCTCCGCCGGACCCGCGAACGCGCCCACCGGGAGACCGCCGCCCACGACCTTGCCTAGCGTGGTGAGGTCGGGGTCCACCCCGAAGCGCTCCTGCGCGCCCCCGAGCCCTACGCGGAACCCCGTCATGACCTCGTCGAAGATCAGCAGCGCGCCGTGGTCGGTGCATGCGCCGCGCAATCCGGCCAGGAAACCGTCCAACGGCGCGATGAACCCGGCGTTCCCCACCACCGGCTCGACGATCACCGCGGCGATCCGGTCGCCGTGCGCGGCGAACGCCCCCGCCACCGCCTCGAGGTCGTTGTACGGCACGGACACCGTCAGTTCGGCCAGCGCACCGGGGACGCCGGGCGAATCCGGCAACCCCAGCGTCGCGACGCCGCTGCCGGCCTGCACCAGGAAGGAGTCGGCGTGCCCGTGGTAACAACCCGCGAACTTCAGCACCAGGTCACGGCCGGTCGCGCCCCGGGCGAGCCGCAGGGCGGCCATCGTCGCCTCGGTTCCGCTGTTCGTGAAGCGCACCTTCTCGGCGGACGGCACGAGTCCCACGATCAGCTCCGCGAGCTCCACCTCCGCCGGACACGGCGCGCCGAAGCTGGTGCCCCGGCCGGCCGCCACGCGCACGGCCTCGACGATCTCCGGCGCAGCGTGCCCGAGCATCAGGGCGCCCCAGCTCTGCACGTAGTCGATGTACTCGTTGCCGTCCACGTCGCGCAGCACCGCGCCCGATCCGTCCGCCACGAAGAACGGAGTTCCTCCGACCGCTCCGAACGCGCGTACCGGCGAATTCACTCCGCCGGGGATGACGCCCAGGGCGCGCTCGAACAGCGCCTCGCTGCGGCCGCGCTTCACGCTGCCAGCTCGGCGGAGAGGTCGTTCTCGTCCGCGTCGGTGATGCGGACGCGCACGAAGTCGCCGGGGCACGCCGCGGGAGCGTCTGTAACGTAGACCACGCCGTCGACCTCCGGCGCCTGCGCGGCGGTCCTGCCGACGGCGTGCTCCCCCGTCTCCGGGTTCGCGGCGCGGTCTACGAGCAGGTCCGTCTCCGACCCGATGCGCTCGGCGTTCGCGTCGTGGGTGATCGACCGCTGCACGTCCAGCACCCGCTCGAGCCGCTCGCGCACGACCGCCTCCGGGACGCGACCCTCCATGCGGGCCGCGGGCGTGCCTTCCTCGGGCGAGTACGCGAACGCCCCCAGGTAGTCGAATCGGATCTCTTCCAGCAGATCCACGAGCTCATCCACGTCGTCGTCCGTCTCCCCGGGAAAGCCCAGGATCACGGTCGTCCGCAGCGCGAGTCCGGCGATGGCGTCCCGCAGCCAGCCCACGCGTTCGCGGACGACGGCGCGCCGCTCGGGGCGCCGCATGAGCGCCAGCACGCGGTCCGAGCCGTGTTGCAGGGGCATGTCCAGATACGGCAGGATGCGATCGTGGCCGGCCATGGTCTCCACGAGCTCGGGGGTGATGCCGGACGGGTACATGTAAAAGAGCCTCAGCCACGGGATGTCGGTCTCCGCGAGCAATCCCCGCAGCAAGCGCGGGAGCAGGCCGTTCGGCGGCAGAGGGCCGTCCGGGAGGTCTGCCGGCAGGACGACGGGCTGCGCCTGCCCGGCCGGACCGATCCCGGCCATGCGCGCGAAGCGCGCGCCGACGAACCAACCGTCGGGGCCCGACTCCCGCGCGGGTCGCGCGCCGGGCGCCGTCGCGCCCCCGGCCACCCGTGACCGGGCCGCGGCGCGCACCCAATCGCGACCGTACCAGGTGGTGTCCTGGCTGACGATCGACAGCTCCACCACTCCGCGCCGCTCCAGCTCGCGCGCCTCCGCCACGAGCTCCGCCATCGGGGTCGAGCGATGCCTGCCGCGCATCAGCGGGATCGCGCAGAAGGCGCAAGCGTGGTCGCAGCCCTCGCTGATCTTGAGGTGCGCGGTGTGCGAAGCGGGGCCCGCGATCGCCCGCAGCGGACGCTCCATCAGGGGAACCCGCGCCGGATCCGGCAGGAGGCCGCGTGCGCGCATTTCGGGGACGAGCTGGCCCGCCTGCGTGAGGCCGAGGAAGAGGTCCACTTCGGGGATCTCTCCGCGCAGCTCCTCGCCGTACCGCTGGACCATGCACCCCATCGCCACCACCGCGCCGACCCGACCCTCCTCCTTCAGCCGCACCGCCGCCAGGATGGTGTCGACGGATTCCTCCCGCGCGGCATCGATGAAGCCGCACGTGTTCACGATCAGCACGTCGGCGCCCTCGGAGTCCGTGCGTACCCGGGCGCCCGCACCCACGAGCGACCCCATGATGCGTTCGCTGTCGACGGTGTTCTTGTCGCAGCCCAGCGTGATGACGCCGATCACCGGGCCGGCGGAAACTGGGGCCTGCGGGTCCGACGCGATCCGACCCGCTTCCCGCGCACCGCCTTCCCGCGCCGCGATCACGGGCAGCGAGCGCGCGCGCCGCTTCCCCGGTGGGGCGCCCGCGCCCGGCCCGGGGTCAACCCCGGTCAACGATCCGCACGCCGTCGGGAGGATCGAACCGGAACAGGCCTGGAGACAGGTCGGGGTTTCTGCGCAGGGCCGAGAGGTCGAATCGCCGCACGAGACCGTTCCCCTCGGTGACCTCGAAACGCCTCGCCAGGCCGTCGGCGCGGTCGATCCAGACCAGCAGACTGCCGTACGCCTCCGTCCCGCCCTTCGGATCCAGCATCAGGACATCGGCGGGGCGGCCGTCCACGGACTCCGTTCCGCGGCTCGTCGCATTGAAGCGCTCCCGCGGCTCGCCGATGAACTGGCTCCGTAGGTCGGTCGCCCCGGCGCCGCGGGCCGCCGGCAGGCGCACCACCTGCGCCGAATCGACGCTCGGGTAGTAGACCCACAGATGCTCGCCGTCGCTGACGATCACGTCGCCGGGCGGATCGTCGAAGCGCATGAGGAAGAGATCGGGCTGGC
>DATKCH010000098.1:0-8620 GCA_035513295.1 Longimicrobiales bacterium
CATGTGCTCGAGGAACTCCCTCACGGGGACGCAGCGCGCGCCGGCCGCTGAGCCGCGCTCGAGCACCCCGTCGAGATGGCCGAACAGGTGCTCGAGACCGGAATGGAGGACGTCCTGCTTGTTGCGGTAGTGGGCGTAGAAGGTCGCCCGCCCGACGCCGGCGCGGTCGAGGATGTCCTGTACCGTGATGTCGTCGAACCTCCGCTCGTGGAGCAGCTCGACCAGGGCGTCGCCGAGCGCCCGCCTGCTCCGCAGCACGCGGGGATCGCTCCGGGAGGTCCTTTTCCGAACGTTCATGGGGGTACTGTTCGAGAGTGCGCGCGGGGACGCGAACGCGGCTATAGGATTGTCGCCCGAACCCGACTCCGGCAACCCTGGACCCATTTCCATGACCACGAATCGACGCGCAGGACTCGCGCTCATCGCAGGTGCCGTCGCCTTCTTCGGCGTCCTGATCTGGCATCCCACGGGCCGCGAGGCCGCAGGCGGCGGCTATCCTCGCCGAGTTGACGGTGCTGCTCGGCGCGCTCGGGCTGACCGTCCACCTCCGGGCCGCGCGGGACACCGCCCTCGCCGCATTCGTCACCTACGCAGCGGCGACGATGTCGCTGATCATCGCCGCGGTCGCGGCCGGCTGGATCGATTCACCCGCAGCGGGGACGCTGAATCGTTCGTTCGCCACCGTAGGGTTCGGGCTTGCGGCCGTTGCCATGATCCTGTGGTCCTTGGCGATGTGGCGGACGCGCTTCTCGCGCACGCTCGCAATTCTCGGTGCGGCAGTCGGCGTCTTCACACTCGCGGGCCTTTTGCACGGTGCCGGCCTCACGCTCCACGGGTTCGGTGGTCTGGTGATGCTGGCGTTCACCGTCTGGGTCGCTTGGACCGGGATGGTGCTGAGGGGGCAGGCCGCGTAGAGGACCGGCCCTGGAGTTTCGGCTCGACACTGTCTGAAGAGGGGTGAGGTAATAAAGGGCCAAACCAAAGCCCCACTCGGAGTCAGTAACTCCCAGCGGGGCTTCCTCTTCCTATGGGCCTGGGTGGACTTGAACCACCGACCTCACGCTTATCAGGCGTGCGCTCTAACCGGGCTGAGCTACAGGCCCCGACTCTGGATCGTCCGCCCCGGATTCCGGCGTACACGGCGCGCCGGACGGGGACGAAAACCCGACCCGCGCGGCCGCCGGCGTTGCCGGAGCGGACCGCGCGGGGCTCGGATGATAACGACGACGGCAGGGGGGTTCAACCTGTTCGCGGTGCGCCCGGCCCTCTCCGCCGCTATCCTGCGCGCATGAGCACCGCCGCGGCGCCGGGCGCGCGCCGGGTCCAGATCGAGACCCCCGAGCACGTCCGGATCGGATACGAGCTGGCCGACCTCGGGTCCCGCTTCCTGGCCTTCGTGCTGGACCTCCTGCTCTTCGGCCTCGCGCTGTTCGCGCTGGGGCTCGTACTCCCCTTCGTCCTGTCCCGCTTCGAGGTGTCGCGGACGCTCCTCACGTGGGGAATCGCGGTCCTGCTGATCGGGTTCATGCTGGGCCTCTGGCTGTACTTCAGCCTCTTCGAGGGGCTCGCAGGCGGCCGCACACCCGGCAAGCGCCTCGTGGGCCTGCGCGTGATCCACGACGGCGGCTACCCGCTGACGTTCCGCGGCTCCGTGGTCCGCAACCTGATCCGGCTCATCGACCTGCAACCGCTCGGGACCTGGATGGTGGGCGGCGCGGCGATGCTCATGACGCCGCGCACGCAGCGACTCGGCGACCTCGCGGCGGGCACCCTGGTCGTGCGCGACCGCGCCAAGAGCACGTTGCCCGAGCGCGCGGCGCTGTCCGGCTCCGCCGCCGGGCCACCGGTCCTCACGTACCGTCAATTCGAGGTGCTCTCGAGCTACGTCTCGCGGCGAACCGAGCTGCGGCCGGAAGCGCGCGCGCGCGTCGCGGCGTCGCTGGCGGCCTCGCTGGCCGATCACCTGGAGGAGCGCGCCCCGGTGCCGGCGGCCAGGCCGCCGGGCGGCTGGAGGGGAGGCGAGGATCTGCGCAACGACGGGCGCCTGGTGGCGCTGCTGGAGGCGGAGCGGCCGCGCTGGCACGCGCGCGGCGAGGGCCCCGCCTCGCGCAGCGCGCAGGCGGTCGCGCTGGTGCGCACGCAGTCGCAGCGCTGGCACGATTACGAGCTGCTCCTGGAACGCGCGAAGCGCGGGCTGAGGCGGCTCCCGGAAGAGGATCTGCCGCGCTTCGCAGGGATGTACCGGGAGGTCGCGGCCGACCTGGCGCGGGCGCGCACGTACCACGGGTCCATCGAGCTGCAGGAGTCGCTGGAGCGACTCGTGGGCGCCGGGCACAACCTCCTGTACCGGCCGCTCGGCCGTTCCTGGGAGGCGCTGCGCGCATGGGTATCGGGGGGGTTCCCCGCGCTGGTGCGGCGCCTCCTGCCCGTCGTCGCGCTCGCGGGCCTGCTCCTGTTCGGGCCCATGTTCGCGACTTATGCGCACGTCCGCACCGATCCGGACGTGGCGCGTACATACCTGCCGGTCGAGATGATCAGCCGCGCCGAGAACGCGGCGGACCGCGCGGCCAGCGGCCGGGGCTACGTGGACGTCCCGTCGGGCTTGATGCCGATGTTCTCGACGCTGCTCATCTCGAACAACGTGCGCGTTACCTTCCTCGCGTTCGCCGGCGGCATCCTCGCGGGGTTGGGGACGGCGGCGGTGCTCATCCTGAACGGCATGCACATCGGCGCGGTCTTCGGCCTGTACGCGCACCACGAGGCGAGCGCCCTGGTCTGGGGGTTCGTGGCCCCGCACGGGGTGCTCGAGCTGACGGCGATCGTGGTCTCGGGGGCGGCGGGCCTCTGGCTGGGGTCGGCTCTGCTCGCGCCGGGCAGGCGGACGCGCGGCGAGGCGCTCAGGCGGCGCGGCCGGGAGGCCGTCGGACTGCTCGCGGGCACCACCCTGCTGCTGATCCTCGCGGGGCTCGTGGAGGGGTTCCTGTCCCCCGCGCCCCTGCCGCCGGCCGTGAAGTTCGGCTTCGCGGCGCTGTTCGCGCTCACGATGTTCGCCTACCTGACTGCGTCGGGGCGGACCGCCGAGGATCGCGAGCTCGCCCGCGGGATCCCCGAGCGTTCCGCGCCGTCGCCGGGCGCGCCGCCCGCGTAGCCTACAACATCCCTCGCCGCTTCACCTCGAGGTAGCGCGACAGCGTGTCCGGGATCGCCTGACCCGGCTCCGCGTCCACGACCAGCACGCCCGCGCGCTTCATGCCCCCGAGCGCCACCGCCCTGGCGCGCAGCATCTCCTCCGCGGCGGCGCGCCGGAAGGCGTCCGCGTCGGTGGCCACGGGAGCCCCCGCCGCCAGCTCCAGGCCCGGGTTGCGCAGCGCGACGATGAGCGGCAGGTGGGAGACCGCCGAGCGGGCGAGCTGCGCCAGAAGCGCCGACGAGGCGCGCGCGTCGATGATGTCGGTGAACACGACGATCAGCGACCGGCGTTTCAGGTGCCGCGCGAGGTAGGTGAACGCGACCGGGTAGTTGGGCTCGACGAAGCGGGGCTGCACCCCGGCCAGCAGGTCTGCGATGCGCGACAGCCGGGGAGTCGCGGGCGGCAGGAACGAGCGCACCTGCTCGTCGAACACCATGACGCCCACCCGGTCGCCGTGCGCCCGCGCGGCCTCCGTCAGTAGCAGCGCCGCGGACAGCGCGTGGTCGATGCGCTCCCGGTCGTCGATCTGCTCGGTCATGAGGCGGCCGCCGTCGATCACGATCATCACGTTCTGGCTGCGCTCGGTCCGGTAGCGGCGCGCGATGACCTCCTCACGCCGTGCCGTCGCCTTCCAGTCGATGGAGCGCGGGTCGTCGCCCTCGCTGTACTCCCGCAGGCTCTCGAACGCGCTGCCCTCGCCCCACTGGCGCTGGCGGCGCAGGCCCTCCCGAGCGAGCCGGCTGCGCAGGCCGCCCAGCCGCTGCTTGCGCAGCTCCTCCGCCCCGGGCTGGACCGTCACCGACGCCGACGCGCGAGTCCGGAACTGCCGCCAGGCGAGGCCCCAGGGGCCGAGCACCCGCGTGTGCACGTCGCCGAACTCGTGGACGCCGCGGTCCACGGCGCGCACCCGGTAGGCCGCGTCGGCGTAGGAGCGCGGCGGCACCGAGAGCCGGATGGAGTCCTCCGGGGTCTCCAGGTCGCGCCTCTCGCCGGCGCCGGCGCCGGCGCTGGGCGGGGCGCGGCCGGACTCCAGGCCCAGCAGCGGCCTGTTCGGCGTCTTGCTCGCCTCCCGCCACGGCCCCGCGCGCTCGAGCCCGGGCGACAGGTCGTCGGTCAGCAGGATGTCGGTCGCGCGCAGCTGCAGGTTGCGGATCTCGTAGCGCACGTCGGCCGCGCCCCTGAGCGACAGGCGCTTCGGCGTTTCGCGGCTCACGGAGGGCGCGCGGGCGCGATACCAGTCGAGCAGGAACGCCGCGAGCAGGGCCGCGTCCAGCGCGAGCGCCACGGGCGCCCGCACGAGGAACACCGGAGCCACGAGCGCGACCGCCGCCAGGAATCTCCGGCTCGGAACCGGGACCGGTTCGGCGAACCCGCGCCAGGTCACGAGGCCATCGCTCCGCCCCTCCCGCCCGTCAGCGAGGCGCCTCGAGCGACTCCAGGAGGGAGCGCAGCCGATCGTCGGGCGCGATGCCCTCCACCTCCGCTTCGGGCGTGAGGAGCACGCGGTGCCGGAGCACCGGAAAGGACAGCGCCTTGACGTCGTCCGGCGTGACGAAGTCCCGCCCGTTGACCAGCGCCTCGGCGCGCGCGGCGAGGAAAAGCGCCACGCCGGCGCGCGGGCTGGCGCCCAGCGAGAACACCGGCTCGGCGCGCGTCACCCGCACGATCTGGGTGATGTAGTCGCGGATCCTGGGCTCCACGTGCACGGCAGCCGTGCGCGCGCGCAGCTCGCCCAGCTCGGCGCCCGAGAAGACCGGGACCAGGCCCGACTCGGCGAGGTCCTGCGCGTCGAAGCCGTCGGCGTACAGATCCAGCACCGCGCGCTCAGCGGCCTCGGCGGGGTAGCCCACGTCGATCTTCAGGAGGAATCGGTCGAGCTGTGCCTCGGGCAGCGGGTAGGTGCCCTCGTACTCCACCGGGTTCTGCGTCGCGTACACCGTGAACGGCGCGGGCAACGGCCGGGTCGTTCCGTCTACCGTGACGTGGCGTTCCTCCATCGCCTCGAGCAGCGCGGACTGCGTCTTGGCCGGGGCGCGGTTGATCTCGTCCGCCAGCAGCAGATCCGTGAACACCGGACCCTGGCGGTACTGGAAGGTGCCCTCGGTGCGGTTCAGCACGCTCACGCCGACGAGGTCGGACGGCATGAGGTCGGGCGTGAACTGGATGCGGCCGAAGCGCAGGTCGAGGGTGCGCGCGAGCGCCCTCACGGCGAGCGTCTTGGCGGTGCCGGGGACGCCCTCCAGCAGCGCGTGGCCGCCGGCCAGCAGCGCGACGAGCATGTGCCGGATGACGTCATCCTGGCCGATGACGACGCGTCCGACCCGCTCGAGCAGGACCTCGATCCGGGAGTGGAGCGGTTGGGCTTCGGTCACTCGTTCCTCTCAGGATGGATGACGTCGTCGATCGCGTTCGCTATCGCGGCCGGGGCCGCGTCGGCGGCCAGGGCGGCGGCGAGCCGGCGGGCCGGCTCCGCACGGGTCGGGTGGGAGCGGAGCCGGTCCAGCAGGGCGTCCGCTTCCGTCTCGCCGGCGGCGGCGGGCTCGCGCAGCCGGCGCGCCAGCCCCGCCATCAACAGGCGCCGCGCGGTCGGACGCGCCTCCGCCCCGTGGTAGACGCGCGCGAGGGCGTCCACGTGCTCGAGCGGCGAGCGGCGGCGCGCCGGGGCCGGGGCGCGGGGCGCGCCCAGTCTCCTGCCGAGCAGGAGCAGCAGACCCAGCGCCGCGAGCCCGAGCTGCGCCAGCGCCCGACCGGCCGGCCGCTCGCGCGCGAAGTCCCAGAGCGCCCGGACCGGATGGCCGCCGCCGGTAAAACCGTGATGGTACTCGTCGAACCATACGGTATCGCCTGGCTCCGCCAGGTTCGCGGCCGCCCGCACCATTATCTGCACCGCGCCCGGGTGCGCGCGCGCGGTTTCGTTCGACACCAGCGTCTGGTCGGCGAGCGCGACCACCCTGCCCCGTCCGAACACGTAGACTATGGTCACGGGATCGCCCGCTTCGGTCTCGATCAGCGCCTCGTACTCGAGCTCGGGGGGAAGCGACCGGAACGCCGAGGCGGCGGGGGGGACGGAATCGACGCCGGACGCCCACTCGTGGTCGGTCGGGGTCGACGGGAAGCGTGGGATCCGGAGGAAGGCGGCCGGCACGACGGGCGTGTGGTCGCCCAGGTCCAGAGACCGGGTGAGCCATCCGAAGAGCGAGGCATCGTGCCCTGGGGCGAATACGAGAGTACCCCCCGACCTCACCCAGGCCACCAGGCCGTTCCGCTCGGACGTCGAGAGGCCGACGGTGCCCACCGCGAGCATGACCAGCGGGCCGCGCAGCGGATCCGCCTCGACGAACGGCGAATACCGGCGGGCGGCGGGGACGCCCAGCGTCCGCATGGTCTCATACAGCGCCCCCGCGCCCATCTCCGTCGTGAGGAGCGTGCTCGCGCGCGGGTCCATGCTCCGTCCCCGACGTGGAATCACCAACAGCGACGCCGCCGTGAACGCGAGGAGAATGACCACCAGCGCGGTGAGCTGGCGATTGCCGGGTTCAGCCATGGGACGGCGCCGCGTCGCGAGCGAGCGAGAAGAGGCCCGGCAGCGCGCCCTCCGCCTGTGGCACGCGCCCGAAGGCCAGCGGCTCAAAGCCCCGAAGAAACGCGGCGTAGGGACCGGCCACCGGGGCGCCGGCGATCTCGCGCCGGTAGTCGCCCGGTGTCTTGGACGTGTGGTACCGGATCAGGCCCGCGTCGGCGAATCGGCGCAGGACCGCCTGGTAGAGCGCGAGCGCGGCCTCGCGCGCTTGGCCCGAGGCCAGGTGCTGGCGCGCGCGGGCCTCCCACTCCTCGGCGGTGCGCTCGATGGCCGTGCCCGTCGTCGCTGGCTGGTCGCCGGGCGCGGACGCGCCGGCGGGTCTCCGCCGTCCTCGGCGACCCGAAACGAGGCGATGGGCCACCAGAACCGCGCCTACGGCCAGCGCGGCGATCGCGATCGCGTTGAGGATCGGACCGCCCGGCAGCGTCGGGACCTCGGGGATCAATCGACCCAGCGCTTCGACGATCCACCGAACGGCGCGCGCGAGGAGTCCTCGGGCGGGCTCCGCGCGGGCGGGCTGGAACTCCGGGCGAGCGAGCACTTCGAGCAACGCGTCCGCCACCTCCTCGGCGGAGGGCCGCGCTATCTGTCGCGGCGGCGAGGCGAGCATGCGCTACGGAGGGCGTCGCTCACGCCCGGCCGTCGAGCGAGTCGACCGCGCGCTCCAGGTCGAGGGCTTCGGTGGCGACCCGGCGGTCGTAGTAGAGAAGGACCAGGCACGCCACCAGGAACGGGGTCGTCAGGATCGAAGCCAGGAAGCTGGCCATCCCCTGGAGCACCAGTTGCGCTCCGGTCATGTTGGCCCCCGCCGCGGGATCGAACATGGCGGCCGGCCCGGCGAGCATCATCGGCAGGCCCATCGTGGGAAGGATGATGATGAGCCAGGCGACGAGCAGCACCGCCGCGATCTTGAGCCTGCCGCCCCGGGACAGTACGAACGAGCGCCGGACCGAGGCGATAGGCCCCTGCCCGTCGAGCACGACGAGGGGCAGCACCGCGAACAGCGAGGCGGCCAGAAGCGCGAGACCCAGCAGGAAGAGGAGGACCGCGGCCAGACCGCCACCCAGCGCGCCCACGCCCGCGCCCAGCTCGCCGCCGACGCTGCCCGCTAGCAGCGCGACGACCGTGACCACCAAGAAGGTCGCGATGGACAGCCCGACCAGCGTCACCGCAGCCAACAGAAACGACACGAACCCGGCCCCGAGCAGCGCCGGAAACCTGCGCGCGGAGGACGCGTAGGCCTCCCCGATGCAGACATCGCGCCCGTCGGCGACGCGCGCGGCGGCGTGGGTCAGCGCGCCGTAGACGAGCGCGAGCGGGATGAGCGCGAGGAGGCCGGCGAGCCCGAGGCCGATGTCCGCCGCGGTGCTAGTCCCCTCGGGCGACAGGACGGCCAGCCAGAACCAGGAGCTGACCAGCGAGACCGGAGCCATCCCCACGACCGCGATGAGGACCAGTCCCACGAAGCGCGATCGGTAGAGCTGGAACGCGGCGTCGAGGATCTCCCCGATGGACCGGGGACGAAGGGCGATCGAAGACACGGCCGATTCGTTTGAGGATGGGGGCGAGCCGAGGCGAGAGCGGCCTGCGTCCTCGGGCAGTGTACGGGCGCGCTCCCGGGCCGGTCAATCCGGGCGCCGCAAACGCCGCAAATAAGTAACGGCCCCGGGCGCGCGCGAGCGCGCCGGGGCCGTTGCTTGCGAAACAGAAGCGTGAGAAGAGGAGAGGGACGACCATCGAGAGGTTTCGGTGTGGGGGTTGCCCCCCAGGGACCTACTCCCCGTACTCGAGAAAGGAGGTGATCCAGCCGCAGGTTCCCCTACGGCTACCTTGTTACGACTTCGCCCCAG
>DATKCH010000099.1:0-34392 GCA_035513295.1 Longimicrobiales bacterium
TCCCCGACCCGCACGGGCAGGGGTCGTTGCGACCGGGCTCCTTGTCGACGGACACGGGCGCGCGCGTCGCCGGCTCGGCTTCCCCGCGGTTGGTGGTCATCCGGCGCGTGGCCGTCGCCGTTCCGCCCCCCAACCCGGCGACGACCGCGTCTTCCCTGGTCGGGCGCGCGGCCAGGCCGGCGGAGGCGGCGGCCATCCGGCCGCCGCCGGGCGCCGCCGGTCCGCTGAGCGTCATGCGCCCCTGGGTGGGGCGCGGAGCCGGCGGGCCGAGCTGCGCCCGGAAGGTCAGGGATCCCACCGACCGGCGGATGTCGCCCATGAGATCGACGAACATCTCGTAGGCTTCCTTCTTGTACTCGATCAGCGGATCCTTCTGCCCCCAGCCCCGGAACTGGATCGACGCCTTCAGATGGTCCAGGTCGTAGAGGTGGTCGCGCCACTTGCCGTCGATCACGCTGAGCAGGATGAACGCGAGCACCCGCTCCTGGTTCTCGCCGAACTGCTCGAGCTTGCCGCGATACGCCTCCCGGGCCCGCTCGAGGACGAGGTCGCTCACGTCCCCGGCATGCTCGAAGCGATCCGTCTCTTTGAGCTCCGGTACGGGCAGCATGTAGTCGAGGACCAGCCTCTGCTCCAGGCCCTGCGTCTCCCAGAGCTCGTCGTTAGCACCGGGGGCAACGTACTCGTCGACGACGTCCTGGATTCCCTGCGAGGCCATGTCCCAGACCTCGCCCTTGAGATCCTCTCCGCCTTCCAGCGCGAACGTGCGCAGGTCGTAGATGACCTCCCGCTGCTGGTTCATCACGTCGTCGTAGTCGAGGAGCCGCTTGCGCGCCTCGAAGTTCTGCATCTCGACGCGCTGCTGCGCCTTCTCGATCGAGCGCGTCACCAGCGCGTGCGTGATGACCTCGCCCTCCTCGGCGCCGAGCCGATCCATGACGGCGGCGACGCGGTCGGAGTTGAACAGGCGCATCAGGTCGTCTTCCAGGGACAGGAAGAACTGCGTGGCGCCGGGGTCGCCCTGCCGGCCGGCGCGGCCGCGCAGCTGGCGGTCGATGCGGCGGGACTCGTGGCGCTCGGAGCCGATGATGTGCAGCCCGCCGTCCTCGAGCTCGAAGTCGTCCGCCTTTGCGGCCGGGTCCACCCAGCGGTTCGGGTCGATCGGCGCGACATCCGCCGGATCGTTCCCGCGTTCCTTGATCCAGGCGATCGTCCTGGAGTCGGTGACCCCCGCGCCGAGCTTGATGTCGGTTCCGCGGCCGGCCATGTTGGTCGCGATCGTCACGGCGCGCGGCTGGCCGGCCTCCCGGACGATCTCCGACTCCTGCTGGTGGTACTTGGCGTTGAGCACATTGTGCTTGATGCCGCGGCGCTTGAGCATCCGGGACAACGTTTCCGAAACGTCCACCGAGGTCGTCCCCACCAGCACCGGCAGCTCGAGCTTGTTGAGCCGCTCGACCTCGTCCATGATGCCGTTGTACTTCTCCCGCTTCGTGCGGAAGATCAGGTCCTGCCGGTCGTCTCGGACTACCGGACGGTTGGTCGGGATGACCATCACGTCCAGGCCGTAGATCTGATGGAACTCGTTCTCTTCCGTCTCCGCCGTACCGGTCATCCCGGCCAGCTTGTCATACATCCGGAAATAGTTCTGGATTGTGATGGTGGCGAGGGTCTGGGTTTCCCCGTGCACGCTCACGTTCTCCTTCGCCTCCACCGCCTGGTGCAGCCCGTCCGACCAGCGGCGGCCGGCCATCTTCCGGCCGGTGAACTCGTCGACGATGATCACCTGCCCGTCTTCGACGATGTACTGCTCGTCCCTGATGAAGAGCGTGTACGCCTTCAGCAGCTGGTGGATGACGTGGATCTTCTGCGACTTGTCCGCGAACTCCTTCTCCAGCGCCTGGATGCGCTCGCGCTTCTCGTCCACGCCGAGGTCCTCGTCGTCCTGGATTCTGCCCACGTCTTCGGACAGGTCGGGCGTCAGGAAGGCGTCCGGATCGCCTGGCGACAACTCGTCTAGGCCGCGATCCGAGAGATGAACCTGGTGGCCCTTCTCGTCCATGGCGAAGAACAGCAACTCGTCCAGCTCGTGCAGGCGCTTCTCGCGCATCCAGGCGGCTTCGGTCTGACTGACCAGCTTCTGCAGCCCGGGATCGTCCGCGAAGAGCTTGAGGAGGCGCTTGTTCCTCGGCGCTCCCCTGCGCACCGCCAGCAGCTTCTCGCCCGCTTCCACCTCGTCGCCCGCTTCGAGCGCGCGCTCGGCGTCGGCCACCAGCTCGGCGACGATGCGCATCTGCGCGCGGTGGAGCGAGGAGACCATCGGGTTGTACTGCTTGTATACGTCCGACTGCTCCTCGGCGACCGGTCCGCTGATGATCAAGGGCGTGCGCGCCTCGTCGATCAGGATCGAGTCGACTTCGTCGATGATCGCGTAGTAGTGCCCCCGTTGGACCTTCTGCTGCAGCGACGGCACCATGTTGTCGCGCAGGTAGTCGAAGCCGAACTCGTTGTTCGTGCCGTAGCTGATGTCGGCCGCGTACGCCGCCCGCCGCTCGGGGGTACCGGGATCGTGCAGGTCGATGCAGTCCACGGTGAGCCCGAGGTAGCCGTAGACGGTGCCCATCCACTCGGAGTCGCGCTGCGCGAGATAGCTGTTCACCGTGACCAGATGCGCACCCCGGTCCGCCAGGGCGTTGAGGTACAGGGGCATCGTCGCGACGAGCGTCTTGCCCTCCCCGGTCTGCATCTCCGCGACCTTGCCGCGGTGAAGCGCGATCGCGCCGATGAGCTGCACGTCGTACGGCACCATGTCCCAGACGAGCTGCTGGCCGGTGACTGTGATCCCCTTCCCGAGTAGCCGGCGACACGCCTCCTTGACGGTCGCGAACGCCTCCGGCAGGATCTCGTCGAGGACCGCCTGGGTGAGATCCTTGAGCTCGTCTTCGGCGTCGCGGATCTGCGCTGTCAGGCGCTCGCGTTCACCGTGGTCTTCGGCCCCTCGCTTGGTCTCCTTCAGCTCCTCGATCGACGCCAGTGATGGCCCGGTGCGCTCGCGCACGAGCGCGCGCAGCCGATCGGTCTGGCCGCGCAACTCGTCCTCGCTAGCGGCGGCGAGACGATCGGCTATGGCGTTGATCTCATCCACCAGCGGGGCGAGCTTCTTCGCCTGGCGCACGTGGCGAGAGCCCAGAATGACCTTTACGGCAGATTTCAGCATGGACCTCTATTCCCTCTCATCTCCCGGCCCGCGTGCGCGGAGGCCCGATACAACCCTTCGCGTTCAATGATCTCCAGCACGGGCGCGGGTACGAGATAGCGGATGGATTTCTCCGCCGCGACCCGCGCGCGGATCTCGCTGGAGGAGACCTCGATGCGCGGTACGCCCACGCGCGTGTGGCGTACGTTCACGGCCGGCCCGGCTGCCGGCACTCCGCCGCGGTCCAGGACCGCGATCTCGGCCAGGCGCTCGATGGCCGCGGGTTCGCGCCAGGTGTGGAACTCTCCGAACTGATCGGCCCCCAGCAGGAGGACCAGATCATCGCTCGGGTGCAGGCGGACGAGACCCCGCAACGTGTCCACCGTGTACGAGGGGCCCTCGCGCCGGAGCTCCATGTCGTCTACGCGACAGGCCGGGTCCCCGGCGATCATCGCCCCGACCATTTCCGCCCTGACCTCCGCCGGCGCCAGCCGTCTTTCGCGCTTGTGCGGTGGCCGCGCCGCCGGCACGAACAGGACGCGGCCCAGCTCCAGTCGCTCCAGCGCGTACTGCGCGACGATCGCATGACCGATGTGCGGCGGGTCGAAAGAGCCTCCAAACAGGCCGATCCTCACCCCGCGACCAGTCCCTCGCCCTCGGTCGCTGCGGCCGCCTCCGGCGTGTCGGGGAACTCGCGCAGCAGCCGCGCACGTACTTCGTCCAGCTCGTCGTCGTAGCCGAGCGTCTCGTAGATCTGAACGAGCCGCAACAACGCCGTCGGCGCCGCGGGGGAGCGGGGGTAGGCCTCCAGGAGCCCCTCCAGGTAAACGATCGCCGAGTCGTACGCCTTCGCCTTGAAATAGAAATCGGCGCTGTAGAGGTCCTTCCGCGCCAGCTTGTCTAGGAGACGGTCCCGGGTGGCCCGGGCGCTGTCCGCGAATTCGCTGTCCGGGTAGAACTCCGCCAGCGCGGCGCAGTGGTCCACCGCGCCGCGGGTGTATTCCTGGTCCAGCGGTATCTCGGGCGACAACTCTTCGTAGGCCCGGCACACCATGAAGCGCGCGTCGTCCGCGAGCTCGCCGGTGGGGTAGTCCTGTACCAGGCGCAGGAATTCCGTCGAGGCCGTGAGATACTCCTCCTTGCCGAAATACGCTTCGCCCAGGAAGAAGCGCGCCCGTTCCACCAGGGGGTGGGTCGGATGCTCGAAGGAGAAGCGCTCGAAGATCACGGTGGCGGCGTTCCAGTTGCCCTCGTCCAGCTCCCTTTGCCCGCGCGCGAACATCTCTTCGGCGTTCAGGTTCTGAAGGTCGATCGAGGACGAACAGCCGGCCGCCGCCAGGGTGAGCACGGCGAAGAGGGCGCGTCGTGCGATGTCAGGCAAACGCCCGCCACTTCCGGTGTGCGGGCCCCCGGGCCCGGGGGTTCGTCTCCGAAATCGTCGTGAAGGCTTGGACATCACGCTCTGTACCCGAGTCCCGGAGGGTGGTTTCAGGGGGACCACCGCGTCGGGGAGGCAAGGAACGCGCGCCGGCGGGGCCCGGCCATGGAGGATGAGGCAGGAACTACCGGTCCTCGCCGAATCGAATCTGGTCGATGCGCCGTTGCGCCCGACGCACGAGCTGTCCGGTACGGGCGGGGTTGAGGTCCAGCACGCGCCGGTACGCCTCCAACGCCGCCGCCGGATCGCCGACGGCGAACAGGATCTCGCCGCGCAGGAACCAGGCTTGATCCTGGACGTTTTCCGGAACGCCGTGCTCGGTGACGGTCTCCAGCAGGTCCAGCGCCGCGGTGAGCTGCCCGGCCTCGTGGGCCCGGGTTGCCATCTCGAACGAACAGTTGCCCCACCGCCAACGCGCCTCCGAGACCAGGTCGTCCCGGCTTCCCTGCCGGACGTACGCCTCGAAGTACGGGAGGGCCTCCTCGCACTGCCCGAGCTCCTCGCGCAGCCGACCTAGCTCCAACATGATCGTCGCGGACGAGTCCGGCTCCGCGCGCACGAGGGCGAGTTCGTAGAACTCCACCGCGCGTTCCCTTTCGCCCGACCCCGCGTAGTAGCGCGCCAGCGGGCCGGCGAGGTCCTCCGGCCACGCGCCCGGCCGTACCGCGACCGCCGCCTCCACCGCGCGAGCGACCCCGTGCAGGTCGCCGCGGACCATCGAGCGACGCGCCAGGCTAAGGAAGTCGAAGACCGCCTGTCCCTCGTAGGACGGCGCGGATCGGAGCGCGCGGTCCCAGGCCATGCGGGCGCGGTCCAACTGGCCGTCGACCGCGTAGGCGTGGGCCACCAGGGCGGCCTTCTCCGGGTCGTCGTCGTCCTGACTGAAAGCGAGCCGGTATTCGGCCAGCGCGGCGCCGTAGGAGGAATCCGCCCACAGGGCGTGGCCGCGCGCCAGCGATCCCGCGCCGTCCCGGCACGCGCCGAGCGCGCCCGCCACGATCAGCGCCGCGATCGCGCCCCTCATTCGCCATCCCCGGTCGCGGGCGTTTCCAGGATCGACAGATAGGCCCGGACGAGGGGATCGCCGGGCGCATCCTGCTGGCACCGGAGCCATTCGCGCCTGGCGCGGTCGCGCTCCCCCCGGCGTATGTACAGAAGACCCCGGGCGGCGCGCGCGCGTATGAAGGCCGGCCGTTCCTCGACGGCCGTGTCCAGCTCCCGTTCGGCGGCATCGAGGTCGCCCGAGCGCAGGAGCGCCTCGGCCAAGCGGGTCCGCAGGTCCGGGTACGCGGGCCGCAGCTCCACCGCCCGCCTGAACTGGCGCACCGCCTCCTCCAGGTCGCCCGCCTCCAGATACCGGTCGCCCAACTCGGCGTGGCCCTCGGCGAGGCGGTTCGCCACCGCGGAGGAGAACCGGCCGTCGCCCGCGTACTCGCTCTGGCGGGCGGCCTCGAAGGCTTCGTTGGCGGCCTCGAACTCGCCCAGCTCGCTCAACGTGATGGCCTTGTTGAGCAGCGCCTCGACGTAGTTGGGATTGATGCGCAGGGCGTGTCCGAACGACTGCAACCCGGCCTCCGGCTGGCCGAGCAGGCAGAAGCAAAGCCCCATCAGCTGATGTATGTCCGCGTACTGTGGATGGCGCGTGACCACGGCGTTGAACTCGTCCAGGGCGGTGACGTAGTCGCCGCGGCCGAACGCCTTCCTGCCCCTGGCGATGCTCGGCTGCGCCTCGGCCATCGTCTCCGCTCCGTCAACTCCCATTTCGCCCTCCCGCGAGCGCTGCCTCGACGTCCGACCCCGCCTCCGGCGGCGCGACCCCGCGACGCCGGTGCATCACGCCTCGGGTGTCCACAAGGATGTCGGCGGCGCGCTCCACCAGCCCGTAATCGACGCCGGTGTGGTCCGTCACGATCACCACGGCGTCGGCCGACCCGAGAGCCTCCTCCGTGAGCTCGATCGAGTCCAGATCTTCCCCGTCGTCGGTCCCGAGATCCTCGGCGGTGATGCGCGGCACGAAGGCGTCGTGGAACCTGACGGCAGCGCCTTTGTCGCGCAGGAGCCGGACGAGTTCCAGCGCCGGGCTTTCCCTCACGTCGTCGATGTCTCGCTTGTAACTGACGCCCAAAAGCAGGACCAGGCTTCCCTTGAGCGGCTTTCCGCGCTGGTTCAGGGAATCCGCGATCTTGCGCAGCACGAAGCGTGGCATCTCCGCGTTGATTTCGCTCGCGAGCTCGATCAGTCGTGTCCGGAACTCCAGGGTGCGCATTTTCCACGAGAGGTAGTGCGGGTCCAGCGGTATGCAGTGCCCACCGAGGCCGGGACCGGGCGTGAACTTCATGAATCCGAACGGCTTGGTCGCCGCCGCGTCGACCACCTCCCAGACGTCGAGGTCCAGCCGCTCGCAGACCTGGGCGAGTTCGTTCACGAGCGCGATGTTCACCATCCGGAAGGTGTTCTCGTAGACCTTTACGAGCTCCGCCGCGCGCGCGCTGCTCACGGCCACCACGGTATCGAAGATGGGCTCGTAGGCGTTCAGGCCCACGCGGGTGCACTCGGTGCTGATCCCGCCCAGCACCTTGGGAGTGTTGCGGGTGTTCCAGCGCGGGTTGCCGGGGTCCACGCGCTCCGGGGAAAAGCAGAGATGGAAGTCGCGCGGGGCCAGCAGCCCGCTCCTTTCCAGCACCGGCTGCAGCACCTCCTCGGTCGTGCCCGGATATGTGGTGCTCTCCAGGACGACGAGCTGTCCGGGCCGGAGGCGGGCCGCGACGGCCTCCCCCGCCGCCAGCACGTAGGACAGGTCGGGATCCTTGATCTTGTTGAGAGGCGTGGGGACGCAGATCGAGATGACGTCGCAGTCCGCCAGCAGGTCCATGTCGGTGGTCGCGCGGAACGACCCCGCCTCCAGCGCACGGCCGAGCCTGCCCGAGGGCACGTCCTGTATGGGACTGTGCCCCGCGTTGAGGAGCGCCACGCGCTCGGCGGCGATGTCGAAGCCGAGTACCCGATACCCGGCGCGCGCGGCTTCGAGGGCCAACGGCAGCCCGACGTAGCCGAGGCCGACCACGCCGAACGTCCGTCCGCTTCCCCGGTCGTTCGAGGATGGATCTATGGTGTTCGCTCCGGACTAGCCGGCCGACTTGCCCCGCCGCTCATCCTTCTGAGAGGTGGGTGTCGCCAGCGCCTGTTCGTACCGCTCCAACGAAATGGCGAGGTTCGGGAAGAAGCCCGCGAAATGGTTCAGAAGCAGCTCATCACGCCCCGCGACCAGATACGCTTCCCATTCTTCCATCAGTTCGCACACGCGGGCGGTCTGGCGGTTGGAGGGGCGGACGATCCGGACCTTCGCGATCGCGGTCTCCATGGTCTCTTCTTCGGGAGCGATGAGTTCCTCGTGCAGCTTCTCGCCCGCGCGCAGTCCCGTGAAAACGATCCCCCCGTGGACCGGTAACCCCGCAAGGCGTCGCAGGTTTCGGGCGAGATCGAGGATCCGGACGGGCTCTCCCATCTCGAGCATGGCGACGCGGCCGCGGATGTCGTCCAGGAGGGACGCCTGCAGGACGAGCTGGACCGCCTCGGGTATGGTCATGAAGTACCGCGTAACGTCCGGATGGGTGACGGTCAACGGCCGCCCGGCTTCCAACTGGCGGCGGAACAGGGGGAGCACGCTTCCCTTGCTGCCGAGGACGTTGCCGAACCGAACGGCGGAGTATGCGGTTTCCGCGTAACGCTCCTGCAGCTCGAGCACCACCAGCTCCGCCATCCGCTTGGTCGCCCCCATGACGTTTGCCGGGCGCACGGCCTTGTCGGTGCTTATGAGCACGAACTTGTGGACGCCGTGCCGCCCCGCGGCCTCGGCGACGCGGAACGTCCCCATGACGTTGTTCCGGACCGCCTCGCGCGGGTTCTCCTCCATCATAGGCACGTGCTTGTACGCGGCGGCGTGATAGACGCGCTCGAAGGAGTACCGGGAGAAGAGGCGCTTGAGGATCGCCGCGTCGGTGATGTCGGCCACCACCGAGACGACGTGCAGGCCCGGATGGGCCTCTCTCAGGTCACCCTCGAGAAAGCAGAGGTCGCTCTCGGCCTGGTCCAAAACCACCAGCGTACACGGGCGGTGCAGCGCCACCTGGCGCGCCAGCTCGGAACCGATGGAGCCCGCCGCGCCGGTGATCAGGATCGCCTTGCCCTGGATGTCGGCGGCCAGCTCGGGGAGCTCGAGGACCACGGGTTCGCGGCCGAGCAGGTCCTCGATCCGCACCTCGCGCAGGTGGCTGAGACGGATGTTCCCGGCGAGCACCTCGGAGATGCCCGGCAAGACGCGGAAGGGAAGATCGGTGCGCTCGCAGTGCTCGACGATCCTGCGCAGATCGGCGGGCCGCGCCGACGGGATCGCGAGGACGATTTCGTCCGCATCCACTTGCTGCGCGATCTCCGGAAGGCGTTCCGTCGTGCCCAGGACGCGTACGCCCTGGACGGAGCGTCCCTTCTGCGCGCGCTCGTCATCCGCGAACGCGACCGGTCGGTATCCGGTCGGGAACCGGAGCATCTCGCGCGCGAGCAGGTTCCCGGCCTCGCCCGCGCCCACGATGAGTATCCGCCGGTCGCCGCGCGCCTTGGTACGCCGGAACTGGCGGAGACGCTCGAAGGTCAGTCGGTAGGTCAGCCAGACGCCCGCGATGAGATAGCCGTGCAGGATCCAGTCGATGAGCAGAACGGAACGCGGGATCCTGGGCTGGATCGGAAGCATAACGTCCAGCGCCAGCAGCAACAGCGTCCCGACGGCGGTAGCGGCCACCAGACGGACGATGTCCCCGGTCCCCACGAACCGCCAGCGGCCGGACGAGAGCTTGAAAACGCGCGCGCAGAGGTGCCGGATCAGAACGACCGCGCCGATCGTGATGGCGAGCGTGCGCAGGTGATCGCCGGGGAGGGCGAACTCGAATCGCAGCGCGTACGCCAGGATGTACGACAACGCGGCGATACCCGCGTAAACTATGTACGCGACTCGCCTTCTCGGAGCGAACGGCGCCCGGAAGAATCCCCTCAGTCGAGCCTTCACGTCTCGCCACCCCCCACCACGAGTCCCTCCACCCGCTTGACCGCAAGCCCGCGGGCGCTTTTCCGGCTCCGCGCTCAGCAACTCGCGCCGCGGCCCCCCGAAGCGCGTCGACCTCCGACGCCCTCCGTCAGGCCTCGGTCATGGTCTCCGCGATGCCTCCCGGGGCCCGGCCCGGTGCTCCCTTCGGCGGGAAGAGAACCTTGAGCAGGGGCGGCGCCATGAACGTGGTGACCATGACCATCAGCGTCAACGCACTGAAAATACCGACGCTCAGCACCCCCGACGTCAACCCCATTTGAGCAAAGATCAGGCCTACTTCACCGCGCGGCACCATGCCCACCCCGATCACCGACTTCTTGCCCTTGAACCAGAAGGGAGCGTAGCCCGCGGCCAGCTTCCCGATGATCGCCACGACGATCAGGGCAAGGCCCACGCTCATCACTGTCGTGTCCGCGAACGTGCGCACGTCGACGGACGCCCCGACGACGACGAAGAAGATGGGCACGAAGAAATGACCGAGCCGCGTCACACCGGCCTCGATCGTATGCGCGTGCCGCGTCGGCGCGAGCACGAGCCCCGCGGCGAACGCTCCTACGATGAGCGCCGAATCGACGGCGTCCGCCAGGTAGGCGATCAGGAACGCGAACGCGAGCGCCATCGTCGCCAGCGTCTCCGGCTTGCCGACGCGCGCGAGCAGGTCGAAGAGCGGCGGGACGATGAACTTGCCGAGGATCAGGACGAGCGCGACGAAACCGAACGCGATCAGGGCCGTGACGATGATCCCGCCCGTGCTGAGCTCGGCGCCGGCAACCAGTTGCGAGACGATCGCAAGAATGATCAGGCCGACGATGTCGTCGATCACCGCCGCGCCCAGGACGATCTGGCTTTCCGTTTCCTGGAGCCTGCCGAGGTCGGACAGCACGCGCGCGGTGATCCCGACGGAAGTGGCGGTCAGGGCGGCGCCGCAGACCACGGCCACCATGGTCTCCAGGCCGAGCCAGTGAGCCACGTAGTATCCGCCCGCGAACGGGAGCACGACCCCGACTACGGCCGTCGTCAGCGACGCGCCGCCTACCTGGAGGAGCTTCTTGAGGTCCGTCTCCAACCCGATCTCGAAGAGGAGGATCACCACCCCGATCTCGGCCAGCAGGTGGATCGACTGCACCGTCGGGTCGACGAGATTCAGGACAGAGGCCCCGAGAACCACTCCGGCCACCAGCTCCCCGAGCACCGCCGGCTGCCCGATCCTCTCGGCGAGCTCCCCGAAGAGCTTGGCGCCGATCAGGATGGCGATCAGGACGGCCAGGAACTCGGGGACTTCCAGGTGCTCCCCCTGCACGGCGTGCGCGGCCGCTTGCGACGCGACCAGGGCGGAGTCGCCCAGAACCGCCGCGGTGTCGGCGGCTCCCTGCACGAGCGTCTGGATCATGGCCGGACCAAACTGCGGCACACTGCCCCCGGGCAGGAGGGAACCCCGCGCGGAACGCCACCGGCGGTGGGTCAGGCGAACGGCGGCGCAAGTTAGGGGGCGGCCCGGGGAAACTCCAGCCCGAAACTAAGAAGGCCGGCGACGGAGATTCCGCGCCGGCCGGCACCTCAGGACCCGCGACGAGGGTCCTCACATGGCCTTCCGCACCTTGCCCGCCGAGATGCAGCGCGTGCACACGCGAACGCGCCGGGCCTCGCCGGAGTCCAGCGCGATCTTCACGCGCCGGAGGTTGGGCAGCCACCGCCTCCGGGACTTGTTGTTGGCGTGACTCACGTTGTTCCCCGTGACGGGACGCTTGCCGCAAACGTAACACACTCTGGCCATGGTATCCGTCTCCGCCTCGACCCTCAGTTCAGGGTCTGGGCGTCCAGGTAGCTCTGCGCGAAACGCGCTTCTTCCATCTCCAGGTCATCCGACAGCACCCCGGAGGACCGCCAAGCGGTCAGCACCGAATCCGACATCAGGCGCACGACGCCCGAAACCGTGACCTCATCCCCGCTGGCGACGCTCGCCCCGCCGGACGAGAGCTCCTCGCCCAGGTGGATCAGGTAGGGCTGGTTGTTGGGCAACTGGATCCAGAACCCCCGGTCGCCGAGTCGCGCCGCGACGGGCACGCCTCTCAAGCGGATGTTCAGGCTCTGGAATCCCTGCGGCCCGGCGCCGAACTCGGCCAGCGTGACGTCGGCGGCGCCCGACCCGTCGTCCACGGGAGCGGCCGTCGTATCCTCCTCCACGACGGATATCCGCGTCGGCTCGGCGGTAATGCTCAGCCACCAGAACAGGCCCGCGACGAGCGCCAGAGCGGCGATCATCAGGATGGTGGTGTTGCCCGCGGACGAATGCTGCGCCTTCGAATCGGCCATGGACCTTACTCGACGAGTTCGATGATCGCCATCTCGGCACCGTCGCCCGGACGATGCCCAAGCTTCAGCACCCGCGTGTAGCCTCCGGGACGGTCCGCGTACCGGGGCCCCAGCTCGCCGAACAGGTGGGCGAGCACGTCCTTGTCGCTGATGCTTCTAGCCACGAGCCGGCGCGCGTGCAGATCGCCGCGCTTCGCCTTCGTGATTAACGGCTCCGCGAACGTGCGGAGCTCTTTCGCCTTGGCCGTCGTCGTGCGGATCCGCCCGTGGCGGAAGAGCGCGGTCGCCAGGTTCCGCAGTGTCGCCTCGCGATGCTCGGCGGTTCGCCCGAGGTTTCGGCCCTTCTTGCGATGCCTCATCGGACTAGTCCTCGGCCGTGGCGGGCTCTTCGGTCTCCGCGTCGTCTCCCACCAGGTACAGCTCGCCGTCCTCTCCGGCCTCCAGCTGCATGCCGAAGTGGAGATCTTGATCCTCGAGGAATCGCCGGATCTCTTCGAGTGACTTCTGGCCGAAGTTCTCGATGTTCAGCATCTGCTGCTCGGTGCGGCGGACGAGGTCCCCGAGAGTAACGATGCTCTCCTTCTTGAGCGAGTTCACCGACCGGACCGAAAGCTCCGTCAGGTCCTCGATCGGCCGGCGAAAGAGATCCTGCATGCTGTTCGACATGCGTACGGCGCCGGGGGCCGGCGGTTCGCTCGCGTCGCCGCCGCCGAACTGCAGCAGATACGCCAGGTGGCGCCTGGCGAGCTCGGCGGCGTGCGCCACCGCTTCTTCGGGCTGGCGGCTGCCGTTCGTCTCCACCAGAAGACTCAGCCGATCGAAGTCCGTGCGCTGGCCGACCCGGGTTTCCTCTACCGTGAAGTTGGCGCGCAGAACCGGGTTGTAGATCGAGTCGATCCGGACCAGGTCGACCGGACTGCCCTTGGGCAGCCGATGCTGGTCTGCGGCGACGAAGCCGCGGCCCCTGTTCACGTAGAGGGTCAGGTTGACCTCGCGGTCGTCCTGGAGTGTGAACAGGTGGTGATTCTGATTGACGACCCGCACTCGAGCGCTGCCGCCGATGGCCTCAGCCGTGACCGGGCCCGCCTTGTCGACACGCAGTTCCATCGTGACCGGCGGGGGCGCCTCCTCGACGACGAAGCCCTCCTCGTCGTCGGCCTCGGGCGCCGCGCCCTGGGTCGCCTGGGGCAGGTCACGGTCCCATTCCAGGACCAGCGTCTTCAGGTTCTGGATGATCTGGTGGATGTCCTCCACCACCCCCTCCACCGTCTGGTGCTCGTGAACGACGCCGTCCATCCGGAACGCCCACACGGCGCCTCCGGGTAGCGACGACAGCAGGATACGCCGAACGGTATTGCCGAGGGTGTGGCCGAAGCCCCTCTCCAGGGGCGCCATCACGAATTCCGCCGTGCGTCCGTCCTCCGAGCGCTGGACGACCTCTACGCGCTCGGGAAGGACCAATCCGCTGAGATCTAGCTCCACTATCGCCTCCCGGCCGCTGAGCCGGTTCGAGTCATCATCGCAATTCGCTTCCGTCGGATCCGTCCCGTTCCCGCTATTTGGAGTAGAGCTCGACGATGAGCTGTTCCTGGACGGGCTGCGGAATCTCGGCCCGCGTCGGTCGCTCGAGCATCCGGCCGGTCCTGGAGTCGGTATCCACGGCGAGCCAGCGGACGGTGGCGGGACGGGTTCTCGCCTCGACCGCCGCCTGCACGGGCACCAGGCCCTTGGATTCCTCGCGGATCCTCACCTCGTCACCGGCGAACACGCGGTAGCTCGGAATGTCCACGCCCGAGCCGTTCACCTCCACATGGCCGTGACGGACGAGCTGCCGCGCCTGTCGGCGACTCTCCGCGAGGCCCAGCCGGTAGAGGATGTTGTCCAGCCGGCTCTCGAGCAGGATCAGCAGGTTCTCGCCCGTGACGCCCTGCAGGCGATGCGCCTCGGCGAACAGGTTCCGGAAATACGTCTCGCCCACGCCGTAGATGCGCTTGACCTTCTGCTTCTCTCGGAGCTGGAGCGCGTATTCGGATTGCTTGCGCCGGCGGGCGTTGGACTGACCGTGCTGTCCGGGAACGTAGTTCCTACGCTCGATCGGGCACTTCTCGGTGAAGCACTTGGTGCCCTTCAGGAAAAGCTTCTGCCCCTCGCGGCGGCAGAGCTTGCACACCGGTCCAGTGTGGCGACCCATATCTTTCTGGTCTCCATCCGTGTCGAATTGACATGCCGTCGAGACTTCTTCCCGCCTGGATGGAGCGGCGGTTTACGTCTCCGCGCGTCGGTTCAGACGCGCCGTTTCTTCGGAGGCCGACACCCGTTGTGGGGAATCGGCGTGACGTCCCGGATCGAGCGGACGTCGAGTCCGGCCGCGGAGAGCGCCTGGACGGCCGACTCACGACCGCTGCCGGGGCCCTGGACGCGGACGTGGATGCGGCGCACGCCCAGGCCGACGGCTTCCCGTCCCACCTGCTCGGCAGCCACCGTGGCCGCGAACGGGGTCGACTTCTTGGACCCCTTGAAGCCCGCGCGCCCCGCGCTGCCCCAAACGACGACGGCCCCGCTCATGTCCGTGATGGTGATGAGCGTGTTGTTGAAGGTCGCCCGGATGTGGGCGACCCCCTCGGCCTCCACGTTCTTCTTGGTGCGCTTCTGACGCGTCTTCTTCGGCTTCGCCATTCTTCTTCGGTTGGAGGGATCGGGGTGCTTCCTGCCCTCGTTCGGTGGGGCCGCGCGGGCGGACCCGCGGTCCCCCGGTCCCTACTTCTTCGGCGCCCGCTTCTTGCCGGCGATCGCGCGGCGCGTGCCCTTGTGGGTGCGCGCGTTGGTGTGCGTCCGCTGACCGCGCACGGGCAGCCCGCGCCGGTGCCTCAGGCCCCGGTAGCACCCGATGTCCATGAGCCGCTTGACGTTCATCGACACCTCGGTGCGCAGGGCGCCCTCCACCTTGTGCTTGCTCTCGATCTCACGGCGCAGGCGGTTGACCTCTTCGTCCGTGAGCTGGTGCACGCGGCGATCCGGGTCCACACCGGTGGCTCCGAGGATCCTGCCGGACTTGGAATCGCCGATCCCGTAGATGTAGGTCAGCGCTACCTCGATCCGCTTGTTTCGTGGCAAGTCGATGCCGGCGATGCGCGCCATTCGGTCAGCCCTGTCGCTGCTTGTGTCGCGGGTTTTTCTTGCAGATGATCCGGACCACGCCGCGGCGGCGGATCACCCTGCAATGCTCGCAAATCGGCTTGACACTGCTGCGTACCTTCATATCGATGCGTGTGCCGGGCCCAAGAAAATGGTGAACAGCTGGTAAGTATAGACAGGCACCCGGGATCGAGCAACCCCAAGCGCCCCCGCCCCCGAGGGCGGGTCAGCAGCGTCTCACAGCAGGTTGCCGTTGAGGCTGGTCAGCACCTGCGGGCCTTCGGCGGTGATCGCGACGGTCTGCTCGAAGTGCGCGCTGGGCAGGCGGTCGGCGGTCACCACGGTCCAGTCGTCCTCGAGCGTCTCCACGTCGGGAGAACCGAGGTTGAGCATGGGTTCTATGGCGAGCACCATGCCGGGCCGCAGCTTGAGGCCGCGCCCCGGGCGGCCGTAGTTGGGAACGTTGGGCTCCTCGTGCGGACGCCGGCCGATTCCGTGGCCCACCAACTCCCGGACGACCGACAGGCCCGCCGCCTCCGCGACGCTCTGGATGGCGTGGCCCACGTCCCCGAGCCGCTTCCCGGAACGGGCCTCCGCCACGCCGGCGTTGAGCGCGGCGCGCGTCGTCTCGATGAGCCGGAGGACGCTGTCCTCCACCTCGCCCACCGGATACGTCCTCGCGGCGTCCCCGAACCAGCCGTCCAGCTCCACCCCGACGTCCACCGTCACGAGATCGCCGGCCGCCAGCACGCGGCCCGGCGTGGGGATGCCGTGCACGACCTCCTCGTTCACCGAGATGCAGGCGCTGCGCGGGAAGCCGTACAGACCCTTGAAGGACGGCACCGCGCCCTCGTGCGAACGGACGAAGGCATCGCAGAACCGATCCAGGTCGTCGGTCGTGACGCCGGGTGCGATCCGGCCGGGGAGTTCCTCGAAGAGGGCCCCGATGACGCGACCCGCGCGGCCGATGGCCTCGATGTCCAGGGGGCTCTTCAGAGGGATCAAGGGGTGCGCTTCCTGTGGTCTCTCGGGCGCGCCGCGCGGCGCACGGGGAGCGCTCCGTCCTGCCCCAGGGAAGCGCGCAGAAATCTAACGCGCCGCGCCGCCGCGTGGTATCCCCGCCCGGCGCGGGCCACCGACGTCGCGCCCCCCACCCGGTGAGGGCGATCCGGCCGCCGCCCGCCGGCCATGGCTCAGACCCAGCCGAGGACGAAGCTCATCCCCACGATGCCCCCCAGCGCCAGGAGGGTGAGCGGCGCTCCGAGCCGCGCGTAGTCGGTGAACCTGTATCCGCCCGGACCGTAGACCATGGTGTTCGTCTGGTACCCGAGGGGGGTGAGGAACGAACACGACGCAGCGACGGCTACCGCGATGGCGAACGCCCGGGGGCTGGCGCCCACGTCGGTCGCTACCGCCACCGCGATCGGGAACACGAGGATCGCGGCGGCGGTGTTGGTGATCAGTTCGGTGAGCATGAGGGTGACGAGCACGACCCCCGCCAGCGCCCAGGGGGCTCCCAGCGCCCCTAGCGGGGCGAGGACGGTCTGCGCCACGGTCGCCGCCAGGCCGCTCTCCTGCACCGCAGCGCCCAGGCCGAACCCCGCGGCGACGACGATGAGCACGTCCAGGGACACCGAGCCGCGCGCCTCGGATGGGGTGAGGATTCCGAGCAGGATCATGAGCGATCCGCCCGCGAGGGAGGCGTGGAGCACGGGGAGCAGTCCGAGGCCCGCGGACAGTAGCACGCCGAGCGCGATCAACGCCGCGAACGGCGCGCTCCGGCTCGCGACGGGCGACGGCCCACCGAGCCGGGAAACGAGCAGGAAGTCGCTCCTGTCCTTCCAGCGAGGTCCGAAGCCCGGGTCGGCCAGCAGCAACAGGGTGTCACCGACCCGAAGGGGAAGGTCCCCCAGTTTCCCGTGCACGCGCGAGCCCGCCCGGTGCACGGCGACCACCGCCGCCTGATAGCGGTCGCGGAAGCTGGCCTCCCGGAGCGTCCGGCCGACGAGTGGTGACGCGCCACCCACGACGGCTTCGAAGAACGTATGGCCGGGGTCGGCGAAATCCAGGAAATGCCGCTCTTCGGTGGATGTGAGTCCCCGCATTCGCTGCAGCTCGAGGACGGCGTCTGCGACGCCGACGAAGGCAAGCAGGTCGCCGCCGCGCAGGCGCGCGGTCGGGGCCACGGGCGCCAGCCACTCGCCGTCCCGCTCCAGGCCCGCCAGGAAGAGACCCCGGAGGTGCCGCAGCCCCCCGGCTTCCACGGCGATGCCGTCCATCCGGGAGCCGCTCTCCACCGTCATGTGCACGACGAACTCGCGGACATCCTCTCCCGCGCTCGCAGAGGAGGACCGTCTCGGAGGTAGAAGCACCGGGGCGGCCAGAACGGTCAACGCCAGGCCCGCCAGGGCGATGGGCAGGCCCAGCGGAGTGATCTCGAACATCCCCAGCGCCGGCATGCCGAGCGACTCCAGAAGGCCGGACACCACGACGTTCGTCGACGTGCCGATCAGCGTCACCAGGCCGCCGAAGATGGCGGCGAACGAAAGGGGCATGAGGTAGCGTGACGGACTGCGATTGCGGCGCTCGGCCCAGTTGGCCACCTGCGGCGAGAGCATCGCGACGATGGGCGTGTTGTTCATCCCCGCGGACGCCATCGCGACGACCGACACGAGCCTCGCGAGGGAACGCCGCTCCCCTTCGCCGCGCCCCAGGATCGCCTGTATCAGCGGCTGCAGGGCGCCCGTCTTCTCGATCCCGCCGGCGACCACGAACAGCGCCGCGATCGTGATCGGCGCGGGATTCGAAAAGCCGGCGAACGCCTGCGCGGGGGAGACGATTCCGAGCAACACCACCGCGACCAGGCCGAAGAACATGGCCAGCGCGGGCGAGGCGCCTCCCCGCGCGAGCGCCACCACCACTCCAGCGACGACGACCAGCGTGGCCCACGACTCCCAGCCCATGCCCCGCGCTCAGCCGGCGGAATCCGAGATGACGCCCGACGCGCGCAGCATCGCGACCACCCGATCCGTCAGCTCCTCGACCTCCGACTCGTCGGTGGGCGCGACCAGCTCGGGGTCGGCGGGCGCTTCGTATGGCGCCGACACCCCCGTGAGACCCGCGATCTCGCCGCGGTCGGCGCGCGCGTACAGGCCCTTGGGGTCGCGGCGGCGGCACTCGTCCACGTCGCAGCTCACGTAAACCTCGAAGAATCGGCCCTCGGGGATCAGGCGCCGGGCGCGCTGGCGGTCCCGCTCGTACGGCGACACGAAGGCGCACAGGACGATCGACCCCTGTTCGAAGAACAGTCGCGCGACCTCCGCCGCGCGGCGGATGTTCTCGACTCGGTCCTCCGGGGAGAAGGCCAGGTCGCCGCTCAGGCCGTGCCGGAGCCGGTCTCCGTCCAGGAGCACGGTGTGGCAACCCGAACCGAAGAGCAGGCGCTCGACCGCGCGCGCGAGCGTCGACTTGCCCGATCCGGACAGCCCGGTGAACCAGACGACGGCTGCGCCGTGACCGTTGCGCGCCTCCCGCTCCGCTCGCGTCAGCGCCGCCGCCTCCCAACGGACGTCGGGGGAAGCCGGCCGCTCGTCGCCCGCCCCGTCTGCCCGGAGCAGGTCCTCCGGCGTCTGGACCCCTCCCCGGATCAACCCCGCCGCGATGGTGCCGTTGGTGAACGGGTCGATCAGGACGAAGGCCCCGGTGGACCGGTTCACGCTGTACGGATCGAAGAACAGCGGGTCGGCTGTCTCGACCTCGACCCGGCCGATCTCGTTGAGGTCGAGCGCCTGGGCCGGCCCCCGGTGCAGCGTGTCGATGTCGATCCGGTACAGCACGTTCGTGACGTATGCCTTGATGGTGCGGGTCGTGTGGCGGAGCAGGACGGGCCGCCCGACCTCGAGGGGTCTCTCGGACATCCAGCACAGCATCGCCTCCAGCCGCCGTCCCACCTGAGGCAGGTTCCGCTTGCGCACGATCATGTCGCCGCGACTGACGTCGAGCTCGTCCTCGAGCCGAATCACCAGCGGCTCGCCGGCACTGCCCCGCTCCGCGGTCTTCCCGACGTGGAGGATCTCCTTCACGCGCGTGGACCTCCCGGACGGCAGGGCCAACACCTCCTCCCCCGCCGCGATCGTGCCGGAAACCGCCTCGCCGGCGAATCCCCTGAAGTCTTGGTCGGGGCGGATCACGTACTGCACCGGAAAGCGGAAGTCGATGAGGTTCCGGTCGGCGAAGATGTTGACGGTCTCGAGGTGGTGGAGAAGCGAGGGGCCCTGGTACCAGCCCGTTCGCTCGCTGCGCCGGACGACGTTGTCGCCTTCCAGCGCCGAGATCGGGATGAACACCACGTCGCGCACCGCGAGCTTCGCGGCGAACTCCCGGAACTCGGCGGTGATCCCGTCGAACGCGTCCCGGGACCAACCGACGAGATCCATCTTGTTGACCGCGACCACCATGTGCGGGATGCCGAGCAGCGAGGAGATGAACGCGTGCCGGCGGGACTGCGTCAACACTCCCTTGCGGGCATCGATCAGGACGACGGCCAAGTGCGCCGTGGAGGCGCCGGTGACCATGTTGCGGGTGTACTGCTCGTGACCGGGGGTGTCGGCGATGATGAACTTTCGGCGCGGCGTGGAAAAGTACCGGTAAGCCACGTCGATCGTGATCCTCTGCTCTCGCTCGGCGCGCAGGCCGTCGGTGAGCAGCGCCAGGTTGACGCGATCATCGCCCGTCCTGCGGCTCACGCCCTCGAGCGCGGCCAGCTGGTCCTCGAAGATCGACTTGGTATCGAACAGGAGTCGGCCGATCAGCGTGCTCTTGCCGTCATCGACGCTGCCCGCCGTGGTCAAACGCAGGAGGTCGGAGGGCGCCTTCATCAGAAGTACCCCTGGCGTTTGCGGTCCTCCATGGCGGACTCGGAACGACGGTCGTCGTGCCGCCCACCCCGTTCCGTGACGCGCGCGGCCGCGACCTCCGCGATGATCTCCTCCAGCGTCCCGGCCGCCGAGACCACCGCCCCCGTGCACGTGGCGTCCCCGATCGTGCGGAAGCGAATCGTACGGGTCGCGTAGCTTTCTCCTTCGTCAACTGAGATCCACGGGGTGCGCGCGAGGAGCGTCCCGTCCCGGTCGACGACCTCACGCTCGTGGGCGAAGTAGAGCGACGGAATGGGAATTTCCTCGGCGGCGATGTACTGCCAGACGTCCATCTCGGTCCAGTTGCTCAGCGGAAAGACGCGGAAGTGCTCACCGGGAGACTTGCGCCCGTTGTAGAGGTTCCAGAGCTCCGGCCGCTGGTTCTTGGGGTCCCACTGGCCGAAACGGTCGCGGTGCGAGAAGAAGCGCTCCTTCGCGCGCGCCTTTTCCTCGTCCCGGCGCCCTCCGCCCAGCGCCGCGTCCACCTTGAGCTCGGTCAGCGCGTCGAGCAGCGTGACGATCTGCAGCACGTTCCGGCTCGCGTTCGGACCTTGCTCCTCCACCGCCCTGCCGGCGTCGATCGAATCCTGGACGTACCGTACCTCGAGCTCCGCGTCCACGCGCGCCACGAGCTCGTCCCTGAACTGCAGGGTCTCCGGGAAGTTGTGGCCCGTGTCTATGTGCAGGAGGGGGAACGGCAGCCGGGCCGGCGCGAACGCCTTGGCGGCCAGGTGCACCATGACGATCGAGTCCTTGCCGCCCGAGAACAGGAGGGCCGGCCGTTCGAACTGCGCCGCAACCTCCCGCATCACGTAGATCGCCTCCGCCTCGAGCTGCCCGAGGTGCATCGACGCTTTCGCCATCGGCTACAGCACGTCGCTCGAGTCGAGTCGGGCCCCGCGGCTTTGGTACATCTCGGTCACGACCTCGATCGTCCTTTCCGCCCCCGGGCCGCAGGCGAGTATTCCGTGCGGCTGCACCGGGTGCTCCTTGTTGTAGCGCAACGGCGTGCCGAGACAGTCCAGGACGGTGCCGCCGGCTTCCCGCAGGAGGATTTCGGGCGCACAGGTGTCCCACTCGCTCAGGTACGAAACCGGATGCACGTAGAGATCGCGCTCCCCGCTCGCGATCAGCGAACACTTCACGCCGACCGATCCGCTCGCGATGACGTCGCTCGCGCCCAGGCGCTCGGCCAGATCCTTCATGAACGGGTCCGCGTGCGAACGGGACCCGACCAGCCGCAGCCGGTCGCCCGCGGGCGGCGGATCCAGGCGCGACCAGCCGTCGCCCGTTCCCCACCACCTCCAGGCTCCCTCCCCGGCGGCGGCCCGGTAGAGGGCCCCGCGCGCGGGCAGGTACAGCGCCCCCGCCGCGGCACTCCCGTCCACGGCGAGGCCGATCATAATGGCGAACTCGCCGTTCTGCGCCAGGAACTCCTTCGTGCCGTCCAGCGGGTCCACGATCCACACCCGGGCCGCGCCGAGGCGGGCGCTGGAGTCGCTGGATTCCTCCGAGAGCACGGCGTCGGCCGGGTATTCGCGCGCGAGCCGCTCCAGGATGGCATCGTTCGCGGCGTGATCGGCCGCTGTGACGGGCGATCCTCCCGCCTTTCGGGTCGCCGAGACGTTGCCGTAGTGAGCCATCGCCGCGACGCCCGCCTCGCGGGCGGCGGCGACCGCGACCTCGACCTCACCAGCCCAGCGGCCGGTGCTCATCGCGTAGATCCCGCGCGCCACCGGGCGAGGGCGGCCATGAGGCCGTCGACGGAATGGTCCGACGCGGTGATGAGCGGGGTGAGCCCCGCGTCCCTCGCCGTCGCCGCGGTGATGGGACCGATGCACGCGAAGGTGACGCCGCCCGCCTCTCCCACGCGCGCGTACGCGGCCGCGGCCGATGAGGAGGTGAACGTCACCACATCCACGGCTCCCGCCGCCACGCGGTCGGCGAGAGCGGACAGGGAAGCCTCCTCGGCTTCGGGCCGATACGCCGCCACGTCCTCGACGGCCGCTCCGAGCGCTCGCAGGGCGTCGGGCAGCGTGTCGCGGCCCGCCTGGGACCGCGGCAGCAGGACCCGGCGTCGGGCGAGCGAGCCGGCGACCTTGAGGGTCTCCACCAGGCCCTCCGAGAGATGGCGCGCGGCGGTCAGGGCCTCGGGGAATCCGGCGCGCCGCGCGGCCGCCGCCGTGCCCGGGCCGACGCACGCGACGTTCCTCGCGTCCGACGGCGGGACCCCCGCCTCGCCCAGGGCGGACGCGAAGCGCTCCACACCGTTCGCGGACGTGAAGACCACCCAGTCGAAGGACGCGAGGTCTGCGGCCGCCGCCCGCAGCGGTGCGAGGTCTTCCGGAGGCACCAGCCGAATCGCGGGGAATTCCAGCGGGACCGCGCCCATCGACCGGAGCGCGTCGGAGAGCTCGGACGCCTGCCCTCGCGGGCGCGTCACGGCCACCCGCAGTCCCCGCAGCGGGAGGTCGGGCGGAGCGCTCACGCCCGGATCGGATCCAGCAGACCGGCCAGCTCGGCCGCGACCTCGTCCACCGGCCGGGCACCGTCGATCACGTGGACGGCGGTGGGGCTCGCGCGATAGTAGTCGATGAGGGGCGCGGTCTGCTCGCGGTAGACCGACAGCCGCCGCCGCACCGTCTCCTCGGCGTCGTCCGGACGGCTGCGCGGCTCGGCACCGCACACATCGCAGACGCCGGGAACCCTCGTCGGCTGGTCGTGGACGTTGTACGTCGCGCCGCACTCGGGACAGATGCGCCTCCCGGCGATGCGGCGGACCAGCTCCTCGTCCCCCACCTCCACCACCACGACGGCGTCCAGCGGCCGTCCCAGGTCCTCGAGCAGGCTGGTCAACCCCTCGGCCTGCGCGCGGGTGCGCGGAAACCCGTCGAACACGACGCCGGTATCGACGCGCGCCATCACGTCGCGCACGAGTCCGACGATCACCTCGTCTGGCACGAGCTCCCCCGCGTCCATGTACCGCTTCGCGTCCCGGCCCAACGCCGTCCCCTCGCGCACGGCGTCGCGCAGCAGGTCGCCCGTGGAGAGCCGGACGATTCCATACCGTTCCGTGAGAAGGGCCCCCTGGGTGCCTTTGCCGGCACCGGGGGCCCCGAGGAGTATCAGATGCATGCGTCTCGTCGCGTTTCGGTCCGTCCTGTCCGCATCCGCTACATGTACTGCTGGCGTCCCCGGAAGCGTACCCGTCCCTTCTTCATGAACCCTTCGTAGCGCCTCAGCAGGAGGTGCTGCTGCATCTGCTGGACGGTGTCCAGCGCGACGCCCACGACGATCAGCAGCGAGGTGCCGCCGAAGAAGAACGTCTGGATGTTGAAGATCTCGAAGATCCAGAACGGCAGCAGGGCGATCAGCGCGAGGTAGATCGCCCCCGGAAGCGTGATGCGCGTGAGGACGTGGTCGATGTAATCGGCCGAGTCGCGTCCCGGCTTGACTCCGGGGATGAACGCGCCCTGCTTCTTCAGATTCTCCGCCAGGTCGACCGGATTGAAGATGATCGCCGTGTAGAAGTACGTGAAGAACAGGATCAGCAGCGCATAGGTCACGTAGTACACCCAGTTGTCCGGCTGGAACGTCTGGGAGATGTCCTGCAAAAAGCCGATGCTGCTGAACGCCGCGAGCGTGCCCGGGACGATGATGATCGACTGGGCGAAGATGATCGGCATCACGCCGGCCGAGTTCACGCGCAGCGGGATGAAGCTCTTCTGGCCCTCCTGGATCCTGCCGCGTCCCAGCACCTTGCGGGGGATCTGTACGGGCAGCTTGCGCGCGGCCATCGTCATCGACGTCACGGCCGCCGTGACCGCGATCATCACGGCCACGAGCGCTACCAGCGCGAACGCGCTGATCGCGCCGACCCGGAAGGACTCCCATGTGGCCCCGAGCGCCCGCGGGAAGCCCTCGATGATCGAGAAGAAGATCAGCAGCGAAGCGCCGTTGCCGATCCCGCGCTCGGTGATCTGCTCGCCGAGCCACATGACGAACACGGCCCCCGTGGTGAGGATCAGGGTCGTCCCGAGTAGGAACGGCAGCCCCGACATGTTCACCGCGTTCGGGATGTTGCGCAGGAAGATCGCGTAGCCCCACCCCTGCATGGCCGCCAGCGCGACCGTCGAGTAGCGCGTCCACTGCGTGATCTTCTTGCGCCCGTCCTCGCCCTCCTTCTGCATCTTCTCGATCGTGGGCACGACCGCCGCGAGCAGCTGAAACATGATGCTCGCGGAGATGTAGGGCATGATGCCGAGCGACAGCACCGTCGCGCGGGACAGAGCCCCTCCCACGAACAGGTCGTAGACGCCGAACAGCGTGTTCTGGAGGTTCTGGAACTGCTGCCGCAGGACGACCACGTCCACGCCGGGGGTGGTGATGTGGGCGCCGATGCGGTACAGCAGGAGGACACCGAGCGTGAAGAGGATCTTGTTCTTCAGCTCGGGGATCCGCCAGAACGGGGCGATCGGGTTGGCCATTGTCAGCGACCTGTCAGTCCAGGATTTCCACGGAGCCGCCCGCCGCTTCGACCTTGGCGCGGGCGCCGTCGCTCACCCGATGCACGCGCACAGTGAAGGCGCGCCCGATGTCCCCCTTGCCGAGGAGCTTCACCGGCACCGCCCGATTCAGGTTCACGAGCCCGTGGGAGTGCAGCACCTCGGGGGTGACCACGTCCTCGGCGATCCGCTCGAGGTCCCCCACGTTCACGATCTCGCACTCCACGCGGCCGCGGTTGTGGAAGCCCCGCTTCGGGACCCTCCGCTGCAGCGGCATCTGCCCGCCCTCGAACCACGCCCGGCGCTTGAAGCCGGACCTGGCCTTCTGGCCCTTGTGACCCTTCCCGGACGTCTTGCCCTTGCCCGACCCCGGGCCGCGGCCGAGCCGCTTGCGCGAGTGGGTCGCGCCCTTCGGGGGACGCAGGTCGTTCAGGTTCGCCATCCGACTACCCCTCCTCCTGAATCTCCTCCACCTCCACGAGGTGGCGGACCTGGAAAATCATGCCCCTGATCGCCGGGTTGTCTTCCTTCACGACGGAGTGCTGATGCCGCTTGAGGCCGAGCGCCCGAAGCGTCGCCCGGTGCTTCTGCAGGCGTCCGTTCCCGCTCCGGACCTGCGTCACGCGCAGCCTGTGCGCCGCCTTCTTCTTAGCCATGGCGCACCGGCCCCAGCTCCTCGACGCTGATGCCCCTCTCGCGAGCCACCTGTTCCGGCGTGACCAGCTCCCCCAACCCGGCGAGCGTGGCGCGCACCATGTTGATGGGGTTGTTCGACCCCAGGCTCTTGGTCAGGACGTCGGACACGCCCGCCGCTTCGAGCACGGCGCGCACGGGCCCTCCTGCGATCACCCCGGTGCCCGGTCCGGCCGGCTTGAGGATGACGCGGCCGGCTCCGTGCCGCCCCACGATCGCGTGCGGCAGGGTACCCTCGACCAGCGGCACGAGGACCATGTTCTCACGGGCCTTCTCGAACCCCTTGCGGATCGCCTCGGCGACCTCGTTGGCCTTGCCGAGCGCGACGCCGACCTTGCCCTTCCTGTCCCCCACCGCGACCAGCGCGGTGAAGGAGAACCGGCGCCCGCCCTTCACGACCTTGGCGACCCGGTTCACGTGAATGACGTTCTCCACGAGGTCCGACTCGCGGCCCCTGCGACCCTTCTTCTGTTCTCTCGCCATCGATCGAACCTCAGAACTTCAGGCCGCCCTCGCGCGCGCCTTCGGCGAACGCGGCGACCCTACCGTGGTAGAGGTAGCCCCCGCGGTCGAAGACGACGCTCTCGACTCCCGCTTCCCTCGCGCGCTCTGCCAGCAGCTTGCCGGCCTCGCGCCCCAGGGCGGACTTGTCGATGTCGTCGTCGCTCCGCTTCTCCTTGAGCTCGGGGGCGAGCGTCGAAACCCCGACGATCACGCGACCGGTGATGTCGTCGACGAGCTGCCCCTGAATGTTTTTGTGCGAGCGGTGCACTACGAGCCGCGGCCTGTCCGCGGTTCCCGACACGCGCTTGCGCACCCTGCGATGGCGCCTCGCCAGGCGGCGGGCGCGCTCCGAGATGCTTCTCTGACTTCCGGCCATGATGTCCCCCGCGCTAGACGCCGGTCTTGCCCGCCTTGCGGCGGACGTGTTCGCCCTGGTAGCGGATGCCCTTGCCCTTGTACGGCTCCGGCGGCCGGACCTGCCGGATCTCCGCGGCGGCCTGTCCTACCCGCTGCTTGTCCGCGCCCTCGACCACGATGACCGTCGGGGCGGGGGTGGAAATCGACACGCCGTCCGGTTCGGGATACTCGACGGGGTGCGAATAGCCTACGGTCAGGACCAGGGTGTTTCCGCGTTTCTCCGCCCGGTAGCCGACGCCCTGCAACTCCAGGCTCTTCTGAAACCCCTCGGTGACGCCCCGCACCATGTTCGCGACCAGCGCGCGGGTGAGGCCGTGGAGCGCCCGATGCGGCTTGGCGTCGGACTCGCGCGTGACCGTGAGCTCGCCGTCCTCGAGGGCGAGCGAAACTTCCGGCCGCAGCGTCTGCGTCAGCTCGCCCCTGGGGCCCTTCACGCGCACCAGGCCCTCTTCTATGTCCACCGTGACTCCGGACGGAATCACCACGGGCATCTTTCCGATTCGCGACATTGTCCTATCCCCTACCAGACCAGGGCCATGACTTCGCCGCCCACGTTCTCCGCGCGCGCCTCCTTGTCCGACATGACGCCCCGGGACGTGGACAGGATCGCGATCCCCATCCCCGCCCGGACCGGCTTCAGGTCGTCGACCCCGGCGTAGGTTCGCCGCCCGGGCCGCGACACTCGTTCGATGTTGCGGATCACCGGCTGGTCCTCGAAGTACTTCAGGTACAGCCGAAGCACGCCGTGACGCCCGTCGTCCAGCAGCTTGTAGTCGTGGATGAAGTGGTTGTCCCGCAGGATGCGCGCGACTTCGGTCTTCAGCTTCGACACCGGCACATCGACCCTCTTGTGGCCCGCGCGCGATGCGTTGCGGACGCGGGAGAGCATGTCGGCGATGGGATCCGTCATCATGGCGGATTGCTGCTCCTATAGTATCCGGCTCGGCGGCCGGACTTGTAGGAAACGGAGCGGGGCCGCCCGGCACCCGCGATCGAACCTGCTACCCTCGCGCCCGACGCTGGTTCAGTCGGACCGGCGAGAGGGCCTTCCAGCTCACCAGCTGGCCTTGCGGACGCCGGGAATCTCTCCCGCGAGCGCCTGTTCCCGGAAGCAGATCCGGCACAGGCCGAACTTGCGCAGGTACGCGCGCGCGCGCCCGCAACGGTTGCACCGGTTGTACGCACGCGCCGTGAACTTGGGCTTGCGCCGTGACTTCTGGACCAGAGCCTTCCGTGCCATGTAGCCTACTCCTCCGTCGGACCGGGAATGTCCTCGCCGGAAACCACCACCGGCGTCTCTCCCCGGAACGGGAAGCCCAACTCCCTCAGCAGGGCCAGGGCTTCGTCATCCTTGTCGGTCGTGGTCACAATCACGATGTCCATGCCGTGCACTTCGACGACCTCGTCGTAGTCGATCTCCGGGAAGATCATCTGTTCCCGCACGCCGACCGAATAGTTGCCGCGCCCGTCGAAGGCCCGCGTGTTGAGTCCGCGGAAGTCGCGCACGCGCGGGATCACCACGTTGATCAAACGATCCAGAAACTCGTACATCCGCTCGCGCCGCAGGGTGACCTTCACGCCCACGGGCATGCCCTCGCGCAGCCCGAAGTTCGAGATCGACTTGCGTGCGCGCGTGATGATGGGGCGCTGGCCCGTGATCGTCTGCAGTTCCTCCACCACGGAGTCCAGCAGCTTCGGGTTCCGCGACGCCTCACCCAGGCCGACGTTCAGGACGATCTTCTCGAGCGCGGGCACCTGGAACTGGTTCGAGTACCCGAACTGCTCGGTCAGGCGCTGACGCACCCGGTTTTCGTAGTGTTGCTTCAGTCTCGGCTTCATCGCTCAATCCGCTGGCGCGACCGGTGCCGCGCTCAGCTCGGCTTCGGGATCGGTTTGCCGCTGCGAACCGACATCCGCTCCTTGTCCTTGCCGGCGCCCCTCTTCCTGACGCGCGTCGGCTCGTTGGTCGACGGGTCGATCAGCATCACGTTCGAGGCGTGAATCGGCGCTTCGAAGGTGATCCGGCCGCCCTCCTCGTTGGTGGGCGAGGGCCGCTGATGGCGGATGCGCTGGTTCACCCCCTCCACGACGACCCGGTTCTCGGTCGTGAGCACGCGCAGGACGGTGCCCTCGAGGCCGCGGAAGTTGCCGCGGATCACGCGCACGCGGTCGCCCCGCCTGACGTGGACCTTCTGGCGGCCCTCGGCCTTCTTTCCGCGCGTCGCGCGGCGCGTCCTCAACCCTGGCATCGTGCGTTCTCCCCTCGAACTCCTCTTGCGGTGATGATCGTCAGATCACTTCCGGCGCGAGCGAGACGATCTTCATGAACCGCCGCTCGCGCAGCTCGCGCCCGACGGGGCCGAAGATGCGCGTGGCCCGCGGCTCGCCGGCGTCGTTGATGATCACCGCGGCGTTGTCATCGAACCGGATGTAGCTCCCGTCCCGCCGCCGCGTCTCCTTGGAAGTCCGGACCACGACGGCGCGGGCCACCTCCCCCTTCTTCACCGTGCCGTTCGGCAACGCATCCTTCACCGCCACGACGATGATGTCGCCGACGCGCGCGTACCGGCGCTTGGACCCGCCCAGCACGCGAATGCACTTCGCCTTCTTCGCGCCCGAGTTGTCCGCGATGCGTAGCATCGACTCCTGCTGGATCATCGCCCGCCCCCGCTATTCTGCGCGCTCGAGTACCTCGGCGACCCGCCAGCGCTTCGTGCGCGACAGCGGACGCGTCTCCACGATACGGACGATATCGCCCACGCGAGCTTCGTTCTGCTCGTCGTGCGCGGAGTACCTCTTCGTGCGCTTGATCATCTTCCCATACAGGGGATGCGCCGTTCGGCGCACGACCGCCACGACGACCGTCTTGTCCATGCGGTCGCTCACGACGGTTCCCTGGCGCGCCTTCCGGCCCGGGCCTTCGTTCTGCTCCATCGTATCCTCAGCCATTCGCCAGTTCCCGCTCGCGCAGGACGGTCTTCAGCCGCGCCACGTCCCGGCGCAGGGTGCGAAGCTCCGACGGCCTCTCGATCGACTGCGAGGCGGACCGGAAGCGCAGCCGAAACAGCGCCTCACGCTTCTCCAAGATGACGCCGGCGATCTCGTCGTCGCTCAGGTCGCGGATCTCGTCGGCGGTCATCCTTCGCCTCCCTCGGAGCGCGACAGGATCTTGGTCTTGACGGGCAGCTTGGCGGACGCCAGTTGCAGCGCCCTCCGCGCGACCTCTTCGCTCACGCCCTCCAGCTCGAACATGATGCGCCCCGGCTTCACCACCGCGACCCAGAGCTCCGGATTGCCCTTGCCCTTCCCCATACGCGTCTCGGCCGGCTTCTTCGTGACCGGCTTGTCGGGGAAGATGCGGATCCACACCTTGCCGCCACGCTTGATGTGACGCGTCATGGCGACACGCGCCGCCTCGATCTGGCGGTTCGTGATCCACCCCGGCTCGATGGTCTGCAGCCCCCACTCGCCGAACGCGACGTAGTTGCCGCGGCGAGCCAGCCCGCGCATCCGCCCCTTGAACTGCTTCCGGTATTTGATCCGCTTCGGAGCAAGCATCCGAACGTCTTCCTCGTTTCCGGCGCGCCGTCAGCGGGCGCGCTATACACTAGGCCCGGTCCGTCGAGTACGTGCGCCCGCGCCGGTCCTCGACGACCTCGCCCTTGAAGATCCAGACCTTCACGCCGATCGTGCCGTACGTGGTCTTGGCCGTGGACAGCGCGTAGTCGATGTCCGCGCGCAGCGTGTGCAGCGGGACGCGACCCTCCTTATAGCCCTCCGTGCGCGCGATCTCGGCGCCCTGCAGCCGGCCGCCGCACTGAATCTTGATCCCCTCCGCGCCCGAGCGCATCGCCGACTGCACCGCGCGTTTCATCGCGCGGCGGAAGGAAATCCGCTGCGTGAGCTGGTGCGCGACGTTGTCCGCGACGAGCTGTGCGTCGATCTCCGGCCGTTTGATCTCCTCGACGTTGATCGACACGTCGCTGCTGGTGAGGTGCCCCAGCTCATCCCTGAGCTTGTCCACCTCGGCGCCGCGCTTGCCGATGACCACGCCGGGCCTGCCGGTGTGGATCGTCACGACGATCTTCTGCGGCTTCCGCTCGATCGTCACCTCGGAGATGGCAGCGTGGGCCATGCGCCGGTGCAAGTATCGCCGGATCGTCTCGTCCTCGGTCAGGAGGTCGCCGAAGCTGCCCGACGTGAACCATCGGGATTTCCATTGCTTCACGATGCCGAGGCGAAAACCCCGGGGGTGGACCTTTTGTCCCATACCTTACGGCCTCATGGCGATTGGGTCTGAGCGCACACTACTCCCCGCCGTTCACGATGACGGTCACGTGGGCCAGCGGGCTCCGCCTCGGCGCGGCCCGGCCCATCGCCGCGGCGCGCCACCGGCGCAGCCGCGGCCCCTCGTTGACGAAGGCCTCGGCCACAACGAGGTCGTCCACGTCCAGGGAGACCCCGTCGGTGGACGCCCGCTCCACGGCGTTCGCCACCGCGGACCGCAGCGTCTTGTCGACCATCCTGGCGGCGCGCTTCTTCGAGTGCTGAAGGATCGCGTAGGCCTCGCCCACGTTCTTGCCCCGGATCAGGTCGACAACGAGGCGCATCTTCCGCGGGCTCTGGCGGACGTACCGGGCTGTGGCGCGCGCTTCCATGCTACTTCACCCTCGAACGCTTGTCCGCGAGCTTGCCGCCGTGACCGCGGAACAGCCGCGTCGGGGCGAACTCGCCCAGCTTGTGGCCCACCATGTTCTCGGTCACGTACACCGGCACGTGCTTGTTGCCGTTGTGGACCGCGATGGTGTGGCCCACGAACTCCGGCGATATGGTCGATGCCCGCGCCCAGGTCTTCACGACCTTCTTCTCGTTGCGCGAGTTCATCACCTCCACCCTCAGGAGGAGCTTCTCGTCGATGTGCGGGCCCTTCTTTACGGATCGCGACATGGTCGGCTCGCTCTACTTCGTGGCCTTGCCGCGCTTGCGGCCGCGCACGATGTAGCGGTTGGATGCCTTGTTCTTCTTGCGCGTCTTCTTGCCTTCGCGCTTGCCCCATGGGGTGACCGGCGGTCGTCCGCCGGATGCCTTTCCTTCACCGCCCCCGAGCGGGTGGTCGACGGGATTCATGGCCACGCCCCGGACCTTCGGCCGCCGCCCGCGCCAGCGTGCCGCGCCGGCCTTGCCGAGCACCTGCAACTCGTGGTCGGTGTTGCCGACCTCGCCGATCGTCGCCATGCACGACAGCCGCACCATGCGCACCTCCGTGGACGGCAGGCGCAACGTCCCGAACTCGCCTTCCTTCGCCACGAGCTGGGCACCCACGCCGGCGGACCGGACCATCTGCGCGCCCTTGCCGGGCTTCATCTCGACGCAGTGGACCACGGTCCCCAGCGGCACCTCGCGCAGCGGGACGGCGTTGCCGATGCGGATGTCAGAGCCGGGGCCGGACGTGACCTCCGCGCCCTGCCTCAGCCCCTTCGGATGCAGGATGTAGCGCTTCTCTCCGTCCGCGTAATGGATCAGGGCGATGTTGGCCGAACGATTCGGATCGTACTCGATCTCCGCCACTCGGCCCGGCACGCCCACCTTGTCGCGCTTGAAGTCGATGCGTCTGTAGCGGCGCTTCGCCCCGCCACCGCGCCTCCGCGTCGTGATCCGGCCGTGGTGGTTGCGGCCGCCTTTCTTGCGCAACGACTCCGTCAGCGACCGCTCCGGCTCTTCGCGGGTGATGACGTCGCTCGCCCCGACCGACCGGAAGCGCTGGCCGGGCGTGACCGGCTTGAATTTCTTGAGCGGCATCAGACCCCCTCGTACACGTCGATGGACTCGCCCGCGGCAAGTCGCACGACGGCTTTCTTGTAGGCCGCCCGCTTGCCCGGAATCCGCCCCACCCTCCGGGCTTTCCCGCGGTAATTCATCGTCCTGACCGCATCGACCTTCACGTCGAACAGGGACTCGACCGCCTTGCGGATCTCGATCTTGTTCGCGTCACGGCGCACGATGAACACGTAGGCGTTCGCCGCGCCTTCGGTCCCGGAAAACTGCCCGCCGCCCATGAGCATCGTCTGCTCGGTGACCACGGGCCGGATGATCACGTCCCGCGCTTCAGCCATCGTCCTTCTCCTCCCGGGCGGCGTCGTCCGCGTCGGCCTTGGCCTTCGTCTTCGCCTTCGCGCTGGCCTTCGGCTTCGACTTCGCCTCGGCCCTGGGCGTCGCCTTCGCCTTCGCGCTGGCCTTCGGTTTCGCCTTCGACTTCGACTTCGCCTCGGCCCTGGGCTTCGCCTTCGTCGTGAGCTTCGGCTTCGCCTCGGGCTTCGCCTTCGCCTCGGGTTCGCCTTCGGCCCCTGGCTTCGCATCGCTCTCGGGCTCGGTCCCGACGGCGGGTTTCGCCGCAGCGGACCTCGCCGCGGCGGCCGGGCGCGCGGCATCTGCCGCTTCGGCCACCGCCTCCAGGGCCGACGACTCGATCAGGACCGCATCCGACCAGAGCACGTCGTAGGCTGACTCCTGTCCGAAGACCACGACCCGCACCTGCGGAATGTTGCGCGCCGACCGGTGCAGGGTCGGGGCGTGCCCGTGCGTCAGGATGAGGACGTTGCCCTCCGCGCCGGCCCCCTCCAACAGGGCGATGACGCGCTTCGTCTTCGGCGCCTCGAGCGCGAGGGATTCGAAGACGAACACCTGCCCTGCGTCGGCGCGCGCGTTCAGCGCCGAGCGACGGGCCAGGCTGCGCACCTTCCGGGGCAGTTCCTGCCGGTGATTGCGCTCGTTCGTCGGACCGAAGACGACGCCGCCTCCGCGCCACTGTGGGGCGCGAATCGTGCCCTGGCGGGCGCGGCCGGTGCCCTTCTGACGCCACGGCTTGCGGGCGCCGCCCGCCACACGCGAGCGGTTGCGCGTGGACGCGTTGCCCTTCCGCTGGTTGGCGAGGTAGGCCTTCGCGGCCTGCCACATCACGGCCTCGTGGATCGTCCCGTCGAAGACGGAGTCGGGCAGGCTGCGGGCCTTGCCCTTCGCCTTCTCGCCTTCCGCCGTAAGGACTGGTGCCTCGTACATCGCTCGCCTACGCCTCGCGGATGAACAGAACGCCGTTGCGCGAGCCCGGCAGGCCGCCACGGATAAAGAGCAGGTTGCGCTCGCCGTCCACGCGGACCACGCGGCAGCTCCGCTCGGTGTGGCGCACGTTGCCCATCTGGCCCGGTAGCTTCTTGCCCTTGATCACGCGCGACGGATCGGTACCGGGCCCCAGGGAGCCCGGGATGCGCGACTTGGGGTGCCCGTGCGACGCCGGGCGGCCACGGAAGCCGTGACGCTTGACCACGCCCTGGAACCCCCGACCGCGCGTCGTCCCGGTCACCTTGATCTTGTCTCCGGCCTCGAACTGCCCGACGGTGAGCTCCTGTCCCGCCTCGTACTCGCCCGGCTCCGCGAGTCGGAACTCCCTGAGCGTGCGCGGCGTGACCTCCAGGCCAGCTTTCGCGGCGTGGCCGGCCTCGGCCCTGGTCGTACGCTTCGCCTTGCGCTCTCCGAACCCCACCTGGATCGCGTCGTACCCGTCCGACTCCACGTTCTTCACCTGGACCACCGGGCACGGACCGGCCTCGACGACCGTGACGGGGATCAGCGCCCCCTCGTCGTCGAAGATCTGGGTCATGCCCAGCTTCTTGCCGATAATCGCCTTCATCAGTCGACCTTGATCTCCACGTCCACGCCGGCCGGCAGATCCAGCTTGGTCAGCGCATCCACCGTCTGCGGCCTCGAGTCCCGGATGTCTATGACGCGCTTGTGCGTCTTGAGCTCGAACTGATCCCGGCTCTTCTTGTCGACGTGCGGCGAGCGCAGGACGGTCCAACGCTGCACCCGGGTCGGAAGCGGGATCGGGCCGCTCACCGTCGCACCGGTCTTCTCCGCCGTGCGCACGATGTCGGACGCCGTCTGGTCGATCACCGCGTGATCGAACGCCTTCAGCCTGATCCGGATCTTTCCGCCTGATGCCATGGTCGGGTCCCTACTCGATGATTTCGGTGACGACGCCTGCGCCGACGGTGCGGCCGCCCTCGCGGATCGCGAAGCGCAGCTCCCTGTCCATGGCGATCGGCATGATCAGCTCCACTTCCATCTGCACGTTGTCGCCCGGCATCACCATCTCCACCCCGCTCGGCAGCTGCGCCGAGCCC
>DATKCH010000100.1:0-6036 GCA_035513295.1 Longimicrobiales bacterium
CCCGCTTCGACCTCGCGGCGAACCCCGACCCGGGCCCGCCGGTCAAGTTCCTCCCGGGCCACGGCGACCAGTCGAAGGTGCTCGTGGGGACGGCCGAGGAGTGGGTGCTCTACAACAACTCGCTCTCCCTGTGGGCCCACACGGATACCGACAAGGTCCCCCAGCCGGGCAGTTTCAACGCCCACTTGGAGGCCGCGCCGATCTCGCGCGCGGAGGGGCAGCGGCGAAACGCCGGGGACCCGAGTTTCGGGATTACCGCGCGCGGCAACGACCACCCCTTCCACATCCACATCAACCCGATGTGGGTGATCCGCATCGACATCCCGGACGAGAACGGCGTCCTGCACAACGTCCTGCCGCAGCCACGTTGGATGGATACCGTGCCGATCCCGCGCAACGGCGGCCGCGTCGTCTTCCGCTCGCGCTTCCTGGATTTCACCGGCAGGTGGGTGCACCACTGCCACCTGCTGCTCCACGAGGACAACGGGATGATGCAGGAGATGGTGTGCACCGACGATCCCGCCCGAGCCGACTGGAACCCGCGCCGCCGCGTGGCCTCGCACGGCATGAGCGGGCCCGAGGTGGACGCGATCTACCCCCCGCCGTCGCTCGAGCTGATGTACCGCCAGAGCATGTCGTTCGTCGACCCGAGCCCGGGGACGGGCCAGGTCTATCCGGGGTTCGAGCTGGAGGTGCCGGCGCCGCGGGAGGTGGCGGCGTCGGAGGAGTGAGGAGCGGAGCCGGACGCCGGGCGGCACGCCCCGCGCGCTCGCCGCGGGGGCGGACGGCCGCGGCCCGGTCCGGGCGCGCCGCAATGGCCTCCCTCGTCCTCGCCGCGTTCGCCGCGGTGCCGGCCGCGGCGGTCCAGGACGCGACGGGTGCGCTCGCGGGCCGGGTGCTGGACGCGGACGGCAGGGGCATGACGGGGGCCACAGTCCTCGTCGCCTCCGACGCGCTGCTGGCCGACCTCGCCGCGTCCACCGACGCGCGCGGCGCGTACCGGGTCGCGTTCCTCCCCGTAGGCATTTACCGGGTCGAGGTGCGCGCGCTCGGGTACCGCGGGGTCGTCTACGAGGGGGTGCGCGTCGGGCTCGGGGCCACCACGGGCCTGCCCCCGTCCGTGCTCGCGCCGGCGCCCGTGGCGATGGAGCCGCTGCGCGTCGACGCGCGCCGTCCGGCGATCGACCCCACGAGCACCGCGATCGCCGCCGAGCTCTCGGCCGCCGAGCTGGAGCGGCTGCCCGCGGGCCGCGACTTCGCCTCGTTCCTGTCGCTGCTCCCGCTCGCCAACGAGAGCTTCTACGACGACCCGGTGAACGTCGCCGGGGCGACCGGGCTGGAGAACGCCTACTACATCGACGGCGTGAACGTCACCGACCTGTACCGCGGGCGCGCGTTCACGTCGCTGCCGTTCGACGTGGTCGAGGCGGTGCAGGTGGTCCAGGGCGGCTACGCGGCCGAGTACGGGCACGCGCTGGGGGGAATCATCAACGTCGTCACCCGCTCGGCTTCCTCCTCCGCCGGCGCGTCCGCGTTCGCGTACTGGTCGGGCGACGGAGTCGCGGCCAGCGCGCGGCCCGAGCCCGGCGTGGCGGCGCGCACCGACGCGGCCGACTACGACGTCGGGTTCAGCGTCGGCGGGCCGCTGCTGGCCGGCCGGCTGGCGGCCTTCGCCGCCTATAACCCGACGTTCTCGCGCGCCGACGTGGGGCTCGCCGGGCTGGGGGTGGAGGAGGAGACCGCCACCCATCACGTGTTCGCGACCCGACTGGACTGGCGCGCCGGGCGCGCCTGGGACGTCGCGCTTTCGGTGTTCGGCGATCCCTCCACCGGCCGCGTCGTGAGCCCGCCTTCCGGCACCGTCCGGCTGCTCAACCCCGACCCGATCCTGAGCCGGCACCGAGACGGCGGCGTGAACGCGTCGCTGCACGCCACCTGGCGGGGAGGCGGCGACCTGCTGCTGCGCGGCTCGCTGTCGCGGCACTCGGGCCGCGAGGACGTCGAGGGCGCGACCGAGCTCGGCCGCTCCGAGCCGGCCTCCATCGACCGGACCGGCGCGCCGCAGATCGTGCTGTCCGGCGGCAACGCCACGGACCAGCGCATCCGCAGCGCGCGCACGGGGGTCCGCGTTTCCGCGGAAACGCGCCTCGGCGCCCACGTGCTGAAGGGCGGGCTGGAGTACCAGGACAACCGGCTCGACGTGCGCATCGAGGAGAACCCCGGGCAGATCATCCGGACCGCGGCGGACCGCTGGGAGGTCACGTTCTTCCGCCAGGACGTCACGGTCCGCAACCGCGTCGCGACGGCGTACGTCCAGGATTCCTGGACGCCCGTACGCCAGGTGACGGTGAACGCGGGACTGCGCTGGGACGGCCAGTACCTGATCGACCAGGGGGGCGGCGTGGGCCAGCGCCTGACCGACCAGATCCAGCCGCGCGTGGGCGTCGTCTACAGGCCCGACGCCGGCGCCCGCCACAAGCTGTTCGCGCACGCCGGACGCTTTTACCAGCAGCTGCCGCTGTACTGGTCGACCCTCGCGCTCGCCGGCTTCGACCAGCGCCAGGAGGTCTTCCTCTCCGATCCGCTCGCCGGCGGCGCGCCCGACTCGGTCACCGTGTTCGCGACCCCGGACGAGATCCGCGGCGGCGTGGACGGCCTCCGGGGCGAGCACCACGACGAGCTCGTCGCGGGTTGGGAGGCCGCCGTCGGGGACCGCACCGGCGTCGCGCTACGCGGGGTGCGCAGGGTCCTGCGCCGCAGCGTCACGTCGGCGTTCCGCCCCGACGGCGCGTTCACGGGCGGCAACCCCGGCTTCGGGCCGCTCGACCACCTGCCGCGCTCGACCCGCACCTTCGAGGCGCTGGAGGCGTCGGTGCGGCACCGCGGCGCGCGCCACGCGCTGCTCGCGTCCTACGTCCTGTCGCGCAACGAGGGGAACTACCCGGGGCTGCTGGCCGCCGACGCCGGCGGGCTGCGCGGCGGCAGCTTCGGGCCCAACAACGACATGCTCACGTACTTCCCCGCGCAGGCGGAGAACGCCGACGGGCCGCTGCCCAACGACCGCCCGCACGTGTTCAAGCTGCTGGGCAGCGTGGACGCCTGGGGGGGGCTGGGCTTCGGGACGACGCTGGTGGTCGCGAGCGGGACGCCGCTGAGCGAGTTCGGGCGCGTCCCGGGCGGCTTCAACACGCCGCTGTTCCTTGCGCCGCGCGGCTCGGAGGGACGCACGCCCGCGCTGTGGGACCTGAGCTTCCGGGTGCGCTACGACTGGAGCGGGGCGGGTGGGGCGGCCGGGTCCGGTGTGGTGGGCGGTGCGGGCGGCTCCGGAGTAGCGGGCGGCGCCGGAGGCGCCGGAGGGGCCGCCGGGTGGATCCCCGCCGGCCGCGTCGTGCTCGACCTTCTGCACGTCGGCAACCCGCAGTCCGCCGTGCGCGTCGACCAGCGCCGCTTCAACGCCGCGCGCGGTTCGCCGTTCGCCACCTACGAGCAGATCGTCGCCAACCAGGTCGGCGAGCGCGAGGCGTTCGGCGCCGAGATCGGCTACCAGCCGCCGTTCACGGTGCGGCTCGGGGTGGAAGTAGGGGTGGGGCGAGCCCTGGCGCGGAGCCCGTAAGGGTGGGCCGCACCTTCGGGCCGGTCGCGACGGACTTCCCACTCGAGCGCACCGCGCTCCGCCCTCCGGTGGCTCCGTCACCCGGATCCGGCCGCCAGCGGAGCTCGTTTCCCGTTTGCGCCCCGCGCCGGCAACAGCCCGGACAGCGACGTGCTCAGACTTCTTACGATCGCGGGCATGGCCTCATCCAGCCCGAGATTCACCTTGGACGCACCGCTCACGACGGTGATCTGGTGACGCCTCCGCGCGGGCTCCTTGCCGGCCTCCCTCATCGTCTCCGTAACCAGGAGATCGGTCGTCAGAGTGTGGGCGACGTGCTTCACCTTCGAGTCCACGAGGAAGCCGATCAAACCGACGCCGAGCGCCACGCCCTCCGAGCCTCGGGAACCGGCGCCGAGGACATCGGCCGCCAGTCCGGCGGCGACTCCCGCGGCGAAAGCCCCGCTCACCGCGTCGCCCAGCCTATCGCCGTCGCCGAGCTCGGTTTCGGCCAGGCTCCGATGGTTGATCTGCATGAGGTAGGTGGCCTCGCCGGGGTCATCGACCAGCCTGTAGCCAACAGCCACGAGATCGCGCTCGAGCGTTGATCGAATCGATACGTCCCGGCCCGCCGTCGAGCCCTCGGCGACGTAGACGGTTGCGGGAGCATCCGAGCGTAGCTCGAGGAAAACGGATTCGCTGAGTTCGGAAAGCGTCTCGAGCTCACCGTATCGAAGCGCCGTGCGCGCGGCTCCACAGCCACTCAGAGCGCTTCCAACCAGGACGAGGGCAGCGGCGCCACCCGCGAATCGTCGTGCGCTATGACTTCCGACAATGTTCATGGCCCGACTCACCGTTGGGGTTCCCATGCTTGCGCCCCAACGTTGCGCCCGCGTGCAACCCAGATTCCGGTGGCGATGACGTATGCGGGGCCCATGGTCTACGTAGACGCCAGCCGACTACCCGAGGAACGTCCCAAGTCTCTGCGGGCTCGGTGAGGCCGCCGGGCGGTCATTACGCCGGCAGAGCCCTCCGTTGACAGATCGCGAAGAGCCCGATCACGACCGCCGCCGCCGCCACGATCCAGGTCCCGCCCGGGGTCAGCGCTCCCGACGCCACGAGCGCCGCGCTGACCGAGCTGCTGGCTCGCCGGATCCGCTTGGCGGAGGCCGCCGGGCGGCACAAGAGCCAGGGCGGGGACGAGCTGTTCGATCTGGGGAGGGAAGCCGCCGTCGTCCGGTCGGCGGCCGAGCTCGCGACGGAGCATGGGCTCGACGCGGAGGCGGTCCGCGAGGTGTTCTGGCGCATCGTGAAGAGGCGCGGGCGGCACAGCTCGACCCCTCGGATGCGTGAGCACTCAGCGATCGACCTTGACGATCTGGCATAGCCAAGTCCATTTTGCGTCTCATAATGGACTTGGTACCTCGATTTCTACGGCTGCCGGAGCGCAGCTTCTTCCTGTTCGGCCCTCGAGGTACGGGGAAGACGACCTGGCTGCAGGCGAATCTGGCGGATGCCCTGTGGGTGAACCTCCTGCGGCCGGATGACTACCGGACGATGGAAGCGCACCCGGAGCGGCTGCGGGAGCTCGTCCTCGCCGCGCCCGTCGATCAGCGGGACGTGGTGATCGACGAGGTCCAGCGCGTCCCCGAACTCCTCAACGTGGTTCACGACCTCATCGAACGGGGGCCAGCCCGGCGATACATCCTCACCGGATCGAGCGCTCGCAAGCTGCGCCGCGGGGGGGTGGACCTGCTGGCGGGACGGGCCGTCCTCCGCTCCATGCACCCGTTCATGGGCGCCGAATGGCCTCGCTTCGACCTGGACTCCGCGCTCGAGTACGGCCTCCTCCCCCTGGTCGTGAGCGCGCCCGATCCGGGCGATGTTTTGCGCGCGTACGTCGGGTTGTACCTCGAGCAGGAGGTGAAGGCGGAGGGCGTAGTTCGCAACCTGGGCCAGTTCGCGCGCTTCCTGGAGGCGGTGAGCTTCTCCCACGGCGCCGTCCTCAACGTGTCCGCCGTCGCGCGGGAGACCCAGGCGAAGCGCAAGACCGTCGCCGGCTTCCTGGAGGTGCTGGAGGACCTGCTACTGGCGTTCCGCCTCGACGTCTTCACGCGCAGGGCGAAGCGCCGCACGGCCGCCCACCCGAAGCTCTATCTGTACGACGCGGGCGTGTTCCGATCCCTGCGCCCCGCGGGACCGCTGGACCGGCCGGGGGAAATCGACGGAGCCGCCCTCGAGGGCCTCGTCGCGCAGCATCTGCGCGCGTGGCTCGCCTACTCGAAGGCCGACCTGGAGCTGTCCACCTGGCGGACGCGCTCGGGCGTGGAAGTGGACTTCGTCGTCTACGGACCCGACGGGTTCTGGGCCGTGGAGGTGAAGAACACGAACCGCGTCCGCCCCGGGGATCTGCGCGGACTCCAAACGTTCCGCGAGGACTATCC